>CAZRZE010000023.1:0-19523 GCA_964604535.1 uncultured Akkermansia sp.
AATCTTACGAAAATCCCTCCACGACCTCTCTTTGCGAATTACGAGAACATCCCTACAGCCTTCGAGGAAATCCCTCTCTTAGATTCAAAGAGCTGCACGCTGCGATACCAGATATATCCCAAAAGATGCTCACCTCTACTCTTAGGTATTTAGAGGACGACGGCTTTTTATCTCGTCAAGTTTTTGCAGAAGTGCCCCCAAGAGTTGAGTTCAGCTTGAGCCCAAGAGCCATCAGCTTTTTACCACTTTTGCAAGACCTGATTAACTGGGCTATAGATCATCAAGAAGAAATCCTGAAAGACAGAACCTCAAAGACATAATTCACAAAGACATAATTCTGCCAATAGAATTTGACACGCTTTGAGCATTATGGTAGCTTTGTACAATGAATATATTTTTCCCTCTGACTCTCGCTATACTCTACCCTCTTGCTACTCTAAGTCTACCATGTATTGCTCAAAATGAAAAGATGGTAGAAAATATTGCAAAACCGCGTCAGATTAACGCTACTGCTGTTTCTCCAGCTAGATCGTGCCTAGCCACATGCGATAGTAATGGACTGGTGATCATCCATCAATTGGACGCAGGAGAAACTGTCCAGTGCGAGATTCAACTCCCCTCTCGTGCAAAAGGGCTGCAATTTACGGACGATGGTTCCGCTCTCGCGCTCGCCTATGGGCATGAGATTGCTCTCTTTGACGCGCGCTCCGGAGAAAAAATGAAAACATTACTTCAACTCAAAGAGGATGAAACGATAGATAGCTTTTTTATTCAATGGCAACCCAAGCTGAGCATAGCTTTTGTTTATAGTTCCCCCCTCCCCCCACAGCCAACAGTCGAGGGGGTCAGCATCTCGGCTAGAGATCCTTATTTCATCCAAGTAAATGATGGAGAAAATGGCAAAGTACTGTATCAGGATGAGATTGAGGGAGCGATGCGCATTCCTTTCACCTTCACCACGGATGGTCATTCTTTGCTCAGAATCTCTGATGATGGGGAGATTATTCAGATTGATTTAGAAAAAGGTACAGAGCGTATACTCGCCGAAGAGGTGGCTCACTCATTTCTCAAATACACAGAAGAGGGGAACATCATCGCCCACGATTATGATGACAAGCTTGCTATGTATGATGCAGAGGGCAAAAAATTATTCAGCAGCAGCCAATCTTCTATGTACTTTGACGCAAAAGAGATACTCAGCAAACCACCCTTCTGTCTCGCTAGTGAGGATGATGGGCACATCGTTCTCTTCGACAGAGAAAGTAAAAAGGAATACACAGATCTGGCAGCAAAGATAGGAAATCAACAGGCGGTCACCCTCAGTCCATGTGGCAGATATATAGCGGCTATTAAAAAGGGCGAAGGGATTGTGATAATGGATGTAAGCTCCGCCGCCACCCTCGCGACTATTCCTTACACTGCAAGCCATGAATTTCTCAGCTTCGTCACACGCGAGAATGAGACCTATCTTCTTTATTTTGATAAGATGGGCGACAAGGTAAAGAGCTTTGCTTTAAGTGTTATAGAATTGTAAACTAAATCTACAGTGTATTACCCATTTCAGAGGGATTTGAGTTTTGCAAATTCGTTTAAATCGTTAGACAATCTTTTCCTTTCATCTTAATAGGCACTTGCTACCATTAGAGAATTGATTCTTAAATCATTACAGTTCCTCAGCACGCTGTATATGGATTTCTCCCCACTGGCGAAGAGCATACATGAGAGGAACGAGAGATTCCCCATATTCCGTAAGGCTGTATTCCACCTTGGGCGGGACTTGGGCGTAGACCTTTCGATGCACAACACCGTCCTCTTCTAACTCTCGAAGTTGACTGGTAAGCATGCGTTGACTTACCTTTGGAATACTTTTTTGAAGTTCTCCAAAACGCATAAGTTTGCTATTGATGAGATGAAAAATAATCACAGCTTTCCATCGTCCACCGATGACGGCCAAAGCCGCCTCGACAGAGCATCCATAAGGTTTTTGATATTCTCTAGCCATCGTTTTTGCATTCAAAGTTACTTTTTTGTACCTATAGCAGTTTATTGTGCCTACTTGCTTTTTTGTATGTTAGGTGTTATGATATCTGAAATCCAATTATTTGCAAGTTGAATTCAATTATCAATATAAATTCTATAGTTTCGCTACAGCGCAAATGCTTAGTAAAACTGGCTTCAAAAATAAACAAAAAAACATATGAACATACACAACATCATCAATCAACGTTATTCAGCCAAAAAATTCCAAACTGGGCGTGAGCTTAGTGAAGAACAACTTGATCAAATCAAAGAAATTCTGCAAATGTCAGCCTCCTCGACCAATGCACAACCTTGGCATTTTATCATCGCCACCACAGCAGAAGGTAAACAACGCATAGCCAAATCCACCCAAGGAGGCTATGCCTTTAATGAACCTCGAATCCTTGATGCCTCAGCCGTTGTCGTCTTTGTAGCGCGACATGATGTCAGTGATGCCTACTTGGCGCAGGTGCTGGAACAAGAAAAAAATGACGGTCGCTACGCCGATCCTGAACAAATGAAGGCCATGGATGACGGGCGCAAGTACTTTGTCAACTTGCATCGCCATGATCAACGAGATCTCACGCATTGGGCTGAAAAACAACTTTACCTCAATCTTGGCAGCTTTTTAGTGGGAATCGCCTCTATGGGGCTAGATGCCGTGGCTATGGAGGGTTTTGAACGTTCCATACTGGATGCAGAGTTTGATCTAGCCGAAAGCGGCTTTGGCTCAGCCGTTATTGTACCTGTTGGGTACCACGACGAGGGCGACTTCAATGCAAAATTACCGAAGTCACGCCTAGCTCTCAGCGAGTTGATTACTCCATGCTAAATTGCGTAATGCTCCCCCTTTCCCAAGCCTAGGACGATGTCTTAGGCTTGGCTCTTTTTATACACCCTACGCGAGAGCATATATCAATTTGTAATCTCCCTCACATTTACGGAAAATAGCAGAGCTTCACCGCAAACTCTCTCTTCTGCATCAATTATAACCTTAGCTTGGAATTTAACTCATGCAGTAAGAATGTTAACTCTTTGAGCAACTCCTCGCGACCAACGTCTTTTTCCTTAGCTCTATCTTCCCAATACACTGGCTTCATATATTGATTGATTACAGGGTAACGCTTGCTGTTACCACTTGTGCGTATATCAAAAAGCTTCTCATCGAGAATAAAAGGTTCGGCAATTCCCGTCTCTTGCATATAAGCATCACCATGCCAGTAGTATTTTTCCCCATCAATCACGAAACATACTGTGTTGGGTGTAAAACTCATGGGGTATTTCGAGTGATTCAACCGAGATCCATTCTCTCGCTGCCTTTCGATATAATTTGCAAGATTATCACCAATAGGTAATTCAATAGGAGATTCGTTAACGCGTATCGAGGCTATCAACTCATTCTCGGACTTAGTATGCGAGCAAAGGCAACTACTAAGACTAAAACTTGCGAAACATAACAACCATGAGCATCTCGTCATTCTCACATACTTGAAAGCAGATTTTATCATGCCCCTAATAATATCACATGTAGCGCAATTGATGCAATCGTCATTTTCACGGAGCAAAAATGTGCGTTTTACTGTTAACGTGAAGATTAATCTTTTAATACCTGAGGCTTGCACGCGGACTTATTACGCGATTTTTTACGTTTGAGCAGCCCTTTGAACAAATCAAGAAAAGCGCCACATGGGCAAAAGAAGCGACACCAAACGCGTGGGATGAAGGTCGAGATGAGCAATGCAGCACTAAAGAGACAGATAGCGGTGATAGGCGCAAACTCCAGCTTGAATGCGGAAAAAGGTTCGAGATTTGCAATGCTTGCCCCCACACCAAAGAGAAGCAATAGAACACAGCACATGAGAATGACCATACGCATGTGGTTAAGCCACTTATAAAGCTTTACCTTGATATTAACTTTAATCCCCTTTGCCATGAGATCCTGCGCTGCACCAAAGGGGCATAGATGATAGCAGTAGAAGTTTTTGCCAGTAAATGCAGGCAAGAGCACCGAGGCTAAGAAAATAAGCAGCAAGGGGATTTCTACATAGTCCGGCACACCATCAAGCAACCATGCGGAAATCTTACTTACAGAGAGCAGAGAACCGTGCCATATGCCCAACACAAAAATGGAGCTGGTGACAAGCAGGAGGTGAAAAGGTTTCAATCGCTTTGGGGCGAAGAATGATAAGAGGGCAAATATGCCCACAGCTGAGATACTAAGAGTCTTGATCCACTCTGCCTTAGTCATCACAGGCGACTCTGTCGCTATACCTAGTTTCGCGTTGAGGGATTTGTTAATCGTCTTGCTAAGCCCCACGCTGGACATAGTCGCGCCACTCACTGCGTCCACCTCTACCTTTGCCGCGGCGGGAACATCCTTTCCTATCCAATTATTGAGTATCCCCGTGTCAATCACTTGCTTAAAAAACTCTGGTGTCTCAGAGTTCGCTTGGAAGACAATTTCCTTGATAATACCATGGTCATCAATACCGATAACAAGAGGTATTGGTCCACCAAAGCCTGAAATATCAGGAGCTAGCTCACTACTGAATAAAAACTGCGTTACTTGATTCTTGGAATCAAAGTTTATATTTTCGAGTTTTTCCTCTTTAAAGGAGCTGCCAAAAAACTCCTTGTTGGCAAAAACCACGAGCCCGATGAGCCCCAGGACAATGAAGATATCAAAAAAGCGTTTCATCACTTCACCCATTGAACTTTTTCTGCTTTCCACTTATCCTTTGGTGCTTTTTCGTACTTGGGGTAGCCTAGGGCTATCATGCAGAGCACCTTTTTATTAGCTGGGATATCCAAGTAGCCGCGTAGTATTTCCTCTCTCGCTGGAGAGGGGTAGATACTCAGCCACACAGCACCCAGCCCCATAGAATGCGCCGCCAAGAGTATATTTTGCGTAGCAATGGAGGTATCAGTAACCCAGAACTTAGTAAAGTGTTGTTTATCCTTATAAGTATCCATATTCGCCATGACGACGATGAAGGCAGCCGCACCGTCCTGATCGGCACCTTCCAGCAGCGCGGGGGTATCCAGTGCCTGTGTGGTACCGAGCTCCCCAGCCTTTACTTCCTTGGCTAATAGGCGGATTTTCTTAAGCACGTCTTCTTTGGTAACAACTATAAACTCCCATGGTTGCATATTGCCAGCCGTGGGTGCTGACATGCCAGCTTTGAGCAGCTTTTCAAGCTGTTCTTCCGATAATGTATCCTCCTTGAAGCTGCGAACGCTGGTACGTGTGAGCATGTTCTGATAAACCGCTGCCTCGCTATCTACCGCAGCCTCTTGGGTAGAAGAACTCACGCGCGAATAGATCATATAAGCGGAAAAAATGATGAGTGCAACACAGCTAATTTGATAATTTATTTTCATATTTTCATACAGCTAAGCTATTTATCAACAGCCTTTCTTTTTGTATAGTCAGGAGGAATCGAATCAGACGCTCTAGCACACAGTAGTCTGAGTGATCTGAGCTTGATCTCCACCATGCTCGCATTGAAAATAACAAATTTATTTGTTATTTTCAATAATAAATATTAACGATATCAGAAAAAAGTGTTTTCCAATAATCTTTAAATACACAGAATAAAATTGCCTGTTCAATCATTTCTTGATTTATTTTGGGCTTCTAGAGTGAAGAAATCATTGACTTATTTGTTAATTATTGTAAAATATCGCGCATGCAATGGAGCCATGTTAGAAAAGTGCTATTTTTCATTCTAGTCGTATTATCACTCTTTATCACGCCTGCAATTGCCCTCTTCATTGGTTTGAGTTTTGCGCTGCTTTTAGGTGGAGAAAAGCAAAAAATTTCTAGTCACCTGTTAAAGATTTCTGTCGTCTGTCTTGCGCTGAACATGAACATCATTGAATCGTTGCGTTCCTCATGGGAAGGCATGGTTCTCACCATATTCTCCGTCTTTATCGTCATGATTCTTGGCGTACTCTTCGGTCGATGGTTGCGATTGAGCACTAATACGGCCTACCTCATTTCTTCGGGGACGGCCATCTGCGGTGGCAGTGCCATCGCCGCTATTGCGCCAGTTATCAAGGCACGTGATGAGGATATCTCCATTTCCCTTGCTGTTGTTTTTACGCTGAATGCTATAGGCATGCTGACTTTCCCTTATCTGGGGCATTATCTGGGGCTTAGTCAGCAGGATTTTGGGATGTGGGCAGCCATCGCTATCCATGATACGAGTGCTGTTGTGGGCGCAGGCAAGGCCTACGGTGATGAAGCCCTGCTCATCGCTACAACAGTAAAGCTCAGCCGCGTTCTGTGGATTATACCTCTTTCCCTACTTTCCTTCTACCTCGTCCGCAAAGAAGCAGACCGCAAAGCGTCAGACTCCAAGGAAGCAGGCGCAGAGAAAAAGAGTTCTTCTGGCATATCCATCCCTTGGTTCATTATCTTCGTGATCGCGGCTATGTGCCTGAACACTTACATGCCTCTGCACGAAGGGTTGGCATATGTCGTCAAGAAGGTAGCCTACGCTCTTTTGAGTCTCTCCCTCTTCCTCATCGGGGCAACTTTATCCATTAAGGTGCTCAAGAGCATGGGGCTGCGTCCGCTTCTGTTGGGCATCATCCTCTGGATTGTCATCATGGTGAGCTCCCTGCTCTTCATCATAGCAGATTAGAAGGGCAGTCAGGATTATAGCCTGTTGTGTTTTGTGAATTGAAGCTCACATCACGTCCATCAGCATGTAAAGATTAACCTAGAGCGGAGACTTCTCTTTCGATATTGATGGAAACACCTACAACTTTTTCACTGTGAAGGTCATGGGTAAAGCTAGTCCGTAGACCTGTGGGCGGTACATTTCTTCTGCCTTGGCGGCTGGTGCTTTCATGACCCCTGCCTTTGTCACGCGAGCAAAGTAGCTAGCCTCCATCAGCTCTGTACCCTGCCACTGGATGACGACAAAGCGTACCCTGTCTTTCATGATTTTGTGTTCTTTAATCCAACTGGAGAGGGAGTAGAAAAGACCACCTGGATGGTTCCTGATGACCTCCATACCAGCAGGAAGGTAGTCTTCTATAATGACATAGTGGCTTGATTCTCGTGGCTTGGCTGTGATGGTCACTCGTACGGTGTCTCCGAGCTCGAATTCTGCCGTGGGTTTCCATGTCCCATCTGCCTGCTGCTTTTCGTAACGACGCTGCACGTGGAAACCCTTGTCTATTACTTGCTCTGGCTGCTCTTTATTCAAAAAACCCTCGTAGCTGTAACTGGCGTAGACTGGGTCGCTGTCACTGCTTACATCAATGCGTGGCAGGGCGGTTAGTGCCGTCTTGGCAAAGCGAAGTGGGCTGCTGGCGGTCAGTGTCTGTCCATTTACTATGGCGCGCTGCTGTTGTAGCTCTGCTTTTTCTATGTAGTCAGCGAGGAGGATGCACATCCAGCCGTACTGGTAGCTGCTGAGGTAGCGGAAGCTGGCTTTCTCGCGCAGGTAGTTATTCATCTGCTCTGCTGTCTGGAGAGAAGACGCATCCTGATGCACACGTAACAGTAGCTTGATGGTCTCTGTGTCAGGCAGGTAGTAGATATCAGCATCGCTAAACTTGCTTTCAGCTAGCTTTGCCTCTTCTACATATTGCTCTGCCAGTTTTGCATCCAGCAGCTGGGCGCAGAGGGCTATAATCCAGCGATCCTGCACGCTTACCCAGTTCTTAGCATATCGCTTGAGAACGCTCTGGAATTCCTCGACACTCAGTACCTCAGCAGAGCAGAGTAGGTAGAGCCAGAGTGTGTTTTCAAAACTCGCATTGTAGACGGATTTGTCCTCGCCTTCCTTCTCCCCGAGCAGATTTGTTTTTGTTGAGTCCAGCATGAACTGATGGATACCTTTGATATAATCAGAGGCATAAGCCAAGTCACTCTTGACTATCCTATGCATCACGAGTGCTGCGTAGGAGGAGAATAGGGAGGCATTATCACTATATCTTTGGTCGGAAAAGCCCATGAAGCCTTCTTCATAGACTACTCTTGATTTCAGGTCGGGGATGATGCTGGCTAGCAAAAACTGTTTCTTTTCCTCATCCATGGGAGGTGTTCCTGTTGCTTTGTGGAAGGGATCGGCATAGATGAGAGTTAAGCAGCGTGTGCTCAGTTGCTCCGAGCCATTGAAATAATACTCACCCTGCATGGCACTGGCTAGAATGAAGGCAGACAGGGGGCTGGGTGAGAGACTGAGGTCTATTTTTGTCTGATGAATGTCAAAGTCACTGCGAACCCAATTCACCACGCTATTCTGTGATGATGGCGGGAGTACTGTCAAGTGAGCCTCGCGCAGATAGGGTGTTGCTGGACGCACGGTGAAGCTCTCCATGAGGGCGTCTTGGTAGCGCGCGGGTATGGAATCATCATCCACATCAGGGACTATTCTCCATTCAAAGCGAGCTTCGCCCAGATTTTTCATATTAACGCTAAAGCTAGTTGTGACGGGCGCGTCTCCCTGTAGCGTGATGGTCTGAACAGGCTCTTCAATATGAACTGCGTCATTCCCAGTCAGTTGAAGCTTCCAAGACACCGCACCGTCTCGCTGCCATTGCTGAGGTATATCAGAAGCCTTCATACTCACGGTAATGGGTATTTCTATCTGGTCGCCCTTGCAGGCACTGAGGGGGGCTGCGCCTTCCAGCATGATGGATTTATTCACCTCATAGAATCCGCTGCCTGTGCCGAAATGATCTGCACCATGGCTCGCTACAGCAATAACACGGTAGCGGGTTAAAGTATCGGGGTTTTTTACTTCTGCCTTGAAGCGTCCCTCGGCATCGGTCTTGATATGCGCCAGCCAGAGGGCGCAGGGATTGAAGTTTTTCCTCAATGGTGAAAATTTTTTTACAAATGCCCCACCTCCATAGTCACCAGAGCCAAGCCCACTGCCACGAAGTGAATATGCGGCTGGAGTCATATAATCCCCATAAGTTACGCTATATATATTTGCCTCCCCCATATAGAAAGCGTCATTATCCATTCTTCTATCTGACAATATATTGGATGTCAACCATGGATAGGAATAAAAGTTCTTCGTGATATGAGGACGCCATTGATAAAAATCCCGCAGCAGTGCAGGCGCGTGATAATCGCCTGCCTGTAGCGAGCCCTCATCAACCACGTAGAGTAGTAGAGATGCCCCTGCAAGGGCCTTCCCCTGCGCATCAAGCACCTGCCCAGCCAGCTCACAACTTTCACCTGGCAAATTGGCCTCCTTGGGTAGATCTAGCTTCACCTGTAGGGCTTTCTCAGCTGGATCCATATATATATTTACCTCACTTTCATGGATTTGTGCTGTACCGGAATCACTCTGATTGCCCGCTTCAATAAGAGTCGCCTTCACGACGACAAAGGGAGCATCCTCTGGCTTTAATGGCAGCTCAATTACAGGATTTTCTGCGCTGATTTTTCGATGTACATGTCGTATGACACCTTCACGTTCTATGGTGAGCAGCACATTCCCCTCTACAGGAGAATCAAGTAGTAGTTTCACCGTCTCTCCAGACTGGTAGATATCCTTATCTTGCCTCATGACGAAAGGACGACGGACCTCAAATCCTTTATCCTTTTCCACTCCCCAGACGCGATGCCGAATGGCAGATCGGAAGGCGCGACCTTTCTCATCACGACCAGAGAGCGTGATGGTGTAGATGCCCACCTTGTCTCGTGGCATGCCAAAGCTACCTTTGCCCGACGCGTCCAATCCTATCTTATAAGTCTGTGTGCTTTCCTTCTCATCCGAGGCAGGATGCATCAAGTGCATGATGCTATGCTCACCGTAGGGGCTAGCTGGGCGATGCGTAATGCTCAATGTCAGCTCCGAGGGGACAGCGCAGGGCTTCCCAGCGGTATCTACAGCTTGGAACTCTAGCCTCATAGGCTGAGGTGATGCCTCACTAAAGCGTGAAGACTGCTTGATACCTAGATAATAATCCGCAGGATGAATGATAAAGGTCTCTGACTGATGTGATAAACTTTGTTGATTTCCATTCGTTACTGTGCTCGTTATGGTGAGTTGCTCTCGTAGGGGGAAATCATTGCGCGGTCTATAGAAATTGAGATCTGCCTGCCCAGATGCGTCCAGCTGAGCCTTCTCCTCCTTGTATACGTAATTACCTCCACGAGGCAACATATGCTTATCATAAAAATAAGAGAGCAAGTAATTTCTATCATAATCTCTGTGATCGCCAAAGCGATAGTCTCTCAGACCTGTAGGATAAAAATTCAAGCCTTCGCTATCGAATGTAACTTCTAGCTCTGCCTTAGCGAGGGGCGCACCGCTGTATTGCTGAGCCTTAACTTTGACCTGCACCTTGTTTTCATCATCAGATAGCTGATATTCTCCCTCAATTTCAAATTCATTGCGCCTATATTCTTCAACGAGCAAGGAATGGTAAAGCATGCGATTGTTCCGCAGTGCATGAGCAACAGCATCAGCATTTACATTGCGTCTATTTATTTTCTCTGTCACGCCCAAGGCAAGCATATCTGGGCTCTTGAACTGCTCATCCGTCTTATTAAGCACGCGCATCGCTATATGATAACGCCCTACAGCATCATCGTCAGCTGGGATGTCAACATCGTAGCTAAAGCTACCATCTTCTTCCAGCTTTACCTCAAATGTCTTTAACTGCACGCCAGATTTTGAAAGCTCTACCTCAATCGTCTCAACAAAATCCTGAGTCGGGATGGATATCTCATTATTGTGAAGCTGGCGTAGATAGCCCTTCACATGCGCTTTTTCGCCAGGCCTATAAATAGGTCTGTCGTTTATCATACTAAGCAGCAGTCTGGGATAATTCGGTAAATTGCTATTTGAGTACAGGCTGTTGTTATCTCTCTCCTTGAGGAAAGGTACCGTGCAACTATCATCTCCATCACTAATCTGAATATACTTGATATCCAGCGCCTTCTTGCCTAGTGCCGATTCTAAATCTATCAAGCTACCCTCGGGGCTGATTTCTATATCAAGAAGAAGCTTTGCCTCAGCATCATAGAGCGAGAGTCGTGGTTTCTGCAGCTTTTCTGCTGTTGAAAGACGGTGTCCGTAAATAAACAAGCTCTTATGCATCGCATCCGTGCTGCACAGAAGCCCCAAATCACTCACCTGCACCAAGCCCTGAACAGCAGATATGCTCATCTTATTATAATGATCATGATAAGCCTTATTACTATCCATCTCATCTGCTAGTAGCTCCACCAAGTAAAGCCCCGAGCCAGCCTCGGGGAAGAGCCTCTCATCATTCAAGGAAAAGACCTGAGTTCCCGCCTTTTCCAGAGGAAGAGTGCGGGATTCTTCGGAGCCCATAATATCAGAAGGAAAGAGCATCTTATCCCCTTGAATATAATAGTTCTCCATGATGTTAGAATCTTTACGTGCTACGCTGTCCGTGATATATTCCAAGTGACGCTTGTAGGTATTAGGTTGGTAGTAATTGATGTAACCAGCAAGCACGCGCACGGCCTCCTCTCCGGAGTTTTTGTAGCGATGCACACGCAGCCTTGCCCCATCATGCCTATCGTGCTTAATACGGAATTCGCGCTTTCCCGTGCTGGGCAGAATCCCCATTTCCACATCCATGGACAAATCGGGCAAAATGGGGTAGAAATGGGCGCGGTTATTGCCTTCAAGAGGGATTAACTGAACACCGAGTGCACTTTGCAAATCGACATTCGCCACGAGTTGCGCTCCATTTGCGCCACCCTTTACGCGGAAATAGAGCTTGCGGAAAAATCGCTTTGTCTCACCTCCGCTCAGGGTCATTTCATAGCTTTCTGCGTGACTACGCTCCTTGTCGAAAATGAGCTCCACATCAGCCCATGTCTTTTCTTGCAACACCCAGCTCTCAGCTGATGCATTCTCCACAGCTTCGGGTACTTTGCAAACAAAGCGACCATTGCCCAAATTCTTAAAAGGGAAGGTGGAATTTTTGTTGTAATACTGCTGCCATGTGATTTTTGATAGCAGGCTATCCCAATCCGCCGACATCTCCACTGGCTGGGACAGGATAATCTCGGCAACAAAAGTACCATCAGAAAGGGGAAGAAGGTTGAGCCCATAGTCACTCTTTTTTTCATCATTTGTCGCGTGGCAAACTAAATCCCCATAGGCTTTCTTATCTTCATCATAATAGGACAACTCGGGAATAATGAGCTTTATTTCTGCCAAATGTGCGTCTTTTCCTTGTGGAAGACAGGCGGCCGCCTTCCACACGACGGGGATTTCCGTATCTTTCGGCAGAGTGATGAAGTCAGCCCATTCAGAATCACCCATGTTGAGGATGTCATTTGGCTTATCAGTTCCCGCCCCCAACTCAATAACCTCCTCTGCTGTAGCGGGGCGAAGCAAGGCGGGTATTTTCTCCACTTCTCGCTTCAGGTCATGGGGGTAAGTTATCTCGTAGTAAGCTTTCTGCAGTAATTCGCGGCACTCCTTCTTTCTGAAGATAGTATTGCCCTGATTATTACATTCATTTCTCAGGTAAAGAAAAACTGGCGCATAGCGTTGAAAGCCACCATAATAACTATTATTCCCACCTATAGTTCTAGCAAAGATGCTCGTACTTCTATCCTGCATCTCTGCTTCTGCTGTACCAAGGGGAGTTTTCACACGAATCATGTGCTTTGCATGAAAGGCAATGGGCTCTTTGGGCTCGAATCTGATTTGCGTCGGACTGATCCACACTGCTTCATAGTCGAGAGCTGGGCTGATGCTAATGAGACCCTTGTCCACGGCTTTACCTATATTACTAGGAGCTGTCACGGGCTCGGTAAAGCTGAGCATAAACATATCCCCCGGGGAGCCCAATAGACTCTCAAGTGCATTATCGGGATTAGAAGAATATTCTTTGAATGTCATCTCTACAGCTAATGCAGGGATAGAAAGAATCGTAGTTGCCGTCAGAAAATGATATGTGTTCATAAGAAAAAAGAGGGGATTTCTCACTCTAGCACAGCAAGAAAAATAGAAGCAAGCGCAAAGTGGATTGATGCCCCTTTGTTACATATTTGTTACACTTTTAATAATAACGAATATGAGAAAAATGCTCTACTGCGCGTTTTGAGAGCAAATAATTGACTTGTATTAGAAAGCTTAACTGCTACACTGGAGGTAACTCCCCCCTCCCCCCAACAATGTCTTTATTTTCTTTTATTGTATTTAGTCTTTCAGCTTTGCTTCTGAGCATAAGCCACTGTCAAGCCACAGAAAAAGAGGCTGACACTCGCCCCATCGTCCTCGCCTATGTGATCTCTAGGGCAAAAGACTTGCCAGACCCCAATATAGTCACCCATATCAACTATGCCTTTGCGCATGTGGGAAAGGATTTTCAGTCCATCACCATAGATAATGCACCGAGGCTGGCAAGCATTGCTCAGTTGAAAAAGAAAAACCCACAATTACAAATCCTGCTCTCCATAGGCGGTTGGGGTAGTGGTCGTTTTAGCGAAATGGCAGCTGATGAAAAACTGCGTAAAAACTTCGCCCAAAACTGCAAAAAAGTGATTAAAGAGTACGGTATAGATGGTGTTGACATCGACTGGGAATACCCCACATCGGCCTCCGCTGGTATCAGTGCTAGCCCAGAGGACACAAAGAACTACACCCTCCTCATGAAAGATATACGAGAGGCTATAGGAAAGGATAAGCTGCTCACCCTCGCATCTGTTGCCTCTGGTGCTTATGTGGACTTCAAGGCCATTGATCCCTATGTGGACTTTGTGAATATCATGAGCTACGACATGGCACGTCCGCCCAATCATCACTCCGCACTATACCCATCCCCTCATGCCAAGGCCTATAGCTGCGATCAAGCAGTCAATGCCCACCTCAAAAAGGGTGTACCCGCTCACAAACTGGTACTAGGCATCCCCTTCTACGGTAGGGGCAATGACAAGGTGGGCAATTTTATCAACTACGATAAACTCATCCAATTAAAAGACTGCCGAGAGCTCTGGGACGATGTAGCCAAAGTCCCCTACCTTGCTGATAAAGATGGAAAGATGATTTGCTCTTACGATAACCCTAGATCCGTCAAAATCAAGGCTCAATACGTGAAGAAAAAGGGGCTGCGAGGCATCATGTACTGGCAGTACAACGGAGACGATGCCCAAGGCAGTCTGCGAAATGCCGTCTACTCATCCATGAAATAGAGCGGCATTTCGCATAGAAGCTTTTTATTTAGAAGGGACAAACTTATTCACCTTGTCATAGCCTACTCGTTCACCAGCCTTTGTTCCATCTGATGGGATGTAACCTACTTCCTTTGAATAGCGTTCCCATTCTTGTGCAACTTTCGACATGATGTCTGGATGTTGGGAGGCAATATTGTTTTGCTCTCGCATATCCTTGCTGAGATCATAGAGCTCCCAGCCACGTTGTGGGGAGCTAAAGACGGCCTTCATGTGACCCAAGAAGATAGCGCGCTGCTCAACAACCTCAAAGTGCAGAACATCCTCGACATCTCGGGCGGGCTCAGAAAGCATTGATTGCCCATAATAGGGTGCAAGTCCCGTCTGTCCCCCTGTTTGAGGAAGAGCAATATTGGCACTCTCTGCTATGGTCTTGTAGATGTCGGTGACATGGAGCAGTCTATTATCCACCTTTGCCTTGTCAGCAAAACCGGGGCCGGTGATAATCAAGGGTGCGCGTATGCCGCCTTCATAGGAAAGCCCTTTGAAGTAGCTGAATGGCGTGCTCGCGGTTTCTGCCCATGCGGGTCCTATGGAGACAGAAGAATTGGGACGACCCATATTTTCCAGCGAGTTGTCGAAGTTTGCTTTAACATATTCAACAGAGCTACCAGGGTAATCGGATGGGACAATCTTTGACGCACTATTGTCGCTCATAAAGATGAAAATGGTATTGTCGTAGCGTCCTGTCTTTTTGAGTTCATCAACGATGCGCCCCAATGAGTAGTCCATGTATTCTATCATAGCAGCGTATATTTCCATCTGTCGCGCCTCGCGCTTCTTGTCTTCTGCATTTAGCTCATGCCAGCGAGGGTATTTTCCCATGCCCGCGTTGAGAGGCGTGTTTTCTGGCACGATGCCCAGTTGCTTTTGGCGCGAAAGGCGTTCTTTTTTTATCTCCTCATAGCCCACGTCATACACGCCCTTGTACTTATCTGCCCATTCCTCAATAATATGGAGAGGATCATGGGGAGCAGTGTAGGCAATGTAGGCAAAAATGGGTTTATCCTTCGGCGTTTCAGCAATATAGCTAATGGCTTTATCTGTGTAATATGTGGTGGAGTAATAGTCAGTCGGCAATTGGCTAACACGCTTGCCATCTTGGACGTAAAAGGCAGAATGTTTCTGATTTTCAGCCATGGCGCGCGTATCAGCAAAGTGCGAAACACCGCCATTGACTAGCGCAAAACTGTGATCAAAGCCCTTCATATTTGGCCACTCCTGCGGGAGCTCACCCAAATGCCATTTCCCCACCATAAAGGTTTCATAGCCATTCTTCTTCATGAGGGCAGGCAGAGGTGTGACCTTTTTGTTGAAGTAGCCTAGGTAATTCTCGTTTCCATATTGATTTTCTGATTGAAAATCTGACATATTCCCAAATCCAGCATGATGATTATCAACCCCCGTGAGCAACATGGCGCGAGTCGGCGCACTAAATGAGGACGTGTGAAAATTATTGTAAATAGTGCCCCTATCCGCGAGTTGCTGAATACGAGGTGTGCGTATCTCACTACCAAATACGGGGAGATCAGAATAACCCATATCATCGACTACGATGAGCATGATATTGGGCGCAGACTCACTATTTTTCTCTACTGCGTAACTGGGTATTGCTAGCAGAGCAGAGACTCCCAGAGAGGATATAAGCTGTATACGGTTATTGGTATTCATATTCTTATTTGCTTTGACGTAATTCTTGAGCAGATGCTTTGTAGTAATTGCGACCTGTTGCTGTTATGGTGCGCTCTCCTAGCTCGTAGAGAGCATCTGCTTTGAGATTTCGATACTGTTGATTATTGGGGTCTAGGGCAAGGAGTCTATCACTGAGCTCTGCTGCCCACTGGTACTCGCCTTCTTCGAGCGCTTTTTGCGTTGCATCGACCAAAGCATCTACACCGCCGAGGAGCTTGACCCACTTTTCTGCTTCCACCTTTGGAGCAAGGGGGCTCAGCGTGCTGGCATTGCCATCAAACCAACCCAGATAGCCATTGAATATATTGCGCACTGCCCATTCTACACGTCCGTAATACTGTGCCAGCTGTGGGTCATTGGCTAATCTATCTGGCAATTGCACGTAGGATACCAGCTCATCAGGGGTGAGTCCCTTGTTGATTCCTTCTATGGTTTTCTCAAAGACAAAGGAAATAGCATCACGGTACTGTGTGAGTGAGTGCTTCACATTTTCTGCCCCTACAATGGGTCGAGTGTGCCCCATCACCATGATGTCAGCATTCTTGTTGATGATGAGGTTGAGGGATTCTACCCAGCGCAAGACATCGCGATAGATTCCACCGCGAATGGCATAGAGGTTGGGGAAGGATTTATAATAAAGGTCACCGGGGAAGATAATCTTTTTTTCTGGGTACCAGACAAGGAGGTGATCCGCGGTCTCTCCATCAGCGCGGATGAGGTCCAGCGTGACTCCTGCTACTGTAATGGTCTGTGTGGGTTCGCTAACAAAGTGTGAGATGAGTTCCTTTGAAAAGGGGGCAAAAATGCCTGCTGCGCCTGCGGTATTGCCTTTCTTGAACTTGCCACCGGGATACACGACAGGTGCAATCCCGTTGTTGATACGCTCCTCAGGAGGTAGGGTCATTCCTGACTGCCTGTGGGCGCGTGGATTCTTCAAGCCAACTTTACGTGGAGCAATGTCTTCGACGCCAAAGTTTTCAGCAGCGTAAATCTCTGGTTGATGTTCCTTGATAAAGGGAGCAATACCCTGCGTGTGGTCACCGTGACCATGGGTGAGGATAATAGCCTTGATGGGCTTGGTGCTAATCTTTCGGAACTCCTCATAAACCTCTTGCGTGATAGCTGGTATCATGCCCACGTCAATGAGGATGACTCCATCATCGCCAACAATCATGGTTTGATTGGAGGCATCGTAGCCCACCGCGACATAGACATTGTCGGCTACTTGGATGATGTCTTTGCGTAACTCCTCGCTGTGCTTGATGAGTTGCAGCGTTTCGGGGCTTTCTGTCTTTGCCTGCACGGTGACTGCTGAGAGCAGAGCGAGGGCGATAATGATTTTTTTACACATATGTATTATTTGAGTTTGATGTTGTTGTATCTATAATCGGATTATTGTTAATGATTACATTAACTCTTTTGAGAATTCGTATTAACTGCTCTGCATCTTCACTGCCTAGTTGCGTGACGAGGTGGGAGATTTGCTTGTGCTGCTCATCTAGGTGGGAAAGAAGCACCGCCTCCCCTTTTTCACTTATAGCTAGGAGTTTGACGCGCTTGTCATACTCTGCTACTTCACGGATAACGAGCCCCTTTTTGATCAGGCGGTCAACAAGAGTACTCAACGTGGCCTGCGATATATTAAGAATCTCGCAGATGTCGAGCATACGCGGTAATTTGTTATGCTCTTTTTTGTATTTGTAAATCCACTTCATCGCCTCACTCTCCCCGCTGTGTAAAGCTTGATGCGATTGATAGCGGACCTTCTTCAAAAGCCTCAATTGGGCGCGAAGATCAATAATTTGTTCGTCTAGTTGTGTTGGAGTGGTCATAATTACTTAGGTGTACTAAGTAAAATATTTTTAGCATGATAATTTTGCCTCGTCAATAAAAAATAACAAATATGTCAAAAAAAATAAAATTTCAAATTATCATATGACGAGATAGGCAAGCTGCACTTGACCTCTTATTCAGATTTGTTAGTATAAATGACTCAACGCCCAAGACGTGGCGATAGAATGAGATAAACAGCTATGTATGCAGCCCTCTTAACAATCATTTACCTTTCATTTATTTCTTTGGGTCTCCCGGATTCTCTTCTCGGGGCAGGCTGGCCCGTCATGCACAATGAGTTTGGTACCAGCTTTGCCTATGCAGGGATTGTCTCTATGATTATCTCTATAGGGACGGTGACAGCCAGTCTGGTTTGTGCCAGATTGATGCGCTATCTAACGACTGGTAGCCTAACCGCATTGAGCGTGCTCATCTCCGCGCTCTCCTTGGTAGGCTTTGCCTACAGTGATGCTTTTTGGATGCTTTGCGTGATGGCCATTCCTTATGGACTGAGCGCAGGGGCGGTGGATGCGGCTCTCAATAATTATGTTGCTGCGCACTATACCGCAAGACATATGAATTGGTTACATGCCAGCTGGGGTGTGGGCGCGAGCCTCAGTCCCTACATCATGGGTCTAGCACTAGTGGGCGCAGGTGATTGGTCACAGGGTTACATGACTGTGTTTTGGCTTCAACTCGCGCTGTGTATCATCCTCTTTGCCACCTTGCCACTATGGAAAAAACAGAAGAGCATCAGCACGGAAGAAGAATCACCCGAGACGCATCGTGTGCTCAAACTGCGAGAGGCATTACGCATACGCGGAGTGAAACCCATTCTCATCACCTTTGCAGCCTACTGTGGTCTGGAAAGCACAACAGGTATTTGGACTGCTAGCTATCTGGTAGATTCTCGTGATCTCAGTCCAGAATCAGCAGCCTATCATGCAGCTCTCTTTTTCCTAGGCATCACGCTGGGGCGTTTCCTCTGTGGATTTATCGCAAATAGCCTGAGTCATAAAGTCATGATTTATGGTGGCATATCCATCATGGCACTAGGCGTAGGAGGCATGTTCTTTTCACTAGGAGCTACCGCACTCATTGCTAGTTTTCTTTTACTAGGACTTGGCTGTGCGCCAATCTATCCAGCGATTATTCATTCCACACCTCTCTGCTTTGGGCGTGATGTGTCACTTAGTTTGATAGGTTTTCAGATGGGAGGAGCCTATGTAGGCTCTAGCTTCATGCCTCCTATTTTTGGCGGTTTGGCAGGTGTGTTTTCATTAAGCGCCTTTCCTTATTTCCTCCTCTTCCTTATTGTGATCATGCTATTGCATTATAGTCGCCTTAAAATGAAAAACCCAAGCCACACACTATAGTCGTGAAAAACATCATCAAAAGAATCCCACTAAAGCATCTCGCCTCTCATCTAGGCATAACACCGCAAAGCCTCAGTCGAATCAGGGCAAATATGCTCAAAAATCTATAAAAAATAATTACACAGGCATCATATTAAGAAAATTGATCACCGCTGACGGGCTAGCGAAGCCCCTTGATGAGCGAAACTTGCAGATAGAGTTCCTCCCTCGACAGAGATACCCCAGCTTCGGGGATGCTCTCCGCACTCTCTAAATCGGAGTTACCTGCTGTACGCAGTTTTTGCTTGATATGGCTATTGGTCTTCTGTATTATTATTGCATGCACGTTATAGCCAACTTAGGTTCCCCTGGTCAATGGATGATTCTTGTCATTATTTGTCTCGTTATTTTTGGTGCAAAACACC
>CAZRZE010000024.1:0-19209 GCA_964604535.1 uncultured Akkermansia sp.
TTTCTCCCTTGAGGAGTTTTTCCACGTCCTCGGGGACAGGGCGGGTGAAGGGGTGATGGATTGCGCCGAAGCGTTGTTCCTCCTCATCCCAGCCAAAGAGCGGGAAGCGGTTCACCCAGAAGAGGTCAATATCTGTGTTGCCTTCCAGAAGATTCATGTAGTTAGCGCATTCAAGGCGCACGCGACCAAGGATATTGCAAGCTTCTTCCCAAGGACCAGCGGCAAAGAAGATGCAGTCACCAGACTCAATATTAAGCGTCTCAGTCAGCGCGGCAATTTCCTCGTCTGTCAGACGCTTTGTGATGGGACTCTTGAAGCCGTCTCTGTCGTTAACGTCACGTACCTTGATGTAGGCAAGACCCTTTGCACCAGCCTCAACAGCTGTCTGTGTGAGGGCGTCAACTTGACCCACTGTTGGGGAGAAGTTCTTGGCGTTAATTGCCTTCACCACTCCACCGTTAGCAATCGCGCCAGAGAAGACGCGGAAGTCACTTTGGGCAAAGATATCGGAGCAGTCCGTGAGCTTCATCTCAAAACGACGCTCTGGCTTGTCAGAACCGTACTCGTTCATTGCCTCTTTCCATGTCATGCGAGGGAAGGGAGTGACGATGTCGCGGTTGACGGATTCCTTGAAGACGCGCTTGAGTAGCTCTTCAATCCACTGATAAATATCCTCTGCTGTCACAAAGGATGCCTCAAGGTCAATCTGCGTGAACTCGGGCTGGCGGTCAGCGCGCAAGTCTTCATCGCGGAAGCAGCGAGCAACTTGAAAGTATTTTTCCATGCCAGCAACCATCAACAGCTGCTTGTACTGCTGTGGGGCTTGGGGTAGGGCGTAGAAGCAACCGGGGGAAAGGCGGCTGGGGACAAGGAAGTCACGTGCGCCCTCTGGGGTGCTCTTGGAAAGGATGGGGGTTTCAATCTCAAGGAAGCCTTGCTCATCCAAGTAGTCGCGCATGGTCTTGGTGATGCGGTGACGCAACATCATGTTGCGCTGCATGGGGGCGCGACGTAGATCGAGGAAGCGGTACTTCAGACGCATGTCCTCGTTGGAAAGATTGCGATCCAGTTGGAAGGGAAGCACGGCCGCGCGGTTGAGAATGGTCAGGCTGTCGGCGTTCACCTCTATTTCACCTGTTGCGAGATCTGGATTGGTCGCGTCAACCTCTGCTGTTTTGAGGCGAGCAGTGACCTGGCCTGTGATTTGGATGACAGACTCGGCGCGGAGCGCCTCTGCTTGCGCTGCCAAATCAGCGTGGAGCTCTGGACGGAAAACCACTTGGGTCACGCCTTCACGGTCGCGTAAGTCGATGAAAATAACACCACCATGGTCTCTTACTGTATCAACCCAGCCCGCGAGGGTGATATGCTGGTCGATGTGAGTGGGGCGTAGCTCGTTGCAGGAATGGGATCGATAAGAGTTCATAAAAAAATCGCGATAATTCTAGCTTGATAAGTGATAATGTCAAGACTTTTCTTCTGTATGACGTGTAAGCATTTTATAGGGAAAAATATATGAGTTGTGAAAAGTCTGAAGTATAGCTAGAGGGTAGTTCTCGCGATTCGTTTTCTGCTAAAGTGAGCGTGGAAAATCCTTCCACGAGCCCTCCTTGCGAATTGCGAGAACTACCCTAGATGGATTATAGGTTGTTTTTACCGTTTTTGTATATTATTCGCTGGATTGAAAGACGCAAAAAAGCCCGACAGGGTGATCGGGCTTTGTATAACATATCGCATGAAATGCGTTGCGTTGCTTATGCGGATGCACTCTTTTTTTTGCGCGGACGTAACCCAACTGGATAATTTTTCCCGGTGTTTTCCTTCGTGTATTTGCGGAAAACCTGTTCGGGACTCAGGGACGATTTTTTCAATTCGTCGAGGATTGCATCTCTCACTAAAACGGCCGTTTCTAATGCTGCTTCAGCGCTACCGTACTGTTTATCAGAGAAATAGCGAGTGAAGTGAACATTCTTACGGCAGATAGTGACACGCCATCCCTGAAAGGATGTGAATTCGTAGGTAAAACGTGTAATATTCTTGAGATGTTTCATAGCAAACTTATTTTAGCAAATCATTTCAAAAAATGTAAGAAAAAAATGATATTTTTTGTAATTTTTTTTCATGAGATAAGTTTTTGTTAGTTTTGGTGAGATTGCATTTTTGGTCGCGAGAGTTCATTTATACAATGTTATATAGAAATTCTAACAAAAACTAACTCTTGTAATATCTATGAATGTCGATTGAAATGCGTAATTTATGACTGCTTAAAACTGGTATTTGACAAATGAGCGCTTTGAGCCTATGCTAGGGGCTCTGCTGCATGACTGACACCTTATCACATATCCATCCGCTCATCCGACAAGGGGCTAGTCTCGATCAGTGGGCGGATTATAAATGGCAGCTACAGCATAGCTTGACCTGCATGGAGCAGCTGGAGGGCATAATCTCTCTCACGGAGTCAGAGCAGGCTGCCGCTCAAGCTGGTGCGCATCATCTAGCCTTTCGCGTTACTCCCTATTGGATGAGTCTGCTTCAACTGGATGATCCCGCCGACCCCCTGCGGCTTCAGCTGATACCGAGAATAGAAGAGTGGTCACAGGGGGTGGAGGAATCTGGAGACCCCCTGCATGAGCAGAAGCATATGGTGCTACCTGGGCTGATTCATCGCTATCCAGACCGCGTGTTGCTCCTCGCGACGCAGGCCTGTGCTGGGTACTGCCGCTACTGCACGCGCTCTCGCCTTGTGTCAGGTGGTGGCGAAGAGGGCGAAAATGTCCGTCTGGATATGGATGCCATCTGTGACTACCTTAGAGAGCATAGCGAGGTGCGTGATGTTCTGATATCTGGCGGTGACCCCCTTTTGCTTTCTGATGCGAGGCTGGACTATATCTTGGGCAGATTGTCCGAGGTGGAGCATGTGGAGGTGCTGCGTCTCGGTACGCGCATCCCCTTGATGATGCCCCAGCGCATCACAGAGCATCTGGCGAAAATCCTGCAAAAGTATGCCCCGCTCTATGTATTCGTCCATTGTAATCATGCTAGAGAACTCTCGCCTGAGGCGCAGCACGCTTTGGGCTTGCTTTGTGACCACGGTATACCACTAGGCAGTCAGTCCGTGCTGTTGCGTGGCGTGAATGATAGCAACGAAAGCCAGCGTCAGCTCTACCATGCCTTATTACGCGCTAGGGTGAAGCCCTACTACCTCTACCATTGCGACAGGGTACGTGGGACGCGGCATTTTCGTACGGACTTGGAAAAGGGTATAGAGATTATGGAGTCCCTGCGAGGTCATACCTCGGGCTTTGCTATTCCTCAGTATGTGCTGGATGCCCCCGAGGGTGGTGGGAAAATTGCCCTCAATCCACAGAATATTGTAGAGCGCGGTGAGGGCTACTACGTCCTCAAGAACTACAAGGGGCTGGAATGCCGTTACGATGAGAGCCTTTAGATGCCGTATTGGCTGAGAAATAGAGCTTGACAGTGCCGCGTTATTGCGATACTCTGCTAGAGTATTCATGCGGCAAGCTGTACTCCATTCCCATGCCTATTCGTATCAAAATACCCGATTCGCTGTCGAAGCGTAATGAGAAAAGTCGCAATCGTAATATCATGATTGCTGGCGCAGCCTCTCTCGCATGTATTATTATCACCTGTGCTATATTGGTTTATTACAAAATCTACCTTGTAAAAGCAGATAGCTCTTTTGTCCATTTTACCCCGCCAGAGGAGACGGTCCAGCCTCCCAAGCCCAAGCCTATTGAAGACAGTAAAGTGGATACCAGTAGCGCGCCCACTCTTGCCCCCGACCTACCTGTCATCACAGCGGATATTCCCGCTCTGGACTTTTCCTTCACTAGTGGGCAGGGAGAGGGTGTTAGTGGTCCAGGTGGCGACGGCACAGGAGGTGGAGACGGTGGCGTAGAAGGCGGCACTGGTATGGGTACAAAGGCTGCTTCCAGCTCTGCCTTTGTCGGACAATTATGGGATTTCAAGCGCACTCTGCATGGCGAAGATTCCGCCTTTGCAGGGGCGGCTTCCAGTCAATTTGACAAGGAGGTGCTCACCCTCATCAGCCGATTTTATGCTGGCGACTGGAACAGTAACCTCTTTTCCGCTTACAAAAAACTGCCCACGCGCCTTTTTGCTGCCAGCTTTTTCATGCCCAACTGCTACGAAAAAGAGGCCACTCACGCCTACGACCCCGAGGGTCGCTACAAGCTGGAATCTGGTCGCTGGGCTGCGGTATACAAGGCACGCGTGCAAGCACCAGTTAGTGGTCATTTCCGCTTTGTTGGTATAGCTGACTCTGTAATGGCCGTGCGCTTTGATAATGAAAATGTCCTAGAATGCGGATTGCACATCATTTCCGAGGCTGCCTACTACGGCTACAGGGATGAATCTCGCCGCGGCAGAGAAGAGCTTGTCACCTACAAGTCCACCGAGAATTGGCACGTGAATGAAGAGGGTATCTACAAAAACGCCTTCATGAAGGGCAAGGAATTCTCCGTCAGAGCAGGTGAGTGGTATGAGATGGAAGTACTGGTCTCCGAAATAGGTGGCTCCCAGTTTGGCTTCTGCCTCCTCATTGAGGAAGTGGACAATGCTCTAGAAAATGAGTTGGGAGAGCCCATCTACCAGCTCTTCCGCACCGCCATGGTCTCCCCAACAGCTGAGGAAGCCTATGGTGCGATGAAGTACGCCAAGAACTTGAGCGAAACCGCTCGCGTCGATCCCGTCTATGATGTCGATAGCTACGTTTGGCCAGCCAAGAATCCCCTCAGTAAGTCCATTGAGGAAAAGCAGGAAAAGGATGAAGAAAAGAGCTCTGGCTTCGAGCAAGTTGGAGGCTTTGGGGATATTTCCAGCGGATTTTAGTAGAAGGCCTCATTTCCTATGGCAAGAGCCACTATCATCAAATTGGGGCTGCTGCTTCTTGTCGCGAGTAGTCCCTCGCTTCCTGCGCAGGAGAATCCCTTTCATGCCAATATAGGAGAACGGCTCCTAGAGGAAAGGCGCAAAGAGCAAACTGAATACATCCCTGTAAAGAGGGGGAGAATCAACACTTATCAAAAGCCCATTAGTGCTGAAGAGCGTGCAAGAAGAAAGGCGCTGCCATGGTACGAGAGACTGTGGGAGAATATAGTGGGCTTTGCTGCGTCTATTGGTTATACCACGCTGATTACAGTGCCTCTCATCCTGCTTATTGGGTTGGGTACATGGTGCTATGCGAGATTTTGCGCCCGTCGCTGACGGAAACCGCTCATCGCGTAATTACTCTTACTTCAAAATGCACCAAGGCACCTCGCCCAATGGGAGAGATGCCTTGATCAGTATTGAGGTGACAAATTAAAAATCTGTCACTTCTGAAATTACTTACCTGTTTGAGGAGCGATTGGCTCAGGATTTGTAGGAGGAACTTCAACTGGTTGTTGCTGGCAGGAAACAAGAGCTGCTGCAGCAAATGCAAGGATTGCGATTGTCTTCATAATAATTATTATATATTGTTTTTAGGTTTTATGCCGTGCCCAGTATGGGCTCGGGATGTCCCAAGTATACCTTACTGTCGCCTCAATGCAAGCAAAATATGACGATTTTTTTCTAATATATTAAAAATATAGGATATGAATACGAGGCGTGGTTCGTTAACGTTCTGATTGTCAGTATAGTGTGTGTATCTTCGTTTTAATCTTAATTTTTGTTGCTTGATGATTAGCTTTCTACTTGCAATCACTATTCTTATCTGTTAAAGTATCCGCATATGAAGCGCATTCTATTTCAAACGAGCCTCAGTGTAGGAGTGTTAATCGCACTGAGCGCGTGTAGTTCTACTTCGTCGGATACCGCTATGAGTGAATATCCCATTGATGATGATATGATCCCCCCCTGGGTCCTAACAGGTGACGATAGCGGGATTCAGATTGATGCAGGTCCTAGTTGGAACTCCCCCACTGACCGCAACAACTACCCCATCCCCGAACCTGGTGAAAGCTTGCCCAACTCTGGCGCATCTGCAACTGCGTCACAGAATCAAGAAGTCATCGTGAGGGATCGTCCCTATACAGATGGTACTTCTGTCATTACGCCACCACCTCCAAAAGAGCCTAGGGTGAGACCCACCAAGAAGACGCCAGAAATCACCAAGCCCACATTGCTGGTCTACAAGGTACGCAAGGGTGATAACCTCTCTGTTATCGCAGAGCGTTGCGGAACAACTGTTTCTGCTATACGTCGTGCTTCTGGTATCAAGGGTGACCTCATCTACGCAGGTAGCACCATCAAGGTGCCCTACACACCCAAGGCACAGCGTCATATCAATTCCTCGGGACGTAGTGGCAGCAGCAGTAGCAGCGGCGGCACCGTTAGCGGTGGTAGCAGCTATACCATCAAGAGTGGTGATACTATATCCAGTATTGCAAAGCGTCACGGGCTAGGCTACCTCACCCTGATGAAGGCGAACAACATGACAGAAGCTCAGGCTCGTCGCCTCCAACCAGGGCAGAAGATTACTATCCCTAAAAAGTAAAAACTATTTAATAACATAAACATGTGAAAAACTCTCCATTCTTGGGGAGTTTTTTCACATGGCGACATTTCCTTATCTATGCGGTACCTTCCATTATTTGCCCTGACAGGTGCAGTGCTACTGTCTTCTTGCTATCAGCACCAGCCCATGCAATTCGGGCAGGTGGGGCAGACAGGACAGCCAATGCAAGGTGAGGGGCTTCCAATGGAAAACCCCCTTACCCTCACCAACAAGAAGCTCCCCGGCTACGTCAATCCCTACGAACCCAACACACATGCCCACTTTGCGGCAATGCCAGAGTATCCTACGACACTCCGTAGCTGGAGTGATGATGCCCTTCTTGCCCAACTCACCAAAAACAACTCAAAGCTCATCATCTGCCTACCCCAGCAGAGAGCCCGAGTCTACGTCAAGGGACGCGTCGCCATGGACTGGGCAGTCTCAACAGGTACTGACGGTCATTTGACGCCGACAGGTGTCTTCTACGTCATGGAGAAAAAGCAGAAGCATAGCTCCAGCCGTTATGGCCGCTTTGTCGGTGCATCGGGCAGGGTGATGGATCGCGATGCTGACCTCGCATCGGGCTTGCCAGAGGGCGCAGAGTTTCGCGGGGCGAGCATGCCATACTGGCATCGCTTTACGCCAGATGGTGTGGGTCTGCACTCGGGACGCGTTGTCGCTGGGCGACGACTTTCGCATGGCTGTATCAGAACGCAGAGCAGCATAGCGAAAAAATTCTTTGACTACTCGCAGGTGGATATGCCTGTCTACATCACCCGCGCTGTAGAAGATTACTACGCAGGGGGGAAGGTCTTGCCCATAGATGTCAAGTACCGCCCCATCCCCAATAACGACTACACTGACAACCTTCCCACAGCGGAGCTACCACAAGGCTATATTCAACAATGAAGCTACACATATTACGTTGCTGCAATAGAAGCATCTACATGGGCATGAGCATACTGCTCTTTGTAGCGGCTGCCTATATTGCAAGCAGGGGCGACAGCCCGCAGTATCAGTTATACACCGCATTGGGCGGGGCTATCGTCACCCTCATCTGGGGTGGTTATTACACCCTGCTGCGCTACGAGCTGGGAGAGCAGGGCATTTGCAAGCGCATTCTACGCAGTCAGCGATACAGCTGGGAGGAGATAGGTGATATTGAACTAGAGGAAAAGCATAACCCTGCCAGCAGCAGCCTTAGCGTGTATTTTACCATCAAGGCGACAGCTAAGAAGCTGCGTATTAGTAGCGAGCTCTTGGGCTTGGAGGCGATGGAAGATCTGATAGCTGATTTGCGAGAAAGCGGCAAGCTGCCACCCTCGCTTGCAGATGCGGAGTAGGGGGGGCTTTTAAGGCGCAAATTACGCTTGCCCTAATTAAAAAACAATAGCACCTTCACAGGGCGGCGGAGGCTGTATTCCGCGCAATCGCGCCTATGAATTGAAAAATGGGCTTTTGCGCCGTTTTATGCTTGTATGTCTCCAGTTTTTCTTTGTAAAATCATGTCAGTTTGTTAAAAATTACTTGTTATTTAGACTGATTTGAAATATCATACTTGAGCAGCGATTTTGATGTTGCCATCAAAATCATTAGCGTCAATTATTAACCACCTAATAAAGTTATGAACCATTCCCCTACTAAGCCCTTTACACGAGAAGAGGCAGATGCCATGATACGCTCTGCTGGTGTGCGTATTACGCGTCAAAGAAGAGCCGTCTTGGATGTTATCTTACAATCTACTGACCACCCTACAGCCCAAGTTATTTTTCAACGCGCAGCAGAGAAGACACGTGGTCTTTCTTTGGCGACAGTTTATAACTGCCTTGAGACTCTGTCGTCTGCGCAAATTATCAATCAACTCAATTTAGACGCTGGCCCTGCTCGATTCTGCGGAAATGTTGTCAAACATGCACATTTTATTGATTTAAGTACAGAGACCGTGTATGATGTCCACCTCAAACCTGGCATATGCCCCGAGGATGTCTTTGATTTACCAGAAGGGGTGACCATCAGCCAGATGGATGTCTACATGCAAGGCATTATGCCCTCTAAAAAGGAAGAATCACCCCATATAGCATGAGTCTCAGTATACGCAATCTATCAGCCCGTGTCCGCGAAGGAGCTAGCATCCTCCGTGGACTTAATCTCGAAATCCCCAAGGGAGAGGTACACGCCATCATGGGGCCTAATGGCTCTGGCAAAAGTACGCTCTCCAAGGTACTCTGTGGCCACCCCGACTACGAAGTAACAGGTGGTGAGGTCTATCTTGACGGTCAAAACCTGCTTGAGATGGATATAGATCAGCGTAGCCTAGCGGGCTTATTCCTTGCCTTCCAGTACCCTGTAGAAATACCAGGTGTCAGTATGGCAAACTTTCTCAAGGCCGCGCAGGAAGCCCGCTTGCCCGAGGGGGAAAGCCTAGAGCCCGTTGCTTTTTACAAGCACATGCGCGCCAAAATGAGCGAACTCAACATCAACCCCAGCTTTACCAAACGCGCTGTCAATGAAGGCTTCTCAGGTGGTGAGAAAAAGCGCAATGAGGTGTTGCAAATGCTCATGCTAGAGCCTACTTATGCCATTCTGGATGAGACAGACAGCGGTCTGGATGTCGATGCCCTGCGCACCGTGGCAGATGGTATCAATAGCACGCGCGCGCCCTTCCGCAGCTTCTTGGTCATCACACACTACAAGCGTCTGCTTGACTACATACGTCCCGATGTTGTTCACGTCATGAGTGAGGGGCAAATCGTGCAGACTGGTGGCTATGAATTGGTTGCCCATATTGACGAAAAGGGCTTTGACTTCCTACGCTAAAGCATATGTCGCAGCAAAATCCATTTGATATTGCCAATGTGGGGGAATTTTCCTTCCCCGAAAAGCATAAGTATGATGCAGGCTACGGTCTCACCGAGGAGACTATAGACTATATCAGTGATGCTAAGGGTGAGCCCGACTGGGTGAGAGAGTTTCGCAAAAAGGCTTTGAAAAAGTTTCAAGAGCTCCCCATGCCCTCGCACTGGGCACCTGCCGCCATTCATAATGTCGATTTTGACAAGATACGCTACTACCTAGCCAATGACACAACGCCCCGTCGCAGCTGGGAAGACGTGTCGGAAGAGGAAAAGCAGACCTTTGAACGCCTCGGCGTGCCAGAAAATGAGAGAGCCTTCCTCGCAGGTGTCGAGGCGCAGTATGACTCAGAGACAGCCTACTCCAACATGCAGGAAGAGCTCACCAAGCAGGGCGTCATCTTTGTCAACTCCACAGAGGCCTTCACAAAGTATGAGCATATTTTCCGCCCATGGTTTGCCAAGGTCATCCCTGTGGCAGACAACAAGTACTCTGCCCTCAACCACGCGGCCTTCTCTGGTGGATCCTTCATCTACGTCCCCAAGGGAGTGAAGCTCAAGCAACCCCTGCAAGCCTACTTCCGTATCAACTCCGAAAGCATGGGGCAATTTGAACGCACACTCATCATAGCTGATGAGGGCGCAGAACTCATCTACATGGAGGGCTGCACCGCCCCCCGCTTCGAGAGCGCAACCCTGCACTCTGGCGTTGTGGAACTCGTCGCCCTCAAGGGCGCAAAAATCCAGTACGTCACCGTCCAAAACTGGTCAAAAAACGTCTACAACCTCGTCATCCAACGCGGACTCGCCATGGAAGATGCGGAAATCCGCTGGATAGACTGCAATATAGGCTCTGGGCTCACCATGAAGTACCCCGCCGTTGTCCTAGAAGGTGAGGGCGCACGCGGAGAGGTCATGAGCATCTCCCTAGCCCACCACGGGCAGCACCAAGACACAGGCGCACGCATGATACACAATGCGCCCAACACCAGCTCCAACATTGTCGCAAAATCCATCTCCATATCCGATGGACGCGCCAGCTACAGAGGGGAAGTCAACATACGCCCCGGACTCAGTGGATGCAAGAACAATACAGAATGTGACGCGCTGCTTATCAATACCAACAGCCGCACGGATACTTACCCCGCTATCACGCTGCATGGCAACACAAGCAATGTGCAGCACGAGGCCTCCGTTTCCCAGATTAGCGAGGAAGTGCTTTTCTACATGCAGCAGAGGGGGCTTTCTCGCGCCACGGCTATGAGTCTGGCTGTTAATGGCTTTGTTAATGACCTCATCAATGAGTTCCCCATGGAGTACTCCGTCGAGCTCCGCCGACTCATTGACTTGGAGATGGAAGGTTCAATAGGTTAGATTTTTTGCTCATGAACAAGGATTCGCGATACTACCAGCTCAGCCACCCCAGCGGTAAAATGCCAGACCGTCAGGAAGAACTCTGGCGATTTGGGCGTCCCCAGACCCATGCCGCAGCCGTGGCAAAGATACTGGCACAGCACAGCAGCGCAGGAGAAATATTCTGCAACGCGCCCGCTTCCTGCCAGATGCCCATGGATGAGGCACATCGCATCAGTGCGATACGCTCTACAGGCTCCCATGCCCTCATAGATGAGCATGCAAGGCAAGTAGCAGCGGGACTGCGCTTGCATCTCCGCGAGAGCATGGCGGAAGAAATCCTCATACGCTGCGAGACACAGCAACTACTCTGCGTGGGCATAGATATTATCTTAGAAGCAGGAGTCAAGGCTCGCATCGTGGAAGAACACCGCAGCCATGGAGAAGCATTACTCTTTGCTCTCAGACGCATCTCCTTGAAAGAAGGCGCAGAGCTGCATATAGAGCTACGCGAAAGCGGCAGCGGAAAGAGCCGCGCCTTTAACATCACAGAATGCAACTTGCGCAGTGCAAAACTCGTGCACATCACACGCCACGAAGAACATCTCTGGGCGCGTGAGGAAAGCAGCGTCAATTTGGAAGAAGAAAAGGGAAGCACCGCAGACTGCACAGCACGACTGCTCTCCGCCAACTACCTCAGAGGCGTGCAAATGCTCGACCAGAGAACTGACCAGAACCACATGATGGCAAGTGCGCAGAGCGAGCTGCTCTACAAAAATGTTCTAGACGGCCGTGCTACTGCCGTGTTCAATGGCAATATACATGTAGCAGAGGGTGCGCACCAATCCGAGGCCTACCAGACCAATCGTAACCTCATGCTTAGTGAGCAAGCCTCCATACACAGCCTGCCTGGGCTGGAGATACTGGCGGATGACGTGAAGTGCTCACATGGCAGTGCTAGTGGACCCATGGATGAGGAGCAGCTATTCTTCATGATGTCGCGCGGACTTTCGCGTGACGTGGCAACGCGCCTCGTTGCACAGGGCTTTTTGCAGATAGAGGAGTAAAGCCAGCTCTACCGTCGCTAACGCGATAGCGCAAGATACTGCTTTGACACAACACGTCCCCATCTTTTTCACAGTCGCGAATTTTCTTCTTGTCAAGCGAGCGTCTAACTTATAGCATAGCGGCATGAAAACAAATTCATTCATCGCCCTATGCGCCCTATGCGCCCTTCCTGCCTTTGTTCAATCCGCGCATGCTCAGCAAGCAGCTGACATCATGATTCAATGCGTTAAGGATAGCTTGGACCTTCAGGAGCGTTATGCTGAAATCATCGCAGAAGTCAGCGCTAAGAGCATGACGGTGGAACAAGGCGCACAGGCTATCGAAGAGCTTGCTGGCAAGATCCGCATCATCTCCCAGAAGGGGAGAAAGGCTCAAGCAGAGTTCACAGAAGACGATATGCAGAAGGCTGGTGAGATGGCAAATGATCCAGAGTTTCTCTCAAAGCTTCAAGGTATTGCGGAAAAGGTCAAGAAGTCACAGATCCAGCTTCAAGCACTTAACAGCCCAGAGCTCAATGCAGCTACAGCGAAGTTCTTGCAGGCTGCAGTCTAATTTATCTGTTATTTAGTTGTATAAAAAACGCCTTCTGCGATGCGGAAGGCGTTTTTTGCGTGTGCTGTTTTGTTCTTTTTTGTTGACGAGGCGAATACAATATGCTATAGCTTAGATGGTCGGCTTTACTTATATAAAAATGACCCTTACCTCATAGCATAATAATGAAAATAACTCTACCGATACAATTGCGGAGAGCGCTGCTTGCGCTTTGCCTCCTCGGTGTTTCTCCTGCTTTCTCTGAAGAAGTCGTGAGAACTGAAATTAATAATAACACGACAGCCAACGATATATTATTCAACGGAACGGCGGAAAATGTCACCATGAACTTCACTGGTGACGGGACTGACTATTTCCCAGCGAGCTCTCCCACCTCTTATGACGACATCCTAGTGCTTAGCTGGATTAACGGTGACGGTCACGGAGGGAGTCGCACCTATACCTTTGAAGGAAAAGTGCATGGAGCGGGCAACATTGTCGGTTGGAACAAGGGCTCTGGCGATGGAAACCAGACCTATGTTTTCAATGGAGATATGTCCGAGTTCACGGGCAATATCACCTCTGGCGTGCGTGGTCTGAGTCTTAAATTTGGCGGTAATGCCAGAGCATCCCTCTCCGGGCAGGGCGCGCTTTCAATCACGCACCTGAACAAGGCCATCACCTATCAGGCCGCAGTTGGTGACTCCACAATTACTAACAGCAGCATCACGACCACCAATCTCAACTTTAATGGTGGAGCAGGTGTTAATTACGCAGTCAGCAGTGGCATTTCGGCGACAAATCTTCTCAATATAGCCGCAGGTACCAGCGTAAGCTTTAGCTCAACGGTGACCGCTAATGCTCTCACAGTTGGAGCAGGATCTGTCCTCAATGTGCAAACAGGTGGTAGTCTCACGATTAACGGTATGGTGAGCCTTTTCACCAGCATCAATAATGCTGGCACTGTCACTTTTGGCAATGACGCAACTGTTGATTTGACCAATTTGGCATTCACTCAAACAGATCAAACATCGACCTACACACTAGTCCAAGGCGGTACGATTGATTTTGGTGATCTGGACTGGACTAGCTTCTCTGGCATTGCTGGACTGACGGCAACATCGCATGAGATTCTTATTGACAATACAGCAGGTACGGTGAGCTTCACCCTGCTTGCAAAGCAATTGAGCTTTACAGGCTCTGCTGATGTGGCTAGCCCTACGGATTTGCAATGGAGCGTGGGTGGCGATACAGTCTTCACCGAGGCTGGCAGTAACGTGGCATTCATAGACGGCTCTAGCGTGACCTTCACAGGACATACGGCAGCGACATTGACAGAGGATATTAACGTACATCAGCTCACTGTGGCAGAGGATGCCTCTCTGAGTATAGATGAAGCGGGCTTCGCTTTTTCTGCTGCTAGCATAGTGTTGGAAAATAACACTCACTTGATACTTAACACTACACTAGTTTCTGGATTGGTGAACTTCGATTCCATCACAGGCAATGATTCAACGACCATGACGCTCCGCGCCTCAGCGGAAGGCACAGAACTGAGCCTCGCAGGCTTTTCGGGTACGCTCAACCTGAATGAAGGGGTTGCGAGTAGCAGCCTAGAAGATTTTAACTCCCTCAGCGCAGTTAACTTGGGAGATTCGGTGAGCTACTCTATTGATGGCACCCTTGCCAGTGGAAGTGTTGATTTGAGCAAGATTAATGGTGAAGCATATTCTATCCTAGGCATCGTCGCTACAGGCAATCTTAGTGATGGCGGTGGTAATGATCCTTCTAAGACAAACTTAACACTCTCTGCTAACTTTCTTGGTTCTTTAGAGATTGCGGGTGGTTTGGTTTCTGTAAATTGGTCAAACTTGGGAGGTACTGCTAGTATTATCATGAACAACGGCGGTATCGTCGGTGATCATGTCAGCGGTACTCATGTTTTTGATAAGGATATTCAAATCACCTCTGATTCTACTGGCTATGGGCGCGTCTATAGCGGCGGACGTGTGTTGGAGTTAAGTGGTGCGATTTCGGGTGATAGCTCAACGACACTGGCGAAGACAGACGGAGGGACACTTGCTCTTTCGGGTGACATGAGTGGCTTTGAAGGCTCTATTGCCGTGCGTGGTGGAAAGATTCTTGCCAGTTCGGATATAGAGAACGCTAAAAGTCTCTTCCTCTCCTCGGGGACGAGCTTTGAAGTAGGAGGTGGCGTGATTGTCTCCGCCCTAGGTAATTATAATACTGTAACTGGTTCTTACGATACCTATCAGCGCAGAACAGCGTACAATTACACCATCACGATTGGTGTAGGAGCGGAGCTTTCTGATAATGTACACATCCGTCAGGCAAGTGGCGAGCTCACGGTGAATGGCGGAGGTATTTATAATATAGAGAGCTATGTTGGGGGCGATTTGACAGGTGCATCCACTCTCACTATTGCTGCTGATACCACCCTTGTGGTGCAGGGTACAGCAGAGAGCTATGCTGTTGCTAATACTGCTGCTTCCTTTGCGTTGACGCATAACAACAATGGTACTGTTGATGTCAATGGTGCGCTGATTTTGAACTCTGGTATTTCTTCACAAGATGCGACAGGCATAATCAATGTCAATGCTGGCGGTACTATGGAGCTTCGTGAGGGGCTTTATGCTCAAGTTAAGAACGGCTCGGTAAACATTAATGTAGCAGATACTGCAACATTGAAGTTGGCAAACCAAGAAAATGAATCGCTGAGTAACATCAATGGCGCATATAATATTGCTACCAATATCGCTGGTGGCGCGAATATTGTTGCTATGAGTGAGGAGACAAATATCCTCAATACCCTCAAACTGAGCGGAACAAAGAATGTCAATGTGACAGCAGAAGCGGCTAATGCTAGCGTGAATTTCCAAGATGTGATTTCTAATACCGATGGCGCCACCTCTGGTCTCGCCATCTCGGGTACGGCAACACAGACATTCACCCTTTCTGCAGCTAATACTTACGCAGGTGATACGACTATTACGCTGACTAATGTTGTTGCTGGCAATGCGGCAGCCTTTGGTAATGGTGGCACAGTGACACTTAACAGTGGCAGCCTCGATTTGGGCGGTCACGCAGTCGCTAACTCTGTGGTTGCTGCTGGCGGTAGTCTCTCTGGATTTGATGGCTTTGCTGGTAACCTTCAGGTGACAGGCGCAGTGGGTATCAGTGGTACAACGACAGGCAGTATGAGCGTGACTGCGACTGGCAGCTTTACCATGGCAGGAACATGGGACTACAGCTCTGCCATTAACATTGCAGCTGGTGGCAGCCTGAGCTTTGATTCAGCTCTCCAGCTTGACTTGACGGGCATTGACTTCACGCAAAGCGGTAATGAATATAGCCTGAGCCTGTTCACAGGCAGCGGCACTGCTGACATCGACTCTTGGTTGAGCGCTGGTGCCGTTGATCTGGGCAAGATTACAGGGCTTGACTCTTCTATCACTGGCCTGACATACTCTGGAGGCACACTCAGCTACACTGTAGCAGGTGACATTCATATCACTGACACGAACCAGTCTCTATCTGGGCAGACCAATGTGGATATTATCTTTGATGCTGGTAGCACAGGCAGAGCCGAGCTGGGCACAGGCTTCACGCAGGGTCCAGACAGCAGCTTCTCAGGTATGGGTACCATAGGAATTGCCGCAGGAGAAAATGTCACTCTGGCTAACAGTAGTGCAGACTTCTCAGGCACAACGAGTATTGCAGGAATACTCACCATCAATAACGACGCGGCCTTGGGGACAAGTGCTGTAGAAGCAGCCGCAGGTAGTGCGCTTAATGTGAGCGGCGGTGTTACCATGAGCAATGATGCCACACTTGCAGAAAATGCTGCGGTCAATGTAGGTGTTCTCACTGTCACAGGACAAGCAGGAGGCGGCAGTATTGAAGGTGTTAACAAGAAGTTGAGCCATGATTCTGCCACCAGCAGCAGCATTACTGATGCCACTCTCACCAACGCACAGGTGGCACTAACTGCTGGAGGTGTGGGCAATATCAGCAACAGCACCTTAACCAGCACCTATGTACAGCTTGGAGATGGTTCAACACTTAACTTGAATAATGTGCATCAGGGATTGGGGACAACGCTCAACAACAGCGCGACGGTAGTACTCACCAATCACACCATAGATGAAAATGTGGGAAATGGTGTGCTCACCCCCGTCGAGATGACTTCTGGCAGCGCGTTGGAACTGGTGCACGTTTACAGTCTCACCTCACTGAATGCATCAACCATAGTTATCAATGATAGTCTCACACTCAATATTGTCATCACAGATGGTGATGATTTCATAACGAGCCTTGGGATGGGGGCTGTGTTATTTGAGATCAGTGGCTTCTCTTTGGAAGCGGGTAGCCTTGATGAATTTAATCTGGCTTACAGCGACGTCAAAATTAATGTTTTTGATGGTAGTCTGACAGGTACTTCTCTCTATACGGGATCGACTCTGGGTTATACGACGCTAGCCAATGGCAACATGGCTCTGCTTATACCAGAGCCTAGCACAGCTAGCCTCAGCCTATTGGCACTGGCAGGTCTGCTCGCACGCCGCCGCAGAAAGCAAGGCTAATAGAGCTAAACAATAATCAAAAAACCACAAGCCGCGGCTTGTGGTTTTTTTTGATTTTTAAAAACTTATGTCGTTGATCTAGGCTTCTTGCACGCTCTTGAGCAGCTGCAAGACCTCCTTGCAATCAAATCTTTGAGGACCACGTGGCGGCGGTGCAATCACCACGGCCATTGGCGCATAACCCTCCACTGTTATCACAAAGGGTCTTCCCATGCGCGGGCCACGGCGCGATGGCATCTGCTTCCAGCCTATTTCCTTGTGCTTCCCGGGGGTGATTGTAAAGGGCTCGCTCTTTTCTGTCTCTGAAAGATGCACGACAATGTTGTTGAGAGGCTTATCCACAGCGTAGATTTGCAAAACATATCCCAATAACATGCTGCGTCTCCAGCATAACAGGATGTGTGGGAAATTGGTGTTGCTCGCATACAGCAAATCCGATTCTCCAACGAGAAAGTAGCTGTCCTTCTGCCCATCACTGATGGCTAGTGCTAGGTCTGCCCACTCCCAGCCATGGTCGCGCCGCAGGTCTATTTCGACTTGTTCCGCACTTGGGGTGTAGGTGAAGCTTTTTTTCTCTCCTTCTATGTTGTAGAGTAGCTCTATGTCGAGTGATTGCCCTACTGTTAGTCCGCTGAGTCTGATAAGAGGGTGTGATGCTTCAAAGGCATGGGCTAGCATGTTGTGCTCCATCAAGCTGCGTGTGACTCGCTGGTCAAAGGTGCGTATCATCCCTGACCAGTTGTTGGGGATGAGCTCTATGTCTATGTCGAGTTCCTGCGGACGGCGAAGTTTTGAGAATCCCCAACGGAGGCGTTGCCAGCATTTTTTGAATTTCGCCTCGCGCTCTTTTTCAGTGCTGCTCATGGCGGCTAGGTCAAAGTCGCCTAGTATGCTTCGCTCTAGGAGTTTTTCTGCGCGTTGCCTGTCTCCTGCACTGCTTTCGGGGTGATTGAGGATGCGTAGCCCGCGTAAGTAGAGGGCGTTTTCATCAGCGGCTGCACAGCCAGCGTCAAGAAGGTTTTCTATTTCTTCATCGTCGCTTTCTAGTCCTCTCGTTATCATGCTGCTGGCTAGTGGGACATAACGTAGGTGAAAGCGTGATTCTTCGTAGTAGCGACGCGCGCGGGCAATCTGCGCTTCCATGTCTTCTTCGTTTTCGGCTTGATGGATGAGAAAGCAGAATTCTGTCCACAAGATGTCATCCAAGCTGCGACCTTCTCCTGATTGACTGAGGCTGAGGGCACGTTGGCTGTATTCTTCCGCTTTGCTATTATTGCGATTGACTATGTTCCACTTGCTCAGGAAAAAGCAGGCTTCTTCGCAGCCGCGCGAGATGAGTTCTCGTGCGAGTTCTTCTGCGCGCTGCAAATCTCTGGGGACGCCAAAGCCCATGCTGTAGCAGTGTGCCAGCAGCCAACCAGCGTTGAGGCTGCCTTCTTCGTAGGCTATGCTCAGGTGCTTGGCAGAGCTGATGTAGTCAGGTGCTTGCCCGTCGGTCTGGTCGCAGAATGCGAGCAGTCCCAGTTGATAGTGATCCATGCTTTCCTTCATATGTTAAGTGTAGCAGCACTGCCTGTTTTTTGCAAGCTTTGATGCTGAGGATTGACTTTTACTCTTATTCTGGCAATATAGTTGCAATGAGTCGATGGGGATATTATAGAATAGCCGCAGTAACACCGCGTCTGCGCGTTGCAGATGTTGCATTTAACCTTGCAGAGATGTTACAAGTAGCCGAACAGCTGGTAACAGAGGAGTCTGTGGATGTGCTGCTCTTTCCAGAGTTGGGCTTGACGGGTTACAGTTGCGGGGATTTGTTCTACCAGTCTCATCTTGTCCGCTCTGCCAAGGAGGCTCTGCTCCAATGGGCAGCGGCTACGGCTCATCTCAATTGCATTTCTGTCGTGGGTCTGCCCTTGCAGGTGCAAGATGGGCTTTATAATGTTGCCGCCCTTGTCCAAGCAGGGGAGGTAAAGGGCTTTGTCCCCAAGAGCACGCTGCCCAATTATGCAGAGTTTTATGAAAAACGTCAGTTCCGCCCAGCGCGAGACTTGGCTGTGTCTGAGTACCGCCTCGCTGGCAAACATATCCCCCTAGGCGCGGATCTGCTCTTTAGTGATGGTGGCGCTCTGAGTATAGGTATAGAAATATGCGAAGACCTCTGGTCTCTCATCCCGCCTAGCAGTTATCTAGCAGAGCAGGGCGCGCGCCTCATCCTCAGCCCCAGTGCACGCAATGAATACGTGGGCAAGGCCGCCTATCGCCGCTCTCTGGTCTCCCA
>CAZRZE010000025.1:0-18643 GCA_964604535.1 uncultured Akkermansia sp.
CCTTGACCCCGCGTGCTTGGGCAGCGGGCTCTGCGGCAAAGAGGGCGCGTATGTCCTCAAAAACGCTCATGTACACCGCTGGGGTGGAGCGGGGGGTGCGTACAATGGGGCTCTGGTCGACTAGGAGTATGTCCTCCAAGTGTTCCATGCCTTCTATGCTTTCTAGGCTGCCATCGGCTTCGTCATCCAGAGACTCGGGGTGCTGCTGTCCATAGAGTATTTGGCAGGCGAGGCTGCTCTTCCCACTGCCAGAGACGCCTGTGAGGCAGGTGTAAACACCTAGGGGGATATCCACATCCAGATTGTGCAGGTTGTGGCAGTTGATGCCGCGTAGGCGCAGTTTTTTCTTGCTGCGATGGCGTTTGCTGGGGATGGGGATGCTTTTTTCACCGCGTAGGTAGGCGAGGGTGGGGGAGCTGGGTGCATTTTCTATCTCAGTAGGACTGCCAGCAAAGCAGAGTGTGCCACCTGCTGCACCACTGGCAGGGCCGAGGTCGATGAGGTAATCAGCTGCGCGCATGACCGCCTCTTCATGCTCTACAACCACGAGGGTATTGCCCCTGTCGGCTAGTCGGCGCATAGCGGCGATGAGTCTTTCTGTATCGCGTGCGTGCAGACCCACTGTAGGCTCATCGAGGACAAAGAGGGTTTCTGTCAAGGATGCGCCAAGGCAGGTGGTGAGGCTGACGCGCTCTATTTCACCACCTGATAGGGAGCGTGTCAGGCGGCTTGCGCTGAGGTAGCCCAAGCCCACTTCGCAGAGGTAGGCAACGCGGTGGCGCAGTTCTAAAATGGCTTGGTGTAGGGATCTGTCTTCCTTGCCTCCCTGCATGAGATGCTCATCCACCCATAGCAGCAGGTCTTCCATGGCGAGGGACTGCACCTCTGGCACGGTGAGACCGCCTAGGGTGAAGGCGAGGGCTTCTGGGCGCAGGCGACCGCCATGGCACTCTGGGCATATGCTGTAAACGCGGTAGTGGGAGAGGAAGATGCGCACGCTCATTTTGTGCGCGTGCTTTTCCATGTCTTGGAAAATACCTTCTATCCCGTACCAGAGTCCGCGTGCGGAGGCCTCATATATATCCATGTCGCCTCTGTTGCCCTGCATGATCCATTGGCGTTCATCGTCCCTCAGTTTTTCCCAAGCTATGCCCATGCGCACGGCTTTGACAATGCGGTTGGCGCGGATGAGGTCATCCATGCACTGGGAGAGCACAGGGGTGCTCAGCATTTTGAGTGCGCCATTCTTGAGGCTTTTTTCAGGGAGAATGCCGCGCATGTAATCGTAGGTGATGGCGCGTCCGTAGCCCTTGCAATGGGGGCAAGCGCCGAGGGGGGAGTTGCCTGAAAAGAGGCCGGGGCGTGGCTCGATGAGGGGGTACCAGTCGCTGCGGTAGTTGCGCAGGGCTGACCAGCCTTTTTTCTCTTTCAGACTGATAAAGAGCTCATCCGCGCCTAGGTGAAGGGCGGTTTCCAAGGCCTCCATGAGACGTTGTTTTTGGGGCTCTTCCACGCGCACGCGGTCGTGGATAATCATCCAGACGCCTCTGCTGGGCAGTTGGCTGTCGCTGACTTGCTCTAATCGCTGGGCTTCGCCTTCCAAAAAGACGCGCAGATAGCCCTGCGCCAGTAAGGCCTGCTTCATTTCTTCCACGCTGCCCACTACCTGAGTGGCAAAGCAGATGAGGGCATCTGCGCCTGCCTGTTGGGCAAAGAGTTTTTCGCAGATGGTGGAGGCGGATTCTGGCTGGATTTCATTGCCTTCTGCATCATGACCTATGGCGAGGCGTGAGTAGATGATTTTGAGGTACTCATTGATGCTGGTCATGGTGCCGACGGTGGAGCGGGAATTCTTGACAGAATTGCGCTGACCTATGGCGATGGCTGGGGGGACGTTTTCTACCGCCTGCACGTCGGGGCGATTCATTCTGTCCATGAATTGTCGCACATAGGGGGAGAAAGTTTCGACGTAACGTCTTTGACCTTCAGCATAAAGAGTGCTCATGGCTAGGGTGCTTTTGCCACTGCCGCTAGGCCCCGTGATGACGGTTATTTGTCGCAGGGGGATGGGGACATCAATGTTTTTAAGGTTGTGTTCTTTCGCGCCGCTGATGTGTATATACCCCGCCTGATCTTGCATGCGGGTATACTAGACGATAATAGTAGAATAGAAAAGGGCAAAATGGGATGATGACTTGAAATTATTTATCACATAAAACAAGAAAAATTGAATAATTATGACAATTTCTGCAAAAATACTAATATAATGCTGAAAAACTGCTTGTCATCAGGTATTTTAATGACTATACTCACACCCGATGAATATTAAATTGTTTCAAGCATTGTGTGAGGCGTCAGGTGCGCCTGGTTTTGAGTCCAATATTCGCCAAGTTGTTCAATATCAGATGGAATCACTCGCTGACGAGCTGAAGGTTGATAATATGGGGAATTTAATTGCACTGATAAAGGGCAAGAGTTCTGAAAAATCAATTATGTGTGCCGCTCACTTGGATGAGATTGGTTTTATGGTTCGACATATTGACGATAAGGGATTTATCCGTATATTGCCCCTAGGCGGATTTGATCCCAAGACTTTAACAGCTCAACGCGTTATTGTACACGGCAAAAAGGATTTGCCCGGTTGCATGGGTGTAAAACCCATCCACGTCATGAGCCCCGAAGAACGCGGCAAAATGCCAGCAGTCACCGATTACATTGTTGATCTGGGCATGCCCAAGGAAGAGGTGGAAAAATGGGTTACTGTAGGTGATACCATCACCCGCTGGAGCAATATGGTGGAAATGGGCGACTGCATCAATGTCAAGAGCATCGACAACCGTGGTGGTTGCTACCTGCTTATTGAAGCTGTCCGCAAAATGCGCAAGGCTAAGGTGCAACCCGATTATGACCTCTACGCGGTATTCACCGTGCAAGAAGAAGTAGGTCTCCGTGGTGCGCATGCTGCAACTCTCGAAATTAAGCCCGACTTTGCCTTGGCTCTGGATATCACCATTGCTAATGATACCCCCGGTGCGGCTCCTCACGAAAAGTGCTCCGAACTGGGCAAGGGAACAGCTATCAAGATTTACGACGGTAGCATCATCGTAGACCGCCGCATGGTGGACTTCATGCGTGCACTGGCTGAGGAGAAGAAGATTCCCCATCAGTTTGAATTGCTCAGTGCAGGTGGTACAGATGCAGGCGCTATGCAAAAGCTCACCCCCGGTGGTGCGATAACAGGTGCGATTTCCCTGCCTGTGCGTAATGTGCACCAGAGCATAGAAATGGCTCACAAGCTGGACATCGACGCCTCTGTCAAGTTGCTGGCCGCCTCCTTCTGCGCGCTTGATCGTTGGGATTGGAGCTGGCAGATGTCCGAGCCCAGAACGCTCAAGTCACTGCGCAAAGGCCGCGCAGGTCGTCCTAAAAAGAGCACTGTAGAAGCAGAAGTGACTGCTGCATCTGAGGGCGAGCCTGTTATTGCCATAGAAGTTCCTGCTGCACCTCCTGTCGAGAAAAAGACAAGAAAGCCACGCAAGAGCACTGGAAAGCGCAAGACCGCTAGCAAGGCCAAGAGCAGCGAACCTCGCCGCCGTGGTCGCCCTCCCGGTTCAAGCAACCGCAAGAGCAAGGCTTAACCATCAATTGACGGATTCTGTCTCTTTCTCACCCACATCACTTAGAGTGAGAAAGAGCAGCGTCCATCCAGAGAAAATCATCTCTATAGCTACCAAGAGCCCCAGCAGCCAAAGTGCAGAAGCAGGCCAGGTGTAGCAAACAACTGCCCCGAGCAGTAAACTGATAATTGCATTACAAAAACGCCAGACGCGAGCACGCCTTTGCTGTGAAAACAGCGTTGAAATAAAGCGTACGGTACCGAGCAGCAGCAGTCCTATACCAAGGGCTAGAGTGAGGATTGTGAGCGAAACAAGGGGCGAAAGAAGCATCGTGACACCTAGAGCTGCGTAGATGAGTATGGCAAGTCCTTGGTGGACGTAGTGTTTGCGCGTTTGAACAAGGTGTATGCAGCGCATGATTGCCATGAGCGAGAGCATGACTCCCAAAACGACGATGAGACTTGTGCCTAGGATGAAGGGAAAGCCTAGGAGAATGAAGCCGAAGATGATTTCTAGCATGGCCAGCGTGCCGAGAAACCATTGCTGAGAGAGGAGACGGTGGAGGAAGCTAGAAGAAGCCTGTTGTTGTGTGTGCATAGGGTGCAGACACGTGGAGGCTAGTTGACGTTGAATATATGGTAGAAGAAGGGAGGGACATACGCGCAGGTTGGCGCTATTGTTAGCTCAGGGCCTTGCTCATACTGGCAATCAGTTCTCGCAGACTCTCGTCGCTCTTCATCTTCTGTTCAATGGTCTTTGAGGCATGCAAAACAGTGCCGTGGTCTTTCTTGCCAAAAGCAGAGCTGATCTGCTGCAAGGATTCCTTTGTGAACTTGCGCGCAAGGTACATGGCTATCTGTCGAGGGTGTGCAATTTTTGCCGTGCGACGGCTGCTGCATAGTTCTGTAACCTTGAGCTCAAAGATTTCTGCAACCTTGTCTTGTATGTCTTGTATGCTAACACTCTGTAGTCTTTCTTCACGGAAGAATTCCTGCAGGTGGCGGCGTATTTCATCAAGGCTCAAGGCGTGATTCGAGAAGCTGGCAAAGCTGGCAACGCGTATCAGTGCGGCTTCTAATCTCCTCACGGAGTTAGTGATATGATGTGCCAAGTAGTCTATGGTCTCATCGGTGACGATGTCTGTGTCCCACTTCTGACGCTTGTTCTGCAAGATGGCAATGCGTGTCTCCAAGCAGGGGCGCGTGATGTTCACGCTCATGCCCTGCTCAAATCGGGAGGTGAGTCTCTCGTGCATGGTGGTCATCTCGCTAGCTGGGCAGTCTGCGCTGAGGACGATCTGCTTTCCACTGTCAAAGAGGGCGTTGAAGGTATGGAAGAATTCTTCCTGTGTCTTGGTTTTCTTGGCAAGGAATTGGACATCATCAATGAGGAGTACATCTGCTTGGCGGTACTTGCGACGGAAGTTTGCCAGCGCATGCTGTGCCTCGTAGCCCTTGTTGGCGGCATCAATGTAGGCGTTGGTGAAGTCTTCGCTGGTGACGTAGAGTACTTTTTTGCCTGTGTTGTTCTTGATGATGGCATTGCCTATGGCATGCAAAAGATGGGTTTTGCCTAATCCCGATCCACCGTGGATGAAGAGGGGATTGAGCATTCTGCCAGAGCCTTCTTCGGTGACGATGGCGCGCGCCGCGGCACAGGCAAAGGCGTTGCAAGGTCCTTCGATGAAGTTATCGAACAGATAGTCTTTCTTGAGGCTGCGTATGCCTGTGCTGCCTTTGCGGCTGGGTTGGGCTTTGCTGCTGCTTTTGCTGCTCTTGCGACTGCTAGGCTTGCTGGGTACAGACGAGGGCGCAGGAGTGCTTTCTGCGGCAGGGGTGCTGCTTGTTACGCTGAGCGGTGCGTTCTCTCCCTCACGGATGAAGATGATCTGACGAGGGGTGTCGAGTACACGTCCTATGGAGTTGTGTAGGCTGGAAAGGTAGTTGATTTCTACCCATGCAATGGGGAGGTCTACGGGGTACTCGATATAGAAAATAAAGCCGGTGTCTTGACGCAGGTTGAGCTTGGAGATGTAAGATTCGTAGGCATAGTCTCCGACTACGCTTTCGTGGTGGCGCATGTCCTTGACGATGCGTTTCCACAGTGTTAGTTCTTTCGATTGCTGGCTCATTAGTAAGTGAGAAATAGTGATGATATTAAAGATGTCTTGTAGGTGCTCAACAGAAAGACTCAGCTACTTAGCACATGAGCTCTTCTTGCTAGACCTCCCTGTTCCTCGCCTCGATGGGGATTTGTATCCCTCAGGAGTGACTTGGTTTGGGTGGCTCGCGGTTGAGGAGATGACTATGCCATTTAACGGTATTTCAAAAAAGATTTTTTTATTCTGAGCAGTCCCTCGGTCAGCTCTGTTTTTCGTTCCATAGCACGTTCCACAAGCAGAATTTTTTTTCAAATATTGTTAGGATTTCTTTAAGAAAACTTGATAATTTTTTCATCCGTAAAAGTGAGGCTAAAGAATACAATTGCCAATAAATAATAAAAATTAATTTATTAACAGTTAGGTTTCAATGACGGTAATTTGTTAAAATGCTCTAATTCCTACTAAATCAATATGAATGTTATACAATCGGCGTAGACTGCCTAGAATGAAAGGGAAAATATACATTTTTGTTGGATGTGATACTCAGTTGAAGAATTTCTTCGGTAGGCTTTTGACTAGCCCGTAGAGGAGTAGTCCCAAGAGGGCACTGCTCAGCGCACAGCCCAGTAGGAACTCTGCAATGAGGGTGGGCAAATGTATGCCCTTCAAGAGTATCTCTATACTTTCCCTTCCTTGGTTCCAATGTGCGACTGCTTCGACAATGAGTTGGTAGCTGGTACCCGATGTCCAAGGACTGAGTTCTCTCAGAAGAAAAGCACCCAGCGCCCACTGCAAAGGCCATGCTATGACTTGGTAGCCCGGAAAAGACAACCAGCAGGCTAGTATGCCCACTGGAACATTGCCTCTGACCCAGAGACAGACGAAGGCCGCAAAGAGGGATTGCATAGGGACAGGAGTGATGGCCAGTGCCGTGCCCCAACCGACGCCTACTGCCAAGCTACGCTGGTCCCACAGCCAGAGTTGTGGGTCAAAAATACGCTTTGGGAGCAGACGTTCCCACTTTCCTTGCTTGCGCCGCTTGATGAGGTACGCTTGCGTGCGCAGTACAAGTTTGTTGTAGCCTTGCCGTAATGACATGCCTAAGTATTATCTGCTGCAAAGCTGGGTTAGTAGCGTGACGCTGCGCTCAGTGGCTCCTTGGTGGTAGGAGAGAGCGGCGTAGGCCTGCTCGCATTGCTGCTTTGATTGCTCTGGATGCTGCAGGAGTTGCTCTATATCTCGGTAGAGGGTCTCGACTGTGCTGCGGTAGATGCCGTCTTTTTCTTCTAAAAGAGTGACAAGGTCGGCAAAGTTGCTCATGTCAGGGCCTGCAATGACAGGGATGCGGGCAGCGATGGCTTCTACTGGATTTTGACCTCCTTTGGAAAGGAAGCTCTTGCCTATGATGACTAGTTGCGCATGCTGCGTCCAGTCACGTAGCTCTCCTGTGGTGTCAGCGATGTAGCAGTCGTAGTTTTGGGGAAGGGATGTGTTTTCTGCGAGATGCTGACTGCGCAGGAGAGGTGTGAAGCCAATGCCTCGCAGATCTCGCAAGACTTCTTCACGACGCTCTTCGTGGCGTGGGATGATGAGGGGGAAGCCTCCTGCTTTTCGTATCGCATCGGCTAAGAGCTGTTCTTCGCCAGCATGCGTGGAAGCAGCTAGAATGATGGGTGACCCTCCACTCAAGGAGGAAAGGGTGTTAGCCATGTCCTCGCGTAGTGTGGGGACAGTGTCGGCTAGGATGTCGAATTTGATGCTACCTGTGACCTCTATAATGCTGGGCTCTATGCCTATGCCAGCAAAGCGCTCTGCGTCGCGTTCATTTTGTGCGCCTAGGGCATTGAGTCTGCAGAAGAGTGCACGAGTGATGGGGCGTACGCCTTTGTAGCGTCGCTCACTGCGAGGGGAGAGACGGGCGTTGAGTATGCAGAGAGGTATGCCTCGGCGGTGGCAGCATTCTGCAAAATGCGGCCAGAGTTCTGCCTCAATCAGGGCAACGCGACTGGGGCGAAAGCGATTGAGGCAGCGTTCTACAATGATAGGTATGTCCAGCGGGGCGTAGATGAGGCGGGTGTGGGGAAGATTTGCCGCGCTGACGATGTGGTGCGCGGTGGCTGTGCTGACGGCAAGGGTAACGGGGCTGCTGTTCCCTGTTGCCTGCCACTCTCGGATGAGCTTCATCGCGATGAAGCTCTCACCTACGCTCACGGCATGCACGTAGAGCCCACCTTGTTCTTCCTCTTCTACAGGACGGTTGTAGATGGAGAAGCGTTCTGATATCCCTGTCCCAAATCCGCCGCGTTTCTTCATCTTGATGAGGTAGCCCGGCAGGCAGAATATGAGAAAGAATGGCAGAGAGCAGTAGTAGAGCGTGAGCAGCAGCAGGCGGATCATGTGTCTGTCTGGTAAATGAGAATGACGTTTTTGCCGTAGTGACGCTCGTCAATGAGCTTCCAACCGGGGAAATCTCTCGTTTGGCTGTTGCCCACACCGTAGTCTTCTTGTGCTTCGGCGATGAAGTAACCGCCCTCGACCAGCAGTTCTCCGAGACGGTCGAGCATGAGCTCGGCTATCATGTCGCGGTCACCAGCAGATTTGCAATAAGGGGGGTCGGCAAAGATGATGTCATATTGACCACGATCCCTTTTGACAAAGGAGAGGCAGTCGCTCTGCGTGACGCTACCGCCTACGAGGCGGCTGCGCTCTAGGTTTTTCTTTGCTGTGGTGCAGGAGCTGCGTGACGCGTCAACCATGCGCGCGCTTGTCGCACCTCTGCTGAGAGCCTCTATGCCCACAGAGCCTGTGCCACAGAAGAGATCGAGCAGACGCGCCTTTTCGATATGTGTTCCTAAGATACTAAAGAGGGCTTCACGCACCCTGTCTTGCGTGGGGCGTACTTCTCCTGTCGGTATAAGGAGGCTAAGCCCCTTGGCCTTTCCTGCAATGATTCGCATCGCTTGATTTGTGGGTAGGAGGAGGCTCTATCCAGACACCTCCTTATATAAAAAAGCGCGGGGTAATCCGTAGACACCCCGCCGCTGATTAGAATCTTATTACTTAGCGTTGACCTGGTCGTGTGACGGAGGCATTAGCTGTCTTCTTGGGGAAGCGGAGGACGTAACCGCCCTGTGCGATAACTTGACCGCTAGCCTTAGAGATTTCGGTAAAGTTATAGTAAACGAAGGTGAAGTTGCCGTCTGCCGTCTTTGTGATGCGTACGGATTCACGGATGCTGCTCAGCGCGTCATCCTTTTCGAGTTTCCATTCTTGTCCAGACTGTGCACCGTAGATGTAGGTGTCTGTTTCTGTGACAGGGGATGCTGTGAGTTCACCGTTGTTGGACTTCCAGATGTTAGTCTTGGCATTGTAGGTGAGGGCACCGAGGGTGAGGGGAAGGGTTTGACCGTTAGCAACTGTTGCGGAGACGACATCCCACACGTCAGGTGAGCTGGAAGCACGTAAACCGATTACGACGTTTTCAGCTTCAACGATTTTTGTGTTCTTCCATACCTTGAGGTAGGTGTCATAGTCAGCCTTGCTGTCCCAGAGCTTTGGATTGTATTCAAGGGCGCGACCATCTTTGCGCTTTTCAAGCATGGCCTTCTTCTCTTCTTCAGAGAGAGCTTGGAATTTTTCTTCGATTTTTACCAAGAGAGGCATCAAAGCCTCATCTGTCTGAGGGCGTATAGCGCGTCCAGGCATGAATCCTTCAGTAGGAAGTACTTCGAGAACGTTAACGGTCTCCTGAGCCATGGCTGTGAGGCACATTGCTGGAGCGGCCAGTAGTGAAAGAATAGCTTGTGATGTTTTCATATCGGTCTATGCGTGAATAATAACAGAAAGCACACATCATGGCAAGAGGTAAATTACTGTCATGACGGATTTTGTGCAATATGTAATACGAATTCTATATGTGTATTAATTATTGATTGTGGAGGCGCAATAGTGTATGATGTGCGAGTCAGATAATGATTATGTCAGAATTGAATCGCGAAAATATCTTCTCTATCCCTTTTGTGGTAAGCTCACTAGAAGAGGCTTCTTCTTTTTTTTGTGAGCAAGCTAAGGCGACAACTCTGCCGAAAATTATCGCCCATGCTGATGTTCATGTGCTGACACGAGCCTTGCGAGAGAAGGAAGATTATGGCAAAAAGCTCTCTCAATTCGACTACATATGCCCAGATGGTATGCCTATCGTCTGGTTGCTGCGAAAGCGCAAACATCGCGATGCTCACCGTCTTTACGGTCCTGATATGATGGAAAGCATGTGGAAGCGTGGGCAATCTGCTGATGGAGCCTTGCGCCATTTCCTATTAGGTGGTTCGCCCGAGGCTCAGCAACTCTTGAAGGAGAAATTTTCCGAAAGATTCCCTGAGGCACAATTAGCAGGAGCTTACTCACCACCTATGGGCGAATGGCCAGAGGGTGAGGACGAAAAAATTGCCGCGCTGATACGAGAATCTGGTGCTAACTGCGTCTGGGTGGGGCTGGGTTGCCCGAAGCAAGAGCGATGGCTAGCTGATTGTAAAGAGAAGGGAATCCTGCCTCCTGCCCTATATTTTGCAGTGGGTGCAGCCTTTAATTTTCATGCAGGTCTGGTGGACCAAGCTCCGCGCTGGATACGTCAGGGTGGATTTGAGTGGTTATATCGTCTCGTGAAAGAACCGCGTCGTCTTTTTAAACGCTATTTTGTCCACATCGGACTTTTTTTCTGGTATTTGCTGACGAAAAAAATATAATGGGATAATGAAGCTCACAAGACTTTCCCTGATTTTAGCCCTTAGTTATAGTGCAGCCTTTGCCCAAATGCTGCCACCACCTATTCCCAGTGGTCCTATAGAGTACACAAATGAAGCGAGTCTGCCTAGCCCCTTGGCGGCAGAGGATACAGTTATTGAGTCAGGAATGAACGTTGCTCCTGTAATCGGTGCACCTATCTTGGAGGCTCCATCAAGTAGCGAAAAGGCATGGGATATCGCCCTCAACCTTTATACAAGCAATTATAACGTGCGTGGTATGGGGGTAACCAACCAGATGAGCGATTGGGGCTTTTCCTCACTGTCTGGACGCTACATTCACTCCAACCGCAATATGTTTAATGTGGGTGTCTACCAGCAATTTGATGCACAACTGGGCACCATTTGGGGGGCAGGTGATGCCTTGGGTGGAGAATTCAGCCAATTTGCTTATACATTAGGCAAGGAGATTTTCCCCAATGCAAAGCTATCCGTAGGTTACGCCCTGCGTCATGGTGGCTTAGAAGGCTTTCTTGCAGAAGAGCGTGGTAAGACGCATCATAACCTCACGCAAGATTTGACTATTTCTCTGACCTATAATGATTACCAGCAAGGTTTCTTTGGTGCAGCACTGGCTTCCTACAGCTTTTATGGTCTCACAGGTTGGTACTACGATGTATCGGTAGGTTATCGCTTCACCGACGTGATTGCCAAGGCTAATTTGGGCTTGGACATAGAGGTTATTGCAGGCCTCGCCTTGTCTGACAACTACTGGACACGCGGCACAACTGGTCTTGACGCTGCGCGCCTTCGTGTTAATTTCATCCCTTACTCACTGCGTGGCAGCTTTGGTCGCGAAGAAGTCTTCCACATCATCCCTTGGATAGAAGCCACCGTCACAGGTGATAGTGACAGATCCATACGCCGTGACTTCGGTGCAGTTATCGACCAGAAGCAAATCAACGTAGGCATAGAGCTACGTTGGAAATTCTAGCGCAGTTTGATATTGCTTTCTTTAAAGCGCTGCACAAAGTGTGGCGCGACATTCTTGCGCTTCACAAGAATTTGAGCGAGATAGAAAAGCCTTTTCAGTATGAATTGGGCTTTTCTTCGTCTACGGTTATCCACTTTCTTGATGCTACTGATGCTAGGGATACTAGATGAGGGCTGCTTGCAGAGTGTAGCGTGTAGCAAAGCGGAGGATTCTCCTTTATAATTACGTAGGAAGTCCTCATGCTCACTAACATGGTAGGGGCTTTGTGTGATGAGAGTTTTGTCGAGCTCTTCCCAATGCATGACTCCGCGAGCAGTCTGATTCAGATCCGCCAATAAGCTGGTGATTTTTGTCAATGACTCATGTATGTTGAAAAGGCAAACAAAGGCTTTGTTAAAGATGATAGCAAAACAGATACCGTAGAAAGAATCAGTGACGATAAGAGTTGCGTCCTTGATTGATTTGAGCCAATCTTGCACCCCTGCTGCCTCGTCTTGATGAATATGCGCTTCGATGATATTATCATGTCTGTATTGTTCCTCAACTCGCCTGCGGAGTTGTTTTCCTTGATTAGTATCAACGATAACGATGCTGTTTGCGGGAAGGGTACGTGTGGATTGTTCTGCTAGATTGTGCCATAGCTTCTTATCTACCATGAATACGGGATCGGGAGCGAGAATGCAGGGGCGTTTGAGCTCATTTTGGCAAGATGTTACGCCCTTTCCTGTGGCAGCATACACTTCATCAAAACGTTGGCTGAGTTGCTCCATATTGTAACGCAACGCAGGAGCTGTCCCTACCAAGGAGCGATCAAAGTTGATGCCGTAGGCTATTTTTGCTTTTTCGTCATGAACAAAATCCAAAAAATAAGCGTAATGAGCCTGCTGTAGCACAGCGCTATCCCACACTGTATCGGGACCAACAAGAAATTGGTGGAAACTATTATTAAGCTCTCGTAAACTTTTGTCACTATCTACAATGGGACTTTTTAAGAGATATTGTTTTGCAAAGCGGTTAAAAACATTTTGATTGCTGTTTTGGAGGCGTGAAGGTTGATAATCAATGATTTTGCTTGAAAAGCCTAAATCATAGATAAATTGTTGTGTCGCGTAGGTGGATAGTGCGCGACCATAGTCTTTCCACCAATTACTGCTTAAAATAGCAAGATCTGTCATGCTACTATTGATAGAGATAAAGGAGCGAGTAAAGCTAGCATAGGGGGATTGCAGTAAGCGTAAAAAGTGATCACGGTTTGCATGTGCTACTTGAGGGCTACGTAAGGCTGCGTTGTTTTGAATAGCTTGATCTATGGGCACAGGCTCTTTGAGCTGTAAATACTCAGAGAGTTGTTGAAACATATCCTCGCCTCTTGCCGTATTGCAAAGTATGAGAGAACACCCCTTTTGGTCATCAAACGCTGCATTGTAATGTTTAATGCCCCAGAAGTCCCCTAGTGTTATGTCTCCAACTCTTTTCGTGGTGCAGTAATCACAAACAGAGCAGCAGGGGCGATTGATGGTTTCAGCTAAAAAGGCTTGTAAAAAGGCATTTTCCCAGATGACTTCGAAGAATACGCGCTTGTTGGTCTTTATCTCTAGACCGTAGCTGGCCCAGCCATGGTGTTTCGCTCGGAAGTTGACCGAGAGGATTTCTTCATCACCAAATTGCTCTGCTAGATATTTTTCCCAAGCGAGAGGTGAAGGGGTTGCGTGGCAAAGAACATCAATAAGGATCAGATTTTTATCGTCTCGTTTCAGGTATTTTCTCAACCCTGCAACTTGACAGGGAGTCCCTACAAAAAGTACTTTTCTTTTTTCCTTGAGATACGCTTTGATGCGCGGGAAATTATCACCTAATTGACTTTGAACATATTTTGACCCAAGATAGAGAGGTAGATCATCCATTGATAAAAGCATATCATGCTTCACCACTCGACCATCCATCCTGACAGCACAAACAATACCTCTCTCTTCTAGGATTTGTCTTGCTAGATGAGCAAAAATACCGCCAGAAGAGCTTTTGGCGCGTATCTTTTCTTTATTAGATGCTGCGGCATAACATTTTCCATCATGGAGTGCTACCTTATTTTGCACTGGACATATTTTGTTGCACAGATCACAATCCGTACACAGAGACATATCGGTAATGGGGTAGTCAAAACCCGCTTTATCTTGCTGCATTGATAATGCACCAAAGGGACAGGAAAACACGCATGCGCTGCAACCAGTGCAATGGGATGGCGGGGTGGTTAACATATAATGCTAGCGATGGATTCGCAGTCTGGTTTTGAGATCCTTGTATACTTCCTTATGATACCATTGATTATATTTGGGCCCTAAGAAATAGCCTGCAAGGCTTCTCGTAAGTAACCACAGCGCACTAGGGCTACAGTGCCAAAGCAAGTCCTTTTTAGCAAGTGCTTTGATGTCAATTTCTACTTGTTTGGGTTCTTGCTCCAAGGCATGTAGTAGAGACTGTGTAGAGCTTTCAACCAAATGGCGGAGGTGTTTTAGTCTCTCTTCATCTAGGGGTTCACGCTGCAAAAACTCTAAGCTTACCTGCGAAATATCATCCACCATCCTATCCATCAGGGAGAGTTGCTCTAATATGCTGGTGAATCTATCTATGCCGCGTTGATAATTAGCAATGATGGCGAGAGGTTTGTTGAAAATGAGACCAAAGCACATCCCGTGAAAGGAATCAGTGATGAGGCAAGAGCAATCTCGTATAGCCTTCAGCCAGCTGTAGACGCTAGCTTCATCCTTCTCATTCTTGACAATATCAATGACAGGAGTATCTCCCATCAAGGGCGCAATAGTAGCATCTACGGAAGATGCATTTAATAAATAACTAGCGACAAACTTATCTGGCAAATCGCGTGTTGCCTTGTCTGCCAGTTCGCTCCATTTGTCAACAGGTAGATAAAAGACAGGATCGAGAACATGGGTCGCTTGTGCAGATAATTCTCTTTTACAGACATCAACACCGCTTTTTTCCCTCACCGATATGTGATCAAAGCGTTTGAGTAACTGCGCAGCATTCTTAACGATAATAGGTAATCTTCCTAATTCATTTTTGCCAAAACTGGCTGCGCAAGCAATCTTTCTCTTTTTCGTTTGAACAAAATCAAGGTAGAAAAAATAGTCGAAGTAGAAGGTGCAAATTCCTCGCCAAATTTGATCTGAACCGACGATGAAATTATCATAGGTTTCATTGAGTTTGCTAAGATCTTTGTAGTTGGCAATATAGGGCGTTAGGCTCAGCTCAGCTAGCGCAAATGCATCAAATACATCGTCTTGATTCAATGTACTATTGATAATATAGCGAACCAATTGGCTGGTGTACTGGTGCTTTGATAAAAACTGCTGCAATCCATATGATGTTAGAATGGCACCATAATTTTTCGTACCCCATAGATTCAGCAAGGCTACCTTTCTGTTGAGAGGAGGGGGGATTTCTTCGCTTAGTTCATTATTGATAATCATTTTCTCAGCTTGATAACTTAATCTAGCATAGCTTTGGAATGAAAGCAAGAGTAATGACCTACAGCGTTGTTTAAAAAAAAAGACGGTGAACATAAAATGTTCACCGTCTTTTTTTAATACGCACGAAAGGACTCGAACCTTCACGATGTTACTCACTAGAACCTGAAACTAGCGCGTCTACCAATTCCGCCACGTGCGCATTAAACTGGTAAGGTGCGCAGATTAAACCATAATTGAGCGGGCATGACAAGACAAATTTGTCGCTTTTTTGCTTTTTTTATTCAGGGCAGGGTGCGTCGATGAGGATATCTCTTTCACTCTTACCGCCTCGGGGGGCAGAGACGACACCGCGTTGTTCTAGGGTGTCCATGATGTCGGCGGCGCGGTTGTAGCCTATTTTGAAGCGTCGCTGTATCATGGATACGCTGGCTTTGCGCTCTCTGATAATCATCTCGACACAGCGGTCATAGAGCTCTCCCATCATGTCGCCTTCGGAGACGGCCTTGCCGTTGCCTCCACCGCCGCCGCCTCCACCGCTGGCGGAGTCGCAGTTGTTGAGTTCTGCCATAGCGGCAGAGTTGAATTTCTGCTTGCCCTGTGAGGCACAGTGTGCAACTACAGTCTGTATTTCCTTGTCCGATACGTAAGCGCCCTGCGCACGGGTGAGTCCGACGATGCCTGTGGGTGGCATGAAGAGGCAGTCACCCTTGCCGAGGAGATTTTCTGCTCCGTCCATGTCGAGGATGATGCGGCTGTCTAGTGGGCTGCTGACCTTGAAGGCAATGCGGCTGGGGATATTGGCCTTGATGATACCTGTGACGACGTTGGAGCGCGGGGTCTGCGTGGCAACGACTAGGTGTATGCCCGCCGCGCGCGCTTTTTGGGTGAGGCGTGCCACGTAGTTTTCAAGGTCTTCTTTGACCACCATCATGAGGTCAGCTAGCTCATCAATGATGATGACGATGTAGGGGATGCTCTCTGGTGGGTTATCTATGGCGTCAAAGTCGAGCTCTGCCTGTGTTTCCTCTTCGAGGGCGACTTCGTCTTCGGCTTGTCGCTCTATTTCACTGGCCATGGCGTCTATGCTCGCGTAGTCTATGGGTGCATCACTATTCCAGTTGTCATCCTCGTCTTCTTCATCAAAGATGATGCTCTTGTCGCAGGCGTTGTAGTCTTCAAAGTTGCGCACTCCGAAGCGGCTAAAGAGGCGGTAGCGGTGTTCCATCTCATTGACTGCCCAGCGCAGAGCCCCGATGACGCGCGCGGGTTCTGTGACAACAGGCATGGCGAGGTGGGGTACCTTGAGGTAGGGCTGCATTTCCACGGTCTTGGGGTCAACGAGGATGAGTTGTAGTTGCTCTGGGGTGAACTTGTAGAGCATGGAGATAATCATGCTGTTGATGCAGACAGATTTACCAGAGCCTGTCGTACCCGCAACAAGGGTGTGAGGCATGCTGGCTAGGTCGCCTATGACCGTGTCTCCGTACACGTCCTTGCCCAGGGCGACAGGGATGCGGAATTTCTTGCTCATGAACTTCTCATCTTGTAGAAGCTCTCGGAGGTAGACGGGTGATTTTTCCTCATTAGCCAGCTCTATACCTATGGAGTTTTTCCCAGGTATGGGGGCAATGATGTTGATGGATTCGGAGCTGGTTGCCAGCATCAAATCACGGCGCAGGGCGACAATCTTGTTGATGCGAAGCCCCTTCGCGGGGTAGATTTCGTAACGAGTGATACTAGGACCGCGCGTGATGTCACCCGGTTCGACAGAATAGCCAAAGGCGCTGAGGGTGTCGAGGATGATTTGCTGCATGTTAGCCATCTCTGTCTTGGCTGCCTGCGTGACTTCCTCAGAGACTGGTTTGTAAAAGAGGATGTCGTATGAGGGGAAGACATAATCCTGAAGGACAGAGGGAGGACGAGTGGCTGGAAGGCTCTTTTTGACAGGGGCTGGCGCTGGTGTCAGTGCAGGAACAGGTGTGGGGGTTGGAGCAGGGATGAATACGGGTTCTGGCTCTGGTTCAGGCTCTGGTTCAGGCTCTGGTTCAGGGATGAGGACAGGTTCCGTTATCTTATCTGATAGCATATGCTGCTTTCCTCTACCTAGTGGGGGATCTTGCTTGCTAGGCAGCTTGCGGCGACCTTGCTCATTGAGTAGCATTTGCTCTCTTATGCGAGATTCTGGATTACCGCTGTCGGGTGGATTGGGGTCAGAGAGCACGTCTTCGTTGTCAAAGCTGGGGGCAAAATCCTCTCCATAAGAAAGATGCTCCAAGTTGGAAGGCGCGGGCACAGTTCTTTTTTCCTCCGCTTGGGGGACACTGACCTTGGGGCTGGCTGCCTTTCTGCGGAAGATGAAGCGCATCACGCTCTTGCTGTCACGCCATATGATGCGTGAAACGGTGCTTATCTTGCAGTCAGCAAAATAGATAAAGGCAATCAAGTGGATGAAGAGCAGAATACAGAGGGCGATATTGCTGTCGATGAGGGGAGCTATGCCCTGTAGCCCAACATACTTTCCTATGAGACCACCCGCGTTACTGAGGTGCAGTTCTGCCACCTGCGTCTGAAAAAACCATGGCTGCAAGGCAAAAGCCGCAGGCGCGCAGAGCAGGATAAGACTGTAGCAGATGGCCTGCTTTGTCACTGACTCATTGGGCATGCAAATAAGTCGTATGGCGACATAAAAGAGCAATGGCAGCAGCCACCACGCGCTCAAGCCGACAAGATAATAAAGCGCGGCGGCACAATAGAGCCCCGGAATTCCTAGAAAGTTAGTGCAGGGCGCAGCTGCGTTTTCTGCTGTGGCTTGGGGGTTGAGACTGGGCCAGCCCACCTCATTAACATCATAGCTGACGAGACTTAAAAGCATCATCACTGTAAGCAAAAAGAGCACAATAGCCCATAGGCGCACAAGCCAAGTCTGCTTCACTGGCTGCACCTCAATTGGGCTTTCAAAGCTATAGTTATCGGGTGTATCCCCCTTGTTCCTCTTGGGAGAGAATCTCATATGTCAGTCCACTATAGCCTATCTGAAGCCAAAAAGCAAGGCAATATGCGCGTGAGCTTTTTGCTAGACTCTTTTCCTAACATGACACGATGGCCTGATAGATTGACAGAGTTTTGTTTTGAAATACTCCTAGTTATACAATAGGATATTTTCAGAGAGCGAATTTTTTCGCCTTAAAAAGAAAAGAGAAATTTATGTTAAAAGAACAAATCGAACAATTCAGTGCGGAGTTCACCGCGTCCGTCCCAGCAGAAGCTTTGCAGCAAATGCAAGAAGCCAGTGCGCAGCTCAAGCAGTCTGACTTCTTGTCACGCGCTATCAGAGAGGGTGCTGTTCTTCCCGATGCTTCATTGCTGACACCCGAAAATCAGCCCATTAGCCTAGCAGATGCCCTTGGTGGAGAAGCTGCCATCATCACCTTCTACCGTGGTAGCTGGTGCCCCTTCTGCAATTTGGAGCTCAAGGCCTATGAGAACCTTCTCAACGAGGCAGAAAACGCAGGCGTGCGCCTCATTGCCATTTCCCCGGAGCAGCCTGATGTGACCATTGACAAGATGGAAGTCGCCAAGATGCCCTTCAAGGTACTCAGCGACGCGAACAATGAGCTAGCAAAGGCACTGGGGCTCACCTTTGAGTTGCCCATGAATATACATGAGCTCTACCTCGGCTTTGGCATTGATGTCATCGCCAGTCAGGG
>CAZRZE010000026.1:0-17943 GCA_964604535.1 uncultured Akkermansia sp.
ACCTCTACCAAAGCCGCTGGGCACCCGAGGTAAAGCATGCCCACATCCTCCCCCATTGGAACTGGAAGGGTCGCGAAGGTCAGCAGACACCCGTCATGGTATTTACATCCGGTGATGAGGCAGAACTCTTCATCAACGGAAAGAGCCAAGGCACACGCAAGAAGAGCCCAACAGAGGGCGGTACCTTCACCCAGTCTGACGTCACAGTTGGCAAGAACGAATACCGCTTCACATGGGAAGACGTCAAGTATGAACCAGGTGAAGTCAAAGTCATCGTCAAGAAAGGCGGCAAGCCATGGGCAACAGCCACACGCGTCACCACAGGTGATGCTGCCAAGCTCTCTGCAAAGCTAGACCAGAAAACCCTCATCGGTGATGGTCGCGACCTTTCCTACATAGAAATCGCCCTAGTGGACAGCAAAGGCAACATCGTACCCACGGACAGCCGCAAGGTCAGCTTCTCTGTAGAGGGCGATAGCGTGAAGCTCATAGGCTTCTGCAGTGGCAACCCACTTGACCATGCTAGCATGCAGGACATGAAGCAGAACTTCTTTAACGGACGACTGCTGGCAATAGCACGCGGCGAGCGTGGTAAATCAGGCAAGGCAACAGTCATCGTCAAGGCAGAAGGACTGCCAGAGATGCGCATACCCTTGAACGTCACCACCGCAACAGCCGAACAGCTCAAGAAATAAGAGCGACAGCAACGTATACAATTAAACAAACCCTAGGTCTCCGCGCGAGAGCCTAGGGTTTTTTGGCGCATAAAATAGCCTAGCCCGCCCTGCGTGGAGCGTTTGATATATATTCCCCTATGCACAGCTTAGGAACAGGGTTATACGGTGAGTCTGGGCAAAGCCCAGTAGAAGAGCTGTAGTATGCCATTGCGAGTCGGTGACAGTGCCATAAATAATGTCAAAAAGCTAGTGTTGCCTACTCTGAATGGTGTACTAGCTACGCAGCACAGCCCACAAAAAAGAGGGGCCTCACATCGGTGAAGCCCCTCTTGATTAAGTTTTGATTTTTCAAATCTCACATTTAGCCTTGTACCTTGCGGCGGCGGCGTGCGAGGAGACCCGCGAGTGCCAAGAGGCTCAGCGTAGCTGTGCTAGGTTCTGGAGCGATCTCATCATTGATGTAGATACCGTACTGGTCATGGTAGATCTTGTAGGAATAGCCACTCAGGTCGACCTTTGCGCCATTAATATACAGCGTGTAGGTAATGCCTGTCTTATCCGTGTCAAAGTATTGTGAGGCACCGGAATCAACAAAGAAGATTGCATCACCACCATTTGCAAAGTAATCTTCGTAATACTCTGCATCTTGCTTGAGGTAGATGTTAACATTAGCTAGGTCTGTAAACTCTAGTGTCTGATTAGCGCCGACATAGATTTTAGATACATCAGTAGCACTGTTACCTGTGAAGTTTAGCGTGCTTGTCTTAATCTCAATGGAGTTGTCAACAAACTCTCCCGTGAAGGAAACAAAGTTATCAAGTCTGACAGTTGCAATACCGTGTAGTGCGTCTATGTCATTAATTAAACCAACCGTGATACCTTCCGAGGCGAGCCAATCATTGGAGGTGACGTTGTAGTTACCTTCTTGGAACTTGAGAGACTCACTACCAGTCATGCCTGCAACAATGTTACCATTAAGGGAGACTAAGCCGTGTGTTTTAACGCCTTCAGCAGTGCGTGTGGACAGGTTGATATCACCAGCAACACTTGTGATTGCTTGCCCGAGTCCGACAAGGGATTTTACACTTGTAGTATTGTCGATGTCGTAAATCAAAGCATTGAATGTAACACCTGCTGCATCATCATGTTCTGCATGTGCGTCTGTGTCAAAGCGCAGTACTTCGGAGACGCCATTATTGGTTTCACCATGTGTGATGACTGCTGCTACAATTGTGCTAGAATAAGGAGTACCTGAATTGAGGCGTAGGTCATTGATTTTTGCTGTAATCGTGCCTGAGAAGTTCCCAACCAGTTTTGTTTGATAATCTGCGTACAACTTCGCACCAGTATCTGGATCTTGGGAATATGCTACGTTAACATCGCCGAACTGAGCACCAATCGCTATTGAAGGTCTGCTCGAAGTATCCTCTTGGCCTAACTCTGCAGTGATGTTACCACCTATGTTGTTCATGATGGAGCTTTCATCTGTTTGAGGAATGAAAGCACCGCCATTAAGGCTTGTTCCAACTGTACCAAGACCGCCTACGATACCTGAACCAGAGTAGGCATAAAGCGTACCCCACAACTGACCTTCTGAGAGATCAATACCTTGCAAGAATGCTGCAGCGGTCGAACCATTATTAACAGTAGTAGCGGATATAATATTATCCTTACCCAACACTGTGCCTTGAAGACCCATGGCTGTAACTCGATCAGAACCAACAATAATAGAGCCAGCTGTGAAGCCGTAATTACGTTGAACCGCCATGGTGGTATTGCTCCAGTCGACAAGGTAGCCAAAGGAGGTGTCCTCGTATGAAACACCCTCATCAGTTGGGGCAGTGGTATTGGTGTTTTGGAATCCAAGGCTGAACTCTGTACTTGTTTTAAGTTTTGCTAAGGTGTAGCCTACACTCATACCGCCAGGAATCATCTCATTAGAAATCATCGAGAAGGTGCCAGAAATAGCACCAATATTATCCATTCCAGGTACTGACGTGGGTGTATAGTTCATGAAATCCTCAGTGATGTTACCAGTAACGAAACCAACTGCACCACTGGTGCCAACCGCATTAACTGTTACGTTCTTTGCAGAGTAACCAGTCAGGCTAGCGCCATAAGGAAGCGCTCCTGCCTCGAAAATCATCCCATTAACAGCGCTAGTGCCCGTTGTGCTTATATTCACGGTAACGTTTTCGATGGTTCCAAGGAAGGCTCCGGTCCCTACTCGGATACCTGTTGCACCCGCTGCTTGAAGTCCATCAGCTGAAACTGTAATCGTAGTGTTCGAAATATTAGATACGGTTGTACCATTGCCCAACTCAATACCCATTGCGTTTCCGCTTTCAGAATGCACTTTAATATTCGTATTTACGATGGATTTAACGGTTGCTCCTAGACCTGGATCTAGGCTGGGACCACCATTACCAGTGAGTCTGATACCGTATGTGGAGCCATTTTCAGTCTGGGCCGTGATCTTAGCCCCGTCAATTAAGCTTATCAGTGTGCCCGCGCCTTTGAGGTCAATACCCGCTGCGTCATAGATGGTGCGATCAGATTCGACACCTTCCACCATTGGAGGCAGAATTCCGGCCGTAGTCACATTGATAGTTGTTCCAATGATAGTATCAATCGTGGCGCCTTCGGTGGAGAGGCTGATACCTGTTGCTCTACCAGAATTAGAGTGAATATTCATCGTGGCCTTGCCAATCGTGCCAATTCGAGTAGGCTCAACAGCAAATTCTAATGGAGGGGCTGCGTTGTCAATACTGATACCTATTGCATAATTGTCGTTAGATGTGACATCAATGGTAACAGGAGCTATAGATGACTCTGGGGCAAATGCTTCGGGAGAAGTAGCGCCAATAGTCTCAATGTGGCCGCCGTATTGAAGGAAAATACCAGCTGCTGAACCAGATACGGAAGTGACGTCTATGTCGGTACCTGCATCAACCAATTTAATGCCACTATTATATTCAAGGTGAATACCGTAGGATTCTCCATCTACTCGGTTCTCTTCGGTCGAGACGCTGGTTTGCGTCACTTTGATTGTGCTGAGAAGTGTCTGTATGTAACCCGCTGAGCCCATCATCGCGGCATCTGCAACACCTTGGTTGAAGTAGTTAAGGTTGGACATACCGAGACCGCGTGCTTCACCGCCGCCTTCAGAAGTTATGCTAGCAGTAAAATTCGTTATTATGGCCTGGGTTACGGCAGTGCCAATCGCGCCAGCGTTAGGGCCGCCCGTGCTTTTAACATTAATTGACCCTGTTACATTTCCTAGGGTCAGTGTGCCTTCAGCTGGAGTTGTATTTGTGTTGATGCCAGTAATACCCGCACCGACGAAGTAGCTAGTTGCGTTATTATACTCCTCAAGAATGGTTAGATCTTGGTCTGTGCCCTGAAGTGTCGGGTCTTTTGCCAGATTTTTTTCTTCTGCTACAGCTGATACGGCTTGCTCTACTGCGGCGTCAACAGTAAAGGATGTTGCGAGAATAGTTGTAACTAGACTAAGAAACACTGGTCGTAGGATGCGTTGGATATGTAAGGACGGTTTCATTTTGTAATTTCTTTTTGTCGCTATAATAGGCGCTGCGGGAATATAATTACATTTTGTTAAATCGTCAAGTCTTTTTTTTTGTTATTTTTAGAGAGAATATTGTTCGTTTTTTTAACTATCTACCTTAAGCATGCGTTTTGAATAAAAAACAGATATTGTTTTCAGTTAATTTCTTTATAAGGTTTCAATATTTTTTTTTGTAACCACTCTAATTTCTACAAGTGATACATTCTATTCTCCTAAATAGATTTCCTTCTTGCAATATTGTGGCGAGCTGGTAGAATGCTCTCTACAGAGTAACGACTCACAATCTATAGAATCAAATCATATGAAACCAACACTTCTTGTTCTTGCAGCAGGTATGGGCAGCCGCTACGGCGGGCTGAAGCAGCTGGACCCCATGGGTCCTAATGGTGAAGTTATCCTCGACTACTCCGTCTATGATGCCATACGCGCGGGATTTGGTAAGGTGGTCTTTATCATCCGCAAGGATTTTGAAGAAGCCTTTAAATCACAGGTAGGAGAACGCTTCGCTGGAAAAATCGAAGTAGACTACGCCTTCCAATCTCTCGATGACCTCCCCGAGGGCTACGCCGTGCCAGAAGGCCGCGTCAAGCCATGGGGCACCGCACACGCCCTGCGTGCTGCTCGCCACGTCGTAGACACACCTTTTGGTGTTGTGAATGCCGACGACTTTTACGGAGCGGATGCCTTTATGAAGGCCGCCACCTTCCTCACTGCTGACAGCTGCGGCTGTGGTTGCAAGAGCCACTACGGCATGATTGGCTACCCCCTCAAAAACACCCTCAGCGACCATGGTGATGTCAACCGCGGCATCTGTGGTATCAACGATGGCTTCCTTGATAGCGCAGAGGAGTACACAGAAATCAAGGTCGAAGCCGACGGTGTCTGCCGTGGTAACAACCTGAAGGGAGAACGCCTCCCTGTGAACCCAGAAGAACTCGTCTCCATGAACTTCTGGCTCTTCCCCGCCCACTTTATCCAGCAGATTGAAGAACACTTCACCAGCTTCATGAAGGAAAGCGGCACAGAGCTCAAGAGCGAGTGCTTCATCCCCACTGTAGTAGATGAACTCATCCACAACGGCACAGCCGACTGCCGCGTCATTGAAACCAGTGCCAACTGGTTGGGTGTCACCTACCCCAGCGACAAGCCCGCAGTAGTCGAAAGCATCCAAAAGCTCACCGACACAGGCGTTTACCCTGCCTCCCTCGTCTAAGAACCCTCAAAAGAAGAAAAAATCACCAAAATGTTTGATTTAAAGAAAATAGCATCCTGCTTTGACCTCCGCGGCGACTTTGTCCACGGAGAGCCCTATGGCTCTGGTCACATCAACGACACCTTCCGCCTAGAGATAGATCAGGCAGGACTGCGCGTCAACTACATCCTCCAACGCATCAACAGCAATGTCTTCAAGCAACCCATCCCCCTCATGGAAAACGTCAAGCGCGTCACGGATGAATCCCTCCGTGCCCTGCAAGGCGAAGGCTGCAAAGAAGCATTCCGCCGCACCCTGACCATCATCCCCGCCCATGATGGAAAGCCCTACGTACAGGATGAAGACGGACACATCTGGCGTGTCTACCCCTTCATCGAGCGTGCACGCACCTATGATATGATAGAGCACCCTGACCAATGTGTAGAAGTAGCCCGCGCCTTTGGTAACTTCCAAAAGCTCGCAGCGGAACTCCCCGGAGAGCCCCTCTTTGACACCATCCCTGACTTCCACAACACAAGCAAGAGATTTCAGAACTTCAAAAACGCCCTTGCAGCCGACCCCTTGGGACGCGCAGCAGAAGTGCAAAAAGAGATTGACTGGTTCCTGCGCAGAGAAGAAGACTGCCACCTAGTCGTCAACTACCTCGCTAGTGGAGAACTGCCCATGCGCGTCACACACAACGACACAAAGCTCAACAACGTCATGTTAGATGACGTCACAGGCGAAGGCATCTGCGTCATCGACCTCGACACCACCATGCCTGGATCTGCGCTCTATGACTTTGGCGACATGATACGCACCTCCACATCACCAGCGGCGGAGGATGAGAAAGACATCTCACTGGTCACCATGCGCATGGAATACTTTGAAGCACTGGCAAAAGGCTACTGCGAGGCTGCAACCTTCCTCACCCCATTGGAAAAGAGCCTCCTACCCTTCTCTGGCAAACTGCTGACCATGGAGTGTGGCATGCGCTTCCTCACAGACTACTTGGAAGGCGACACCTACTTCAAAATCAAGCATCCAGAGCACAACCTCGATCGTTGCCGCACACAGATAGCCCTTGTAGAATCCATCGAAGCCCAGCTTGAGGAGATGAAGGCAGTCGTGGAAAAGTACTAAGTAAAACGCCATTAGTGCAAAATAAGTCTTGCAAGTCATAGGAAAGCTGATAAAATGCCCCTTCTTGTTGGTCGATTGCCGCAGCCACGAAAATCAACCCACAAAATACATATAAAAACATGAGCGAAATTAATCTCGACGACTTCAAGACAAGCGAAAAGGACACAGGTTCTACTGGTTATCAAGTAGCCCTGCTTACAAAGCGCATTGTACATCTGACAGCCCACCTTGGCATCAACAAGCATGACTACGCATCACGTCGTGGTCTTCTGATGATGGTAGCAAAGCGACGCAAGTTGCTGAACTATGCTAAGCGTACGGACAATGCACTTTATCTGAGCCTTCTTAAGCGTCTCGGACTCCGTCACTAAGATCAAAATCACTTTGACAAATATCAACCGCACTCATTACTGGGTGCGGTTTTTTGCTTTTTTAAGGTACTGTCGCCGCCTCGCGCTTTGTGAATCCCTTTAACGCTATCGCGCAGGTTTAAGCTGCTGAATACGCATTCCCTGCTTGACCTTCTCCTCCCTCTATGTTATGCATTATACATGCTTTTGCGCTTGTTCAATCCCATCATCTTCTGCGCCGTCATGGTCTTGCTCGGCTGGTTGCAGAGAGCCTTTATGCTCGATATGGAAACCGCCCCATGGCTGCCTTCCCTCCTGTTCAGCCTTGTGGTTATCGCCTTTGTGGTGAATCTGGCCCTCATCCTCGTTCGCATGCTGTCAAAACGCCCCATGACGGCTTTTCTAGCGTGGTGCGCTGTTTTCTTTGCAATCGGTTGCTACCTAATTACTTCGCTCAAATCAAATATCCTTGTCTCAGGGGTGGATAGAAATGTGGATCTGGAGTCCTATGTCTATGATCCCGCTGTTCTCCAACAAAAGGATCTCGCCTTTGCCTTTTTCCAAGAGGTGCTGGATGGAAAACAGGATGCCGTGCAGGAGCGCGTGCCAAGGGATTTTGCAGCGGATTCTGCTGTGTGCTGCATGGCTGCGTATTTTGCCATTGTATACCGTCGCCCTCTGTTGCTAGAGGCTCTGTTGGAGGCAGGCTTGTCGCCCGATGCTCAGGTGCAGGGGCAGGCGCTACTGCTGCTGGCTGTGGAGGATTCTCGCCTGCGTGATGTGGAGATTCTACTGGAGGCTGGCGCTAATACGGATGTGCGTGACGCGGAGGGCAATACGCCTCTGATACGTGCAACTCTCCTCGAAAATGAGGATATGATGAAGATGCTCATCAAGGCTGGTGCTTCTGTTGATGCGCAGAATCATCAGGGTGAAAAGGCCTCTACTTTCACCCGCAAGGAAGATTTACTTAAACTCTTACAGATATGAATGATAAAGAAATAAATGATCTCATCAAGTCTCAGGCTGTTAGTCCAGAGCAAGGGCATGAAATACGTCTCCACGGTCCTGCTGATACGCGGGGTAGGACGCGCTTGCGCAATATGGCGGTGAGTTTTGCTATTCTCGCTGGTACTGGCATGATTTGGATGGCTTTGCTCGCGCTCTTCGGCACTCTGTTTGCTATGGGAGCCTATCTGGCCGTGATGTTGAATGCGCTGATGGGTATAGCAGGCAGTGTTACTCTCTGGATGACTCAGGTGAAGAAAAAGCGCATTGTTCTCTCGGAGGTGAGTATTCTGTCAGCCGTGAGCTTTTTAACTGTTTTTACGATGGGGCTGCTCTCTGAGCTATATAATTATAATATAGAGCTTAATGCTGTTATTGTTATGATCTGCTTCTTGGGGCTTCTTCTGCTTTCTATGCTCTATCAGGTGCAGCGTGTGACGATTTATATCTGTATTGCTCTGACGCTGGCTCTTTGCTTTAATCTGCCTCAGTTGGTGCAGATTGATACAAGCGGTATGCCGATATGGACATTTGTTGATTTAATCTTGATGATTATTTCCATGAATATGGAGCTGCAAGGCTATATGCTCATGGTGGTGATTGGCTGGACCTTGCTGGCAGAGTGGCGTACGCGTGTGCAGCCAGATGGCAATGCCTTTGTCGGAGTACGTATGGTGCTCTGGTTTGCGCTGGTTGCGGGGGTGCTGTCTTATTATGTGATGGGTGGCAATATGCACCGCCTGTCTGTTGAGAATGATGCTCTGGTGACGGCTAATTTGATTATCATTGGTGTGGGTGCGGTTTTGATGGGGCTGATGTACTGGCAGCTTTCCTTGACGGAAAAGTGTGCGTGGAGTTTGACGCGTTTGCTGGTTTGCTTGGTGCCTGTGGTGCTTTTTTCCTTGGCTGTGGTGGATTGCAATGTTTATGTGATTTGGGCTTTGCTGACGGCATGGAGTCTCAGTCTGATGTGGCAGGCGGTGTTTTTTGAAAGAAAGAGCTGGCTCATCATCTCATGGTTGGTGCAGACGGCTGCCCTGTGGGGGCTGCCGCTGGCAGAAGGAGAGTATGGTTTGCTCACCCGCGGTGCGCTGATGCTGCTCAATGGGGCTATCATGCTGCGCCTTGCCACCCTTGCCAATATGAAGCGCGAGCAGCAGCTGGCTCTGCCCTTTCCTGGGGAGGGCTGGTTGGAGAAAAATGCCACCCGCATGTTGCAACGCGAAGAGGAAATCCGATGGCTCTGCGATCATGAGCTTATCAAGGCAGATCAGCAAAATGCGGTGCGCCGTAGTCTGGTCAGTCAGAGTATCTTTCCCACGCGCTACTTTATCAACTGGATGCGCAGTGTGTCGCTTTCCCTTTGTACAGTGGGCATCGTTTATATGCTCTACAGCGTTCATGAATCACTATTGGGCATGAGTACATCGGCAATCACCCTGCTGGTTGTTGCTGTAGGTGCGCTGCTTCTTTGGGCATGGCATCAATTGATGAAGCGCGACATGCGCGTGTTGGGTGAGATGCTAGGTGCGCTGAGTCTCGTTGTTTTGCTGAGCCAACCCCTGCTGATTGCACCGGAACTCAGCTTGGGCGAACTCTTGGATCAACAGGGCAACCTCTATTATATCTCTGCTGTACTCCTTTTGGCCATCTTCATGACCTACTTGTACAGCACACGATTGGCGGCCACCATAGCATTAGTCCTCGCATTCACCCTCTTGTTGAATCCTGTGGAGAGTGACGACATGGCTTGGCTCATCTTGTACCTCGGCACACTATTCATCGCCCTGATTGGGGAGAGAGCCATACGCAGCAAACGCTATGAGAGTTTGAGTTACTTTTCTGGTCTTGGCTGGATACTGTGGACTATCTTTTTGCCCGTATGGATTATGTACAGCGAGTGCGTTGTGGGGACTCAGCTCTTTATCACAGCGGGTATTGCTGGGGTGATATTATTTGGACTCTATCGCACGCAGATTATGCGTGAGGAGGGGCGAATCTTTCACAAGAGCCGCATTGCCTTGTATCTGGCAATGTGGACACCCAACCTCCTGTGGACAACGGATTTGAAGGTATGGAGTCTGATGCTGATAGCCTACTGCATGATGTTGCATGCCCTGCTGTCGGGACGCAACCTGTGGTTCTGGATGGCAAGCGTCCTGATGATTGCGGGATCGAGCATAGCCTATGTGACAACGGATATAGATTCTGGTCTCGGCTTGATTCTTTTGGTCTTTGTCGTGACGGTCTTTGTTGCGTATAGTCGTCGCCTGCGCTATCTGGATAGGAAGCAGTAATATCCGCTATCGCGCTTTGATCCAGCTTACTATCTCACGCAGGGCGCAGCTTGCGCTAATCTCACTAAGTACGAGCCCCTTTTCGTAATTCTTCACACGCTCCGCAGGCGCACCCAAGGGAAAGCATGCTAGCGGTAGATCCATCAACATGCCTTCCGCTGTGGTGTAGGAAAATGTCTCTGGCCAGATGGAGGGGATGAGGATGATGTCTATCTGCTGCTCTTCCATGAGGCGGGGCAGGTCCTCTCTCTTGTACTCTCCACAGAGTTGAACCTTGCCCGCGTGCTTCATGCGTCCAAAGAGTTTGATATTCACCTGCTGCTCTGTTGCTGCAATTTGTTCTGCCATCTCGAGTATGATGTCGCCTCCCTTGGCTGGGCTCATGTGCCCCAGTACGCCAATGTTGATTCCCTCATGTGGCTCTATCTTGACAGGGCGTAGTTCCTTGACAGCATGTGGGATGAGTTGTGCTTTTTCCAGCAGGCAAGGGTAGTAGGAGGTAAAGATGTTCTGCGTGCACTGGGAGAAGAAGATGGCTTCATCCAGATTGTCGCTAAAGCAGTTTTCCCATGCTCTGTGCCATTCTTCTATGCTGGGGACGATGATTTTTGCCGCACGAAAGCGGGGGTAGCAGCTGCGGCAGGTTTCCTGTTTGTCAGATCGGCAGTACTGCCCGTCTGCATTGAGCATGCTGATATTGGGACAAACTGCTAGGTAGTCATGCGCATGAAAGCGTAGCTTGCAATGGAGTTTTCTCTTCAGCTCACCCAGCCTTGCAAGCAGAGCAATACTGTCGTGGTAGCCTGCTAGGTTGTTGATGACTAGCACTTGCACGTCTAATGATTCTAGCAGCTCAAAAAGTCTCTCTACGCCATCTATGGTACCGTTACCTTCTGTGTCTTTGTAGTAGTAGCTGAGCAGGTAATCTCCCGCACCTTGGTTTTGAATGCGTAGGAAGAATTCTGTCTCGCGACGCTTTGCTAGCTCTTGTAGGGTGTAGGCTTCTGTGCCGCCTTTCCAGCAGTGGTCAAACCAGATGGTGTGGTTGGGGGCTTGGTTGGCTAGCTCTCGCAGTTGCTCTATATTGCAGGGAGGGAGCTTGCTTTTTTTTCTTTTCAGCGGTATGCCAAGGAGGTAGGTGCTCTTGGCTGCAAAGCTTTTTTCCTTGATGAGCAGGGGGATGCCCAAGAGGGAATAGATTTCCTGTCGTCCACGATTGGTGATGAGAATGCGCTTTTTCATGGCTGATTAGTAGCGGAAGAGGTAGAGGAAACCGAAGAGTCCTATCTTTCTGCGGCGTAGTTTGAGGCTGATGAGGGGGATGGCACCGAAGAGCAGTAGATGTACTTTTTGCTCGTCTCGCTTGATGGTGGCTATGGTGAGCTTGCCAAAGAGTTTGATTTTCCTCTTGTGGTTGGTGGCTGATGTCTTGGTGGGTGGTGTGCCGCTGAGAGCCTGTCGCAGGTAGTCCAAGGAACGTTCGCGCTCGCTGTGGCGGAGTTCTTCAACCTTTTCCCAGCCCACTGGGGCATCCCAGAGACTTCTGTCCAGTGAGGCTATGCTATGGATGAAGCGTTGCTGGCTGATTTTGAGCGAGGAGAACAGTGAGATGATTCTATCATCTAGCATGTTGTTCTGGCGTATGGCGATGAAGGGCTTTTGGTAGAGGATGGAGACGACTATGCCGTGGTAGGAGTTGGCCAGCACGTAGTCCGCCTCCTTGATGAGGTGGAGGAATTGCCCAAAGCTGTTGGTGGCTGTAGCATCACCCATGGCGTTGATGAACTCATACTCCTTGGAGAGTTCTTCGTAGTCGGGGATGAGCTTCACCTCCTCAAAGTTCCATATGATGCAGGCGATGTACTTTTTGCCCACGGGCTGTATGTGTTGATCCTTTTCTATGATGGCATCGTATTCCCCCTTGTCCAGCAGGAGGGTGGAGTCTATGTGGTATTGTGCGGTAAAGCCTAGCTCTCTGAGGATGGCAACAGCGGACTGTTCTCGTACGCAGAGATGGTCAAAGCGCGAGAGGCTGTCGCTGATGAGGTCTTTATTTTCATCATAGTAGTTTTGCTGCCACGCACCCATGCTGGCGGCATAGGAGATGATGCCCCGCTTTCCACTGACCCAGTTGAGGCAGTAGCTGGGGGTGAAGCCGTTGAATACCTGATCACCGCCAGTAATGATGTAGCGGAATTGATGCTGCACGCGCTCCAGATCACGGAGGCTGTAGCAGGGCTCTGTGAGTGTCAGATAATCATCGCTGAACTGCTGGAACATGGGGTTGATTGCCGTCTTGTGCTTTCTGCGATAATTGATGTTATAGGCCTCGTAGCCCAGCTGTTCAATGACGCGTTTCATGGAGAAGGAGACGAGCAGTGCGCCGTAGTTGGCGTTTTCATCTTGAAAGTTCATGATGCCCACACGCTTTGTTCCGAGGCATTGGGCGACGCGTTCTGAGAAGGGGAGGTTTTTCAATTGGAAGAAGAGTTCTCGTTTGGGGTGTGCTTTAACGGCGCGCTGGATGGCGGGTTGTCTCATTTCTCTAATGGGGATTTCTTTGATGTAGCTAAGTTGCTCCCGAAGCTGCTCGAGGAGATCTTCCCCTTTTTTACTGTTGATGATGATGGCCGAGACTCCTTTTTCGTAGGGGAGGCTGGGGTAGCGCTTCATCACAGCCCAAAAGTCTGAGAGTGAAATATCAGATATGCGATTGGTATTAGAAAAGTGACAGCTTTGGCAGCATTGGCGAGAGTTTAGCTTATTCAAGAAAGCCATGAAGTAGCTGTCATCATAGTTAATAACGGCTAGCTCTGTGCCTTGTTCATCATGGGTGACAAAGTTGGATTTGTAGTAGCCGTGGCGTTTATCTCGAAAGTTAAAATAAGAGTAGCGTTGCTTCTCCCCAAACTTTTCCCCCAGATACTCCGTGAAAGATCGCTGTGATGGTGCGCCCAAGCAGACGAGATCCAGTGTGTAGAGTGTTTCGTAGTCTTTTTTGAGGTAGGCGCGTAGCCCTGCAACTTGGCAGGGTGTGCCGCAGAAGAGGACTGCTTTCTTCTTTCGGAGCAGCTTGCGTATCTCTTGGAAGCAATTGCCTAGATTGCTCTGGAGGTACTTTGAGCCGCGTAGTTTTTCCATATCAGCAGGGTCAGAGCTGATGATGTGGCTGACAATGCCCCTGTCATCGTAGCTAGCCCCACAGACATAACCGCCCTGATTGTATATCCAATGGGCGCAGGCGGTGAAAAATCCACCTGAGGAGCTGGCCGCGTGGGCTTTCTCGTCTTTGTTCCACGTGATAATGGCTCGCTGCACAGGGGGGGCAGGGGGCGCATCTTGCAGGGCAGGGCAGGCCTTTTGACAAAGCTGGCAGCTGGTGCATAAGTCCTCATCCACCACGGGAGAGAGGAAGCCATCCTCATCCTCCTGCATGCTGATAGCAACTGTTGGGCAGAGATTAGCGCAGGCTGTGCAGCCGAAGCATTGCTCGGATGTTACGATGGATATATTGTCGCTCATGCTCATGGGCAGTTTTGCATATACCAGTCGATGGTCTTGACAATACCGCTGTCGAAGTTTTCATCAGCTTTCCAGCCCAGTTCTTCTTCTATCTTGGTGGCGTCGATGGCGTAGCGCTTGTCATGACCTGCCCTGTCCTCAACGAAGGTGATGAGATCACTGTGTGGCGCACCACTGGTGCGAGGGCGTTTTTCATCCATTATGGCGCAGATGGTATTGACAATTTGCATGTTGGTGCGCTCATTGCGACCGCCCACGTTGTAGGTCTCACCAGCACGTCCTGTGTGGTACACGAGGTCGATAGCGGTGCAATGGTCGATGACATAGAGCCAGTCGCGCACGTTGTCGCCCTGTCCGTAGATGGGGATGGGGAGTTCTGAGAGGCAGTTCTGAATGATTTTGGGGATGAGCTTTTCCTTATGCTGCTTTGGGCCGTAGTTGTTGGAGCAGTTGGAGGTTGTGACATTCATCCCGTAGGTATGGTAGTAGGCGCGTACGAGGAAGTCAGAGCTGGCCTTGGACGCAGAATAGGGAGAATTGGGCGCGTAGGGCGTTGTCTCCTCAAAGAGTCCTGTTGCTCCCAGTGAGCCGTATACCTCATCGGTGGAAATGTGGTGAAAGCGGCAGCCCGCGTACTCTGGCTTGTACACATGGGGTTTTTCCATCCAGCGAGAACGAGCCATTTCCAGCAGGTTGAAAGTACCTATCACATTGGTCTCAATAAAGGCGCGGGGTCCCGTGATGGAGTTGTCCACGTGACTTTCTGCGGCAAAGTGGATGACACCGCGCACATCGTACTCTGCAAAAATGCTTTCCAGTGCTGCCATGTCGCAGATGTCAGCCTGCACAAAGCGGTAGTTGGGCATGCCCTCACACTCTGCCACATTGGACAGATCGCCCGCGTAGCTCAGCTTGTCGAGGTTGATGATGAGGTATTGGGGATACTTTTGGGCAAAGTAGGGGACAAAATTCGCGCCGATAAAACCTGCGCCGCCAGTTACTATAATTGCTTGAGACATGAGATGAGACTTTCTTTCCAGTGGGGGATGGTGATGTTAAAATCTGATTTGAGGCTGTTCTTGTCCAGCACACTGTAGTAGGGGCGCGCGGCTGGGGTGGGGTATTGCTCTGTCGTGATGGGATTGACCTGACAGCGGAGGCCTGCCTGCTGCATGATTTCTACAGCAAAGTCGTACCAGCTGGCCACGCCCTCGTTGGTAAAATGGTAGATGCCCTTTTGTCCTTCCTTGAGCTGCGGAAGCATGGCGACAATGGCGTCTGCCAAGTCTCCTGCAAAGGTGGGGCTGCCTATCTGGTCAGCAACCACGCCTAGGGAATCGCGCTCCTTGCCGAGACGCAGCATGGTTTTGACAAAGTTTGCTCCGTGCGCGGAGTAGAGCCACGCCGTGCGTATGATGATGGCTGTGTTGGCATGCGCCATGACGGCCTCTTCACCCGCTAGTTTTGTACGACCGTAGACGGACACGGGGCAGGGTTTATCTGCTGCTTTGTAGGGGCGGTGGCCGCTGCCGTCAAAAACATAGTCGGTGGAGACATGAATGACGCGTGCTCCAGAGCGTGCTAGATGGCGTGGGCCATCGACATTCACCCTTGTGCAGAGCTCCACATCCTGCTCTGCCCTGTCCACTGCCGTGTAGGCGGCGCAGTTGATAATTGTGTCCACATCATGTGCCAGCACATAGTCGCGCACAGCTGCCTCAGCGGTAATGTCCAGCTCCTCTATGTCCACAAAGATGGCATGGGGGAGGCGGGCGCGTAGCTCTGTGCCCAATTGTCCCTTAGATCCCGTAACGAGTAACATGTTCAAAAGCTCCTAATTCTTTGTCCTTGTCGGAGATGATAGCCTCATTGGCAGATATTTGCCAATCTATGTCCAGCTGAGCATCGTCAAACTTTGCTCCTATCTCGGCATCCTTGCAATAGAGGTTATCGCATTTGTAAGAAAAGATAGCCGACTCGCTAAGCACGGAAAAACCGTGTAAAAAACCACGTGGGATGAACAGCTGTCTTTTATTTTCTGCGGAAAGCTCCACCGCCATATGCTGCCCGTAGGTGGGTGAACCCTCTCGTATATCCACCGCTACATCCAGTATGCGTCCGTGCAGGGCGCGTACCAGCTTTGCCTGTGCGTGTTCTCCTGCCTGCGCGTGCAGACCTCGAATCACACCACGGCAGGACATGGACTGGTTGTCCTGCACAAAGTGGTTGGTGATACCCTGCGCGTGAAAATCCCTTTCGCTGTAACTCTCGAAGAAATAACCACGCGAATCCTCAAAAACACGAGGTTCAATAATCCATAGACCCTCAATGGCTGTCTGAATGAAGTTCATCATATTCCTTGCAAATCTTTTGTAGATAACCCTTGTAATCGCAGTCGTTGAGTCCCTCTATAATCACACGCAGTTGTGTGCTATCAATATAGCCCCAGCGTAGGGCGATTTCCTCTATGCAGGAGATTTTGAGACCCTGACGTTTTTCTAAAATCTGCACGTATTGACCTGCCTCAAGGAGGCTGTCTGGCGTGCCCGCATCCAGCCATGCTGTACCACGCGCGAAGACGCAGGCCTTGAGGCGGTTTTGCTCCAGATAGATTTTATTGATGTCGGTGATTTCAAACTCGCCTCGCGCGGAGGGTTGCAGATTTCGAGCAAATTGAACAACGTCATTATTGTAGACGTAGAGCCCGACGGCTGCGTAGTTGGATTTGGGTACTTTGGGTTTTTCCTCAATGGAGAGGGCGGTGTAGTTCTTGTCGAACTCGATCACGCCAAAGCGTTCTGGGTCATTGACATGGTAGGCAAAAATGAGAGCCCCATCCAGATCCTCCATCTGCTTGCGGAAGCTGTAGCACTGATCTGCCATGTAGAAAATATTATCCCCCAAGATGAGGCAGACGTCGTCATCGCCAATGAAGTCCGCGCCTATGGTAAAGGCCTGTGCAATACCACGTGGCTCTTCCTGTATGGCGTATTGCAGCTTGATGCCAATCTGCGAGCCATCACCGAGGAGTTTTTCGATATTGGGTGTATCCTGCGGGGTGGAGATGACAAGTATCTCTCTAATCCCAAAGAGCATAAGGGTAGAGAGAGGGTAATGAATCATCGGTTTGTCGTAAACAGGTAGCAGCTGTTTAGAAGTAATCTGCGTCAGGGGGTAAAGACGCGAGCCAGAGCCGCCTGCTAAAATGATGCCTTTCATGTGATATGTGCTTTTAGTTAGTATAGCAAGCGGAGGCTGTGAGTCAAGGGAATTCTAGCTCTAATCTTTCATGAACGCTTCAAACTCTGCGACGGTGGAACGATAGTTTCCCTTTGCATCCTTGAAGCAATCGAGGAAGTCTATTAAGTCTCTGTATCGGGCTATGATTTTTCCCTCGGCGTCAAGGAAGTGCAGCTCCTGACATCCAGCTGTGCTAATGAGCAGGTCAACATAGCGACGCTGGTACAACTGACAGGCGGCAAAGGCCTTGACTAGGGCATCGCTTTCTGCGCTACGCTGCACCTTGGCGATGAGCTTGTCTTCTTCATTTGATCTGTGGTAGACGAGGTGTATTTCTATACTGGCGTAGTTCTTTAAGACATTGGGGGAGAGTTTGCTATTTTTGTCATTAAACTTTACCTTTGCCCCTTTTTTGTTTTTTGGGTTAAGAGGCGCGGATTTCCACTGATAACTGGATGCGCTTTGCTTGATAGGCACGCTAGGAGAGTTCACTTGCTCACTAGGAGCAGAGCAAGCGAGTAACAGAAAGAATAGAAGGGGGGAAGCGATATTCATGTTTCATTTTTAACATGACAATGATGAGTATGCAAGAAAAAATGCTCAAGTGATTTAATAGCGATTAACGGGGCTTTCTGTAGCTGTGTTTTTGCTATCGCTCCGTCCTTGCAATAGGGCGTTTATCGCCTGACAGGAACGCAAGAATTCCTGCCTTTCTAGGTAACTCATGGGACTTGCTTGTGCAAGTTTCTCCCTCTGCTGCATGATGAGGTTCTGATTTCCTTTGTAGTCGCGTAGATTTTCTGCAACGGCTTCTATATGCTCCAAAGTATCATGGCACAATAGGGGTAGATGGCAGCCTGCCTCCAAGGCCAGTCTGACGGATTCTGCGGGCTTGTACTTCTTGCTGATTGCCCCCATGCAGAGGTCG
>CAZRZE010000027.1:0-17734 GCA_964604535.1 uncultured Akkermansia sp.
CACTGCGCCATTGGAAGGACACTGGGCAACTGATTTTCACCGAGATGTTCACCCCTGCTGTGCAGGAAGCACCAGCTGCCCCAGCAGCTAGCAGTCCTGCACCAGCAACAACAACAACTGCGCCTGCAGAAACGGTTTCTGACAGTAACCACACACTCCTCGGATCTCCCAAGTAATTTATTAATCTGCTGTATTGATTTGTATTAATTTTATGATTGATATGTGCAGGCCTGTATGCTAAAAATAAGGCGTCATGGAAAAGACGCTTTTTGAAAAAATAGCCGATAAGGAAATACCTGCTGACATTCTCTATGAGGATGAGTTTTGTGTGGCCTTTCGTGATATTGCACCTGCTGCGCCGGTGCATATCTTGCTCATACCTAGAAAACCCATTCCGCACTTAGCAGCAGCATGTGCGGAGGATGCAGGCCTGCTGGCACACCTCGTGCTCAAGGCGGGAGAGCTAGCTAGAGAGCTGGGCTTCGCAGATGCGGGATTCCGCACTGTGCTCAATACAGGTGATGATGGTGGTCAAACTGTGCCTCACCTACATATTCACCTGTTAGCAGGGCGTCCTTTGCTCTGGCCTCCAGGTTGATAGACTTTTCCTACATAGCTTTCTCCCTCCCTCTCTCTCTCTCATATCATGAAAAAGTCTGTCTCTAGAGCTGTGATTAGTTATGAGTGGCTCGACTCTAGCAAGTTAGAAATAGTTTCTGAGCTTGTTACCCTGCGCCTTACCTTTTTGGAGCCATCTGTCGTACGCTGCCGTTACGTGAGTGGTATCATATTTGATGCTGTACCCAGCTACGGTGTTGATCCTCAGTACAGGCAGATCTACATGAATCTGACTGATGAAGAGACAGATGATTATATAGAAGTCACAACACCTGACCTGCGTGTGCGTATACGCCGAGTTGATATGGGTTTGGAGTTCTATGACCGAGAGAGCGGGCTGCTGCTTAGCGCAGATGCCGAGGGAATGGGACACAGAAAGGATGATAACACAGGTGATCATGCCTTCTGGGTGAACAAGCATATGGGTGATCAGGCGCACTTCTATGGCTTGGGTGACAAGCCCTGTCAGCTTAATCTGCGAGGAAGACGTTTTGAGCTTTGGGGGGCAGATCATTACGATTTTAAGTCAGATAGTGATCCTCTTTATAAAAATATCCCTTTCTTTATATCTCTGGACAAGGGGAACTGCTATGGCATTTTCTTTGACAATACCATGCGTCCCTACTTTGATTTTGGCAAGACGCGCGATGACAGATTGCTCTTCGGCGCGGATGGCGGCTTGATGGACTATTACTTCATCGGAGGGAGCACAGGGGTAGATGTTGTTGCAAATTACACAAAGCTGACAGGTTTACCCCCCATGCCACCGCTGTGGTCATTGGGCTACCACCAGAGCAAATGGAGCTACTATCCCCAAGATGTGGTTGAAAAGCTAGCCGATAAGTTTCGCAAACATAAAATACCCTGCGATGCCATCCACCTTGATATACACCATATGGATGCCTATCAGGTTCTCACATGGGACAAGAATAACTTCCCCGATCCCAAAGGCATGATTTGCAAGCTGGAAAAGCAGGGTATTAAGGCCGTCTCCATAGTCAACCCAGGTATCAAAATCAACCCCGACAACTACATTTGGCGCAGTGGTTTTGAAAGCAATGTTTTTTGCCGTCGCCATGATGGAGCCTTATTCACAGGGCGTGTCTGGCCAGGTCACTGTAACTTCCCAGATTTTACCTCGCCAAGAGTCAGAGAATGGTGGAAGGGGCTTTTTGTGCATAACATTGCAGACAAGGGTATAAGAGGTCTCTGGGTGGATATGAATGAACCTGTGGTCTTTCCTAATAAAACCTTTCCTGACGACACGCGTCATGATTTTGATGGATATTCCTGCTCCCACCGCAAGGCGCATAATGTCTACGGTCAGTGCATGGTGATGGCGACACGTGATGCCATGCTAATGCATGCGCCAAAGCGTCGCCCCTTCATGATGACGCGCTCTGGTTATGCGGGATTGCAGCGTTATGCGGCAACATGGACAGGCGACAACTCCTCCAACTGGGTGAATCTGAAGATGGCAAACATCATGATACAACGTCTCAGCAGCAGTGGGGTTTCCTTCTGCGGATCGGATACAGGAGGCTTTTTGGGGCTTCCTAGTCCAGAGCTCTTTTGCCGCTGGATGCAATTATCTGCTTTCCATATCTTGATGCGTACACACAGCAATGGCGAGTTCAGCGAGCGTGACCCCATGAGTTACGGGAAGGGGGTAGAGCACATTTGCCGACACGCTATTGAAGAGCGCTATCGCCTCTTGCCTTATCTTTACACGCAATTTTATCTCTATTCTACGAAGGGAACTCCCATTATCCGTTCACTTGCGCTGCAATATAGTACTAATGATGATACCTACTGGCGCAGTAGTGAGTTCTTTCTTGGCGAGGCTCTCTATGTTGTTCCCGTGCACCATGAGAAAGAAAAATGGCGCAAGTGCTACCTGCCAGAGGGTAGTTGGTACTGCTTTTGGACAGATAAGTGCTACACGCACAACAAGGCGGAAGAGTGCGTAGTTGCAACACCTATAGAGCATATCCCTGTTCTCGTCAAAGGTGGCTGCGTCATCCCTCGATGGCCTGTACAGCAGTATGTGGGAGAGATCGCGACTCCTCATGTCACCTATGATCTGTGGTGGGCTGCCAATAGTGACCAAATGAGTCTTCACTATGAAGATGAGGGCGACGGTTATGCCTACGAAAAGGGACGCTACCTGCGTCACCAGTTCCATTATACTGCCGATGAGCAGAGTCTCAGCCTGCATCACCAGTGGATGGGTGATCTGGAGCTCCCCGGTGATCCCGAAGTCACTTTTAACTTACGCGGTCTAGCTGCTCATAAGGATATTGTTTTAAACATCAATTCCTCAGATGATATACATATGCGCAGTGATGAAGATGGGAAACTCTCTCTAGAGTTACCGCGCTTTTTCAAGCAAATACAAATACGCCTCCTATCATGAAAAAAACTTTGTTGGACAAGATTGTTGACCGTTGGGACAGACTTAGTGAGCTAGAGCGTCGCCAGCTGGTGCAACGTTTTAGTACAGAGCTCACCCTGCTCAACGAGGTCTTGGATGCGATGAAAGATGGTGTCATCATCTTTGACCATAGCGGGGTGGCCACTCTTGTGAACAGAGCTGCCGCACATATCTACGGACGAGAGGCGGGGGACTTGCTCGAAATGTCCTTTGAAACCCTCGTGGGTCATACCTGTACTTGGGCAGAGTTGAGTAGTAGCGGCTATTCTATCACACGAGATTTGCAAGTGCATTACCCAAAGTCGAGGCATTATCAGTTTTTTATGACCCCTCTGGGAACAGTGCAAGAAGAGGACGAACAACGCGCCTACTTGCTTGTTATAGAGGATGATACGGAAAAGATTATGGAAGGAGAGCTGGAGGCAGAGGCAGAGCAGATGAATCTGCTTTCCTTCCTAGCCAGTGGCGTAGCGCATGAGCTGGGTAACCCTGTTAATTCTCTAGGGCTCAACCTGCAACTCATGCAGAGAAAGCTGCGAAAACTTCCCGATGATGAGGGGATGACAGATTTGCTCTCTAGCTCCTTGGCAGAGGTGAAGCGGCTCGACGCACTCATACGCCAGTTTCTCCAATCCATGCGCCCTAGTAAATTGAAGCTGAGTAAGGTGGAAATCAACGATGTCATTAACAGGGTGCTAGAGCAGCTGCAACCAGAAATTGCTGCACGAGAAATTATCATTCATCAGGAGTTTTCAGAAAAACTCCCCCTGCTCGATGCCGATGAGGGGCAGCTTTTTCAGGTTTTTTATAACCTCATTCGCAATGCCTATCAGTCCATTGCCGACTCCGAAGGAGGTGTGCATATACGCACCAGCTTCACCGATGCCGATGTCATCGTGCAGGTGAGCGACACGGGCTGCGGTATATCTCATGAGATGATGGGTAGTCTTTATGAGCCCTTCCGCTCTACTAAGAAGAGTGGTAATGGTTTAGGTCTGCTCATTGTGCGCCGTATTGTCAAAGAGCATGGCGGCAGTCTCGGTATTGCTTCGCGAGAGGGAGAGGGCACAACAGTTAGTGTCACTCTGCCACGCGCAGAGCGCATGATTCGCCTGCTTCCTAGCTAGATTTATAAGTCCCCTAGATTTCTAACTCTAGCCCATCGTAGGCAGAGCGTACGCCATCAGGGGTGATGCCTTCTAGTTCCTCGTAGGAATAGCGATGCCCTATGTGGGTGAGGTAGGACTTCGCAGGGGCTAGCCCTGCAATGGTAGAGAGGGTTGCCTCTAGGTGCAAGTGGGAGCGATGGGGCTTTTCCCCTAGTGCGTCTAGTGCGAGGATGTCCAGTCCCCTTAATGCCGCTAGGCTGCTGTCGGGGATGTGCTTCACATCGGGTATGTAGGCAAAGCTAGCCCCCTGACCTGACTGATCTCGCAGCACGTAGCCAAAGGTGTCTACTGTGGCATGCTCAACCGCTACGGGGGTGACCTCTATGTCTCCAATGAGGAAGGGTGTCTTGCCGTCATGCTCTCGGGGCTCGGGACGTATGTAGCCCGCATAGGTGTTTGCTGTCGAAAAAGCCCAACCATACATATTGCGCAGTTGCTGCATGGTCGATGGGTAGGCGTAGAGAGGCAGACGCGCATTCTTGTCATGCCAGCAAAAGGAGCGCAGCTCATCAAAGCCCGATACATGGTCGAGGTGGGGATGGGTGTAGAGCACGGCATCCAGTGCTGTTATGTCATGTCGCAGGGCTTGCTGGCGCAGGTCAGGTCCCGCATCAATGAGCAATCGCGTTGTTGCCGTTGTCATCAACACGGAGGAGCGCAGCCTCTTATCACGAGAGTCACTAGACTGGCAAACAGAGCATCCACAGCCAATAACAGGAACTCCTGTCGACGTGCCTGTGCCTAGAAAAAGTATCTTCATCGTTTTCGCTTTGAACTGCTGGGCAAATTATGGCATAATAGAGCGCGTCAGGTAAAGATAAATTTATGCTCTCACTACTCAAGATACGCAACCTCGCCCTCGTTGATGAACTTCACTGGCAGCCAGAATCTGGCTTTCTAGGCATTACAGGAGAAACAGGAGCGGGCAAATCTGTCATCATGGGTGGTATAGAGCTTCTCCTCGGAGAGCGCGCTGACAAGGGCATGATACGCAGTGGCGAAAGCATGTGCAGCATAGAGGGTATTTTTCAATTGCGCTCCACGCAGCGCATTGATGAGCTGCTGGAGGCAGCGGGTGTGCCCAGTTGTGAGGGAGGGGAGCTGCTGATACGTCGTCAGATTTCTGCGTCAAGTAATAGACAATTTGTCAATAATTCACCTGTGACACTCAGTATTTTGCGCCAACTCGCAACTGGCTTAGTGGATATGCACCACCCCAATGCGCACCAGTCGTTGAGCTCTCAGGAAAGGCAGCGAGAGCTCCTTGATGCCTGCTTGCCAGATAGCGGGGTGATAGAACACTACCGCGCAGCCTATGAACAATGGCGAACAGCGCGTCGTGCCTACAAAGAGCTGCAAGAAAGTGAAATGGCTAACGCAAGGGAGTTAGACTACCTACGTCATCAGGTGCAGGAGATAGAGCAGGCGGCCTTTAGCTCACAGGAAATAGTGGATTTGGAAGAACGCTGGTCACGCGCCCGCAATGCGGGTCGTCTCCGTGATCTAGTCTTGCCTATGCTGCATGGATTGGAGGGGCAGGGGGGTGATGAGGCACATTCTGTCCTCTCGCAGCTGCGTCACTGTGTGCGGCTTTCCCATGATTTGGAGAGACTAGACAGCGCACTAGCCAGCCGCATGCAACCCCTTCTCGGCTGTGTGGAAGAGATAGAATCCCTAGTCGATGAGCTGCACAACTACCTCAACAGCGGCGATGATAATCCTGCCGCCCTAGCAGAGCTGGAGGCACGCATTGCCCTTTATGATCAACTGAAACGCAAATATGGTGCAGACTATGAGCAGATAGAGGCTCATTATCAGCAATGCTGCCAGCGTCTATCCTCCATAGAGCATAGGGAACAACTTCTCTTGGAGTTGGAGCAGGAGGAACAGCAATGCTTAGCCCAAGTCCAAGCAAGGGCAGCAGAGCTCAGCGAGGCGCGACGCGCAGCTATTGCACCACTGGAGGCAGAGTTCCTCACACACGCGCAGCAGCTGGGCTTTGCCCAAGCCCACTTTGCTATAGAACTTCATAAGCTAGAGCGTCCCAGTGAGGGCGGTATGGAGGAGGTGGAGTTCCTCTTTGGCCCTAACCCTGGTGAACCTCTCAAGCCCCTGCGCATGATAGCGTCCAGTGGCGAGATGGCGCGTGTGATGCTCGCCCTCAAATGTACATTGGCAAAGCAGGACGACACGCCTCTCTTGGTCTTTGATGAGATTGACGCCAATGTGGGTGGTGAGGTAGCACGCGCTGTAGGCATGAAAATGCGAGAGCTGGGAGAGCAACATCAGGTCATATCTATCACCCACTTCCCACAGGTTGCTGCACTGGCACAGCACCATTACCTCATCAGCAAGGTAGTGGAGCAGGGGCGTAGCATCTCCCGCCTCCAAGAGGTAAGGGCAGAGGAGAGGGTGACAGAGCTCATGCGCATGCTAGGTGCGGATGGCGATGCCGCCCGTGCGCACGCTAGCGATTTACTGCTTTTTGAAAAAAAGTGAGCAAATAAAAATTTGTTTGTTGAATTTGGATTTCTCTTCCGTTCTTAACAAGTAACGGCAGCCATGCTGCATGAAAAGCAAGTAAAACAACAATATACCAAAGGAAAAAATATTATGAAGACAATCCTATTCGCTTCCCTGATTGCTGCGAGCATCAGCTTCGCTAACACAACAGAAAACACAGACAATGCACCTTCCGAAAAGAGAGGCGCACACAGAGCAAAAATGCTCGAAAAGTTTGACGCTGACGGTGACGGAAAGCTCAATGAAGAAGAACGCGCCGCAGCCAAGAAGTTCCGTGAAGAGAACGGTGGCAAGGCAAAAGGCCCCAGAGGACCTAAAGAAGGTGCAGAAGGCGGACCAAAGGGCAAAGGCCCCAAGGGACCTAGAGAAGGTGCAGAAGGCGCCAGAGGTCCTAAAGAAGGTGCAGAAGGCGGACCAAAGGGCAAAGGCCCCAAGGGACCTAGAGATCCTGAAAAGATGAAGAAGATTCTTGAAAAGTTCGACACCGACGGTGACGGCAAACTCAGCAAAGAAGAACGCGAAGCCATGAAGGCTGCTATTGAAGCAAAGCGTGCTGAAAAGAATAAATAATTTTCAATACTTCATATCGTTATGTAAAGCTCTTATGTTAACACATAAGAGCTTTTTTCGGCTTGCGTTGCGCCTAGAGCTTTGCTACATTGTTACTATGTCAGTGGTTTTCTTTGTAAGCATATTGTTGTTTTGCTGCTCTATTTTCTGGGTTCGCTCTGTGAGTTCCTTTTCACTACTTGCCCTGCTTGCCTGTCAGGGTATGAGTCTCGCTGCCAGCAAGGATGCGACGATGGTGATTGAGTTGCAGCCAAAGGAAAATGCCATAACAGGCAAGCTGACAGCCCCATCTGCCTCTGATGTGAAAGAGGTGATGAACTGGATAGATACAAGTCTGGATATCATGGACATTGGTGGCGCTATCGTCAGCTCCCAAGATAATCAGGTGCTTATCCACGCACCCAAGAAGCAGAAAGAAAAAATTGAAAACCTAAAGCCCTTAATCCTAAAGAGCTCTTCCTTGAGCTTTCTTCCTGTACACAAACAAAGTGAAGCAATTATACAAAAACCAGAAGTACAGATTCTTATCAAAAAATATGAAGAAGAGAAAAAGCGTCTCCAAAGTACAGCAAAATCAGGTGAAAGCTTGTCCTCACCCATCAATTTACCCGAAACCTTAGATCTGGATGATTACGTGATACTAGAAGAGCTTCGCCTAGATGCAGAGGGAAAGGAATTAAAGAATGCTAAGACAGGTCTGCCAGTCACTTCCTATTTGGTGCTGGAAAGATCATCATCCTTGGCCAAGAAAGGTCATGCTCTCCCTCCAAACGCTGTAAAGCTAGCCGATCCAACATTCAGACGTAGTGTCTATATAGTATTAAATGATGAGGGCGCAAAGGTACTGGAAGACTTGAGTAGAACTATGGAGAAAGGTATAGATCGTCTCGCTATTGTTATTAATAATCAGGTGATCACATCACCTGTTATGCACTCGTCTATAGGTCGTAGTCTAGAGCTTTATGGCATTGGCCGCCCCAAAGAGTTTTGTATATCTCTGATGAAACCTCTTGAGCACGATGTGCGAATTGTGGAGATCAAAGAGGACTAAGAAGCCTTATTTCCATACACCGTAATGGTGAAATAATTTTTGAGGATCGGCAGCTTTGCTGTTGATTCTCTCTAGCAGCTCTTCGATAGCAAGCCCTGCATTGTCCTCTTCTTGAAGAAAGTTGTGAAAGTGAAAAAGTGCTAGCTTCATCACAGAGCTACGGTCAACATTGCGCTCATACATGATGTTGTTGATGAGGTCATGCATGCGTAACGAGCACCGAAAAGTGATGGATTTGCTAATTTTTTTATTCATAGTGATTACTGTCCTGTTCCTCTTATTTTTAGCTTGATAAGATTGCTTTCATCATGGATATTTAGGTGTGATTAGCGAAGCTAAGCTAAGCATAGCGGATTGGTAATCCGCTATGCATGGTTAATATCTGTTTATTTTTTATGAATAAAGGGATTGCGCGTCGTGCGGGGCACGATTTTTTGCAATTCTTATAGTAAGACTCTAACATTTTTAATTTTGTTCATTATTTGATATTTAAAGATTTATTAAAATTTTTAAAGTATAAATCTTGACAACGGATTACCAATCCGCACCTCCAAAAGAATATGATAGAATACAGTCAAAATGAGCAGATGGCTCTGCTCAAAGCAATAGATGACCTGAAGCAAAAATACTTGTCGGACACTCTGCCTCAAATTAAGGTCGCAGAGGGTGTGGAAATATTTTTACAGAGCAAGCAGCATTGTCGCCCTCGGACGCGGGCAGAATTGCGCGGAGTGCTCGCACGCCTACTGCGACAGTGCCCTGAGCTGCCGCAACGGCATTTGTCAAGCCTGTCGATGTTGGACTGCGAGGGACTGCTACTAGCAACCTTTGCCAGTCCGCGCCAGAGGGCAAAGGGTTGGGTGATACTGCATGCTCTGTTTGAGTTTTGCTACAAACGTGGATGGGTTCACAGTAATCCCGTCAAACTCATCCCAAAACCTACTGTACAGGAGAAGGAGATAGTCCCTCTCTGTGAGACGGAACTGAAACGGCTCACCCGATGCGCCAGACGTCCACAACACCGCGCCTGCATGCCTGCCTTGGGGCTCATGCTCTGGGCTGGTCTACGCCCCGCGGAGGTAGAACGCGCAACATGGCAAGATGTGGATTGGGAAGAGAAAGTTATCATTGTGCGTGCCCAGCATGCCAAGACTGGTGGCTGCCGACATGTGAGCATCACAACAGCCCTGCGCCGCTGGTTGCAAGATGCAGGATTGCAGCAGTCAGGACGTATCTGTCCGCCAGATTGGGCGAGACGCTGGAAGGCCTTGCGCCGTGATGCCCGCCTCCTACCATGGCGGCAGGATGTTCTGCGCCATACCTTTGCCAGCTATCATATCAAGCAGTGGCATGACTACGCACGCTTGCAGCATGAAATGGGGCACAGAAGCGCAGAACTGCTGCGCACGCGTTATCTGAGCATGCAGGGGGTGAAAAAGCAGTTTGCGAAGCTTTTTTGGCAGGGGCTTTAAAGCTGTTAATCAGGTAGATTTTCCAACCAAGGGCTGTATTCCGATGGGATGGGGGCTTCGAGGGCAATGCGCTCTCCGCTACGTGGATGGGTAAAACCTAGCCGCCAAGCATGCAGCATGAGTCGTCCAGTTTTGACGCGCTGCTTATGCGGCTTTGCGTAGATGGGATCGCCTATGAGTGGATGACCAAGGTGCAGCATATGTACGCGTATTTGGTGAGTACGCCCCGTATGTAAGGTGCAGAGTATGAGGGAAACATCACTCATGATATCATAGTGCAGTAGCTTCCAATCTGTGATAGCAGCCTTGCCAGAGCCTGGGTTGACAACGCACATTTTGAGCCTATTAACAGGGTGGCGACCTATGTTGGTGAAGATAGTGCCTTCATCTTCTCTAGGGCGACCTTGGACGAGGGCGAGGTAAACTTTTGATGTACTGCGCTCTGCAAACTGCGCGCTGAGCGAGAGATGCGCCGCGTCGTTCTTGGCAACAACAATGCAGCCGCTGGTGTCCTTGTCGAGTCTATGGACTATACCCGGTCTCTCTACGCCACCTATGCCAGAAAGCTCTGCGCGGCAGTGGAAAAGCACCGCGTTGACTAGTGTGCCGTCGGGATTACCTGCCGCAGGGTGGACAACCATGCCGCTCTCTTTGTCAATGACTAGCAAGTCTGCGTCCTCGTAAAGCACGCTCAGCGGAATATCCTGTGGGAGGGCTTCGGCTAGCTCTGGCTCTGGGATATTGACCGTCACACGCATATCGAGCTCCACTGGGGTCTTTGCCTTAGTGGGGCGTTGATTGATAAGGATGTCCTCGCTCTTGATCAGAGACTGGATGCGAGAGCGTGATAACTCTGGCAGCTGCACAACAAGGTATTGATCCAGACGCATGCCCACATGCTCTGAGCTGACAAGATAGTCCATGCCCTCTTACATGTTTGTTGGGTTGTCAATGAAGTGGCATGCTAGCCCAAACTGCTCTGTGAGCAGCTTGCCCAGTGCCTTGACACCAAAAGTCTCTGTAGCGTAGTGCCCGCCGAAAAGGATGCTCATCCCCATGTCCGCGGCAGCGTTGCTCACCCAGTGGTTTTCTTCCCCTGTGATGTAGCAGCTGTAGCCCTTTGACTGCATTTGGTAGATTTCTGTACCGCCTCCGCCAGAGCAGATAGCAACCCTGCCAGCAGGTGCATCCTCGTCATGGATGACAGAGGTGACCTCTCCACCCAGTATTTGGGCAAAGGTATCGCGTAATTCGCCAATAGTACCGTCAAATTCTCCTGCAAAGCCTATATTAACGCCTCCCATGTCCACCTCGGGGCTGATGTCGCGCAGTCCGAGACTTTCAGCAATGCAGGCATTGTTGCCCAGCGTGGGGTGTAGGTCAAGGGGGAGGTGGGAGGAGTAGACTGCTAGGTTGTTGTTGAGGCAGGTGCAAAGCTTCTTCTTCCACCAGCCTGTGAGGGGACGCAGGCCCGACCAATACAGACCATGATGGACAATGAGCAGATCTGTACCCATTGCAACAGCGTCTTCTAAGGTTTTTTGGCTGGCATCAACCGCAAGAGCAACAGAGCTGACGCTGCCGTCATTTTCTACTTGCAACCCATTGAGTGCGACACTGGCATCACGAACAGCGGCGGTATTAAGCTGGCTATCTAAAAATTGGACTATATCGGAGAGAGGGGTACTCATTCGTTAATATCGGGGTTATTTTCTTTGTTAAGCTTGGTTTTGCGAGCAATTTCTTGATGCAGACGCTTGTTGAACTCACTAGCCATGTGGTAGCCGCAATCTCGGAGGTAGATTTCCAAGGCCGCAATTTCGATAAGGCGGGACATGTCACGTCCAGGGGCGATGGGGAGGTTGAGTGATTCCACATCGACACCTAGAATAGTTTCTTTTTTCCTGTCCAGTCCCAGTCGTTCTAACTCGCTCATTGGCTTCTCATCTATTGTGGTGAGATTAACGACTAGGTTGATGGTCTCTTCCTTGCTGTAAGCTTTAAGACCGAAAAGATTTGTCACGTTGATGATGCCCATGCCGCGTATTTCTAAGTAGCCGCGACTGAGATCAGGAGAGCTTGCGATGAGCTGGCTGTTCACTTTGCGGATACGCACCATATCATCAGCAACTAGGGACGCACCACGCTCTACGAGACCAAGGGTGATTTCGCTCTTGCCTACGCCACCTTTGCCTCTGATGAGCACACCAATGCCACGTATGGAGACCATGCAACCATGCAGAGAGGTCATATCGCCAAATAGTCGCTCCAGAATCAGGGTGGAAAGATTTGAAAACTCCATGGTTCTATGCTCTGAGACAAAAATGCAGACGCCAAACTCATTCGCTAAATCAATGACATCCGATGGGACTTCGACATTGCGGCTGAATACAAGGCAGGGCATGGCATCGTAGGAGAAAATGCGGCGCAGACGCTCTTGCCTATCTTCCCCCTGTAGGGATTCCAGATAGGCATTTTCTGCATTGCCAAAGACCTGTATACGCTCATGAGCAAAGTAGCCAAAATGACCAGCCAGAGCCAAACCGGGGCGATTGATTGCCGGCTGGGTGATGAGTCGCTTCATACCTGTAGAATCATTGATTAGAAGCAAACTACGTTCTTTTCGGTAGGTTTCTATAAATTTTTTGACAGTGATATGCTGGATTTTTCTGACAATAGGCTCTTTCATTGCTAGCCTTATTGTACAGGAAAGTGGGCGTGGGTCAAGATTCTTATTTTATGCGAAAAATGATTGCACTCTCATCGCTATTGTGCCATACTTTCAAAAGAGCAATGAAGGCAACACTGTCAAAGAATGAGGAAGTAGTCTGTAATATACAGCAGCAACGCGTAGAGCAGGGGAGGACCTCCAATGTGCCACGCTCATCGGTGCGCGTGTCTTACATACTCTTCTGGATGAGTGTTGCGCTTATCCCACTCATGGCATGGATGCTACGTTTATTGGACGACAGGTATAACTTTTTGCCCTAGCAGAGCCCCTGCTTCATCCTGTAGCCATATTTCTATGAGGCGATGGCAGTTGGCTATTTCGCCATGTCGTTTTTCTTCGCTCTGCGTGTGCAGGAGTTGGAATTGGTCAATGTCGCTAAGAAGCACACCCTCTATGCTGGCACAGCGGGGGTCAACATTGCGAGGGACAGAAAGGTCTAACAGGAGGAGAGGGCGATGCTGCCTCTTTTCTTGTATGGTGAGCAACTCCTCGTATCGAACAACGAAGACAGGCGAAGCTGTTGAGACAATAGCAATGTCTACCTGGGTAAAGTAGGGCTGCCATTCGCTAAAGCGTATGACCTCTCCTCCTACCTGTTCGGCAAGTTCTAAGGCGCGTTCGTAAGAGCGGTTGGCGACAAAGAGTGCTTCTGCGCCCTGCGCATGAAGGTTTTTTGCAGTACTGCGCGCTACATCACCTGCACCAACAAGGAGAATTTGCTTGCCTGCAATGCTGCCCATCTGAGAAATGGCAACGCGCACGGCTGCCGCACCAATGGAAGTGGGACCGCGTGTGATGCAGGTTTCATGGCGCGCCTTTTTGGCTATGGTGAAGACGCGCTGGAAGAGTCGATTGAGTCGCGCGGCCGTAGACCCAGCCCCCGCTGCTTGACGGTAGGCTTCTTTAAGCTGACCGAATATTTCTGTCTCTCCCAATATCATGGAATCCAAGCCCACTGCCACATGAATGAGGTGGGTTAGTGCCTCAAGGTGGCTGTATTCATAGAAGAAATGAAGCATCTCATCGCAGTCACCAACAAGGCAGCTGAGAATATGCTTTTTGGCTAGCAGTGTATCCGCTGTCCAAACATAGATTTCTGTTCTATTGCATGTGGAGAGAACAACGCACTCTTCTATGCTATCATGCGAATTGATACGCTCTAAGAGTAGGGGAAGCTTTGCCGTGGCGACAGCCACCTGCTCACGCTGCGCGATGGGGCAGGCGCGAAAGTTGACACCTACACAGTAAAACATCATCCCTGAGGCAGAGCGCATCATGAAGAAAGGCAAGCTTTTTGAATGGCCTTGATGAGGCTGGGGATATTGTGTTTTGGCGCTTCGATATTAGGCTTTAAGCCGTGCTCTGCTAGTGCTGCCGTGGTGATAGGTCCAATGCTGGCTATTTTGATGTTCTTTGGGAGGGGGACCCCCAGTTTCATCCAATTATTGACTGTGCTGGCACTGGTAAAGCTAATCCAATCTGCGCCATCCTGTTGGAAGGAGGCAAGAGCACCTGTCGGATCATCCGCAACAGGTACTGTGCGGTAGGCGAGGCATTCATCTACAATGGCCTTGCGCTTCATGAGCTCCTTGTAGATGGTGTCACGTGCTTGTTCTCCATGCACCCAAAGCATGCTGGTGTGCTCCACACCGCCGAATTCTTCTGCCTTCGTGTCAAAGGCGGCGATGAGTTCTTCTGCAACTGCCTTTTCAGGCATGACATCGACCATGAGACCCACCTTCTTGAGTTCTGCTGCCGTACCAGGACCTACAGCCGCAATACGTGCACCACCTATTTCGCGTATGTCCTCATAGACAGCGAAAAAGGCTTGGAAAAATTTCTTTACCCCATTGGGGCTGGAAAAGACGAGCCAGTCATACTGAGGGGCATCAACAACAGATTCCGCAAAGGCATGGCGGTCGCTGGGTGGTGCGATGCGTATGGTGGGGATTTCTAGTATCTCTGCACCCATATGGCTGAGGGCGCTGCTGAGCTTACTCGCCTGCTCGCGCGTGCGGGTGACGACAATGCGTTGACCGTGTAGGGGGCGCTTTGTCCACCAGTTGAGTTGCTTGTTGAGCTGGGCTACCTCTCCAATGACAAGGACGGCTGGCGCTGTAATGCCTGCCTCATGGGCTATTTGGGCAATGTTGCCCACCTTGCCTATGACTTGGTTTTGCTTGGCCGTGCTTCCCCATTGGATGAGGGCAGCAGGGGTATCGGGGGATTGACCTTCTGCGAGGAGTTGCTCTATGATGAGGGATAGCCTCTTCACGCCCATGAGCATGATTTTTGTTCCCTGTGCTTGGGCAATGCCGCGAATATCTAGCTGGCTTTCTTCGGGGCTGCGTCCTTCCATTTCATGCCCCGTAAAGACGGTGAACTGTGTCGCCATGCCTCTCTGTGTGACAGGTATGCCCGCGTAGGCTGGTGCAGCAATAGCAGAACTGATACCAGGGACGATGTGTACAGGGACTTTGGCGTAGTGCAGATGAAGGGCTTCTTCTCCTCCGCGTCCGAAGACAAAGGGGTCACCGCCCTTGAGGCGCACCGTAATGCTGTGTTTTTGCGCACAGGAGACAAGTAGTTGATTGATTTCCTCTTGAGGGAGGGCATGATGCTGCGCTCTTTTTCCAACAAAGTGGCGCTCACAGTTCTCATTGATGTAGCCGAGTATAGCTGGGGAGACGAGGGCGTCATAGACAACGCAGTCCGCCTGTTCCAAAAGTTCCTTTGCTTTGATGGTGAGCAAACCAGGATCACCTGGACCGGCCCCAACTAGGTAAACAATACCTGCTTTCATGATGCGATTAGAAAAGTGTGGATTGAGTGTCCACAGTGGGAAGAGTTGCTGCAGGTGCTGTGGCTGGCGCAGGTGCTGTTGGCACGACAGCAGGGGTCAGTGCATTCTGGTGGATGCTGCTTGGCGTGATGGGTGCAGTGGGTGCATCGGGGGCTGTGGTGCTCACTGTAGGAAGGGCTGCTGCTGCTGTTGCCTGCTTTGCTTGCTGGGATTCCAGATAAGCGCGGTAGAGCAATTCACTGACAGTGACAATTTTGAAACCACGTGCCTGCAAACCCTTGACAATGCCTTCTACAGCATCAGCTGAGGAAGAATGGATGTCGTGCAGCAGAATGATAGAACCATTCTTGGCATTGTTGACGGCATGGTTGGTGACTACAGAGACACCGGGACGACGCCAGTCATTGGTATCCACATTCCATAGAATAGTGGTCATGCCGTAGTTTTGGGCAAAGAGGTCAGCGAGAGACTTGTTCACCGCTCCGTATGGAGGACGCATGGTGCGAGGCTTCTTGCTAGTACCCTTAGCGATAGCTGCGAGGGATCTGTCCATCTGGCTGATAACCTCTGTGCGGCTCACCTTGGTGAGGGAAGGGTGGTCCCATGTGTGTACACCTACTTCATGTCCTTCGTTAACAATACGTCCAACAATGGAAGGGTGACGATCTGCGCGCTCTCCAAGTACGTAGAAGGTAGCCTTTGCACCGTACTTATTGAGGATGTTGAGAATGCGTGGAGTATGTGTCGCGTGAGGACCATCATCAAAGGTCAGTGCAACATAGGGGGAGTTGATTGCTACGCTAAAAACACGTCTACCTGGTGCCTTGGGTTGAACCTTTCCTCCTGTGTTTGTGTTCACATTAGCAGTGTTAGTTCTGCCGCCTTGTGTCATGGGCTCAGTACGTTGATCGCCCTCCAAAATGGTACCATCTTGAGGAAGATTACCCTGAGAAAGTTGGGTGCAAGAGTTTAATAATAAAACGGTAAAAAGACAGCTGCTAGAAAATAATAAAGCTTTCATACTCCAAGAGATGACCTATGATAGCCTATATTCTCTGCAAAAGCAATGCTTTTTCGCAGGCAGTCTCTCTAAAGTCTTTCTAAATTAGAAATAGAGAGACTGCCTAGCTTTTATTCATTAATATCGTTGATGAGCTGGCGCAGTCTTGCGTAATCACCCAAATTGAAGGTGAAGCGCAGACGCGGCAGATGTGCCAACTGAGATTCAACATCCTTTGCGCAGCCATCCAACTGGACAAGATCGCCCTTGGGCATGATGTCAGCATAATCGGAAGCAATCTCTTCGAAAAGTTCCGCACTGATAGCGTCATGCATACGTATAGAGAGAACATCACCGTTGAAGTAATAGGAGTGGAAGCGGCTGTAGAAGTGCTCAATATGCGCAAAGGCATCTTCTGCATCCTTTGTGATATAGAGCAGGTCCACATCCTCGGGGGAGATGAGACCCTCTTCAAGCAGCTCCTTTTTCACAAAGTTCAACCAACGGCTCCAGAAGAAATCACCAGCAGGGTCGATGAGTACGATGGGGAAGATTGTAGCCTTACCTGTCTGCATGAGGGTGATGGTCTCATAAATCTCATCCATTGTCCCAAAACCACCGGGGAAGGCAACGAGAGCGTCCGCTTGCTTGACCAAATTGAGCTTTCGTGTAAAGAAGTAGTAGAAGTCCAGCATCTTGCCACTATCAGCTATAGCTGGATTGGGGTGCTGCTCAAAGGGAAGAGTGATATTGAGGCCAAAGGACATATCGGGTAGAGCGCCCTCATTGCATGCCTGCATGATACCAGGGCCACCACCCGTGATAATCATGTAGTTTGCCTCAGAGCAGAGGCGGGCAAAGTCATGAGCAATCTGATAGGCGGGAGTACCCTCCTTGATACGTGCAGAGCCAAAGCAGGTAATCTTGCGCTTTTGCTCGTAGGGTAAGAAAAGCTTTTCTGCCTCATACATCTCCTTGAGAGCAACGGAGAGCATGCGCATGTCATGGTCGTTGAGGTTGCTCTGCGCCGCATTCATTACAGTAGCGAGTAATTGCAAGAGTACTTCTGGTTGATGAGAGCCACAATAACGGTTAGCGATATCGTAGAGATTGGCATCAAGGATAGGATTACCTGTACTAGCAGGGATAGCTATCTGCTGGATGTTTTGTACGTTGCCACTAAGACGACGAGAGGCTAGGGGATTTTCTGGCTTTGTCATACTGTATACTATAGAAAAGCCCCCGCTTGCTGTCAATGAAAAAGCAGCGAATGAAGAAAATGTAAAAAAATGCACAAAAAACATCAAATCTAGCTTGACTCACATCTCAAAAGCTGGTAAAGTCTGCGCACGCACAACAAGGA
>CAZRZE010000028.1:0-17154 GCA_964604535.1 uncultured Akkermansia sp.
GAACTCGGCAACCAGTACTGGTGGCGCGATTCAGAACTACGCCAACGGCAAGATTGGATCCATCACGGCTGATTTCATCGCAAACTCTGCCGCAGATGGTGGAGCAATTTGCAACCTGATCCTTTCCAAAATAGGAACAATCGAGGGGGATTTCATCGCGAACTCGGCAACCAGCACTGGTGGCGCGATTTACAACGGTGGCACGATAGGCTTTCTCGCGAAGAAAAGCAGCATGCATTTCACTGGGAACTATATCGGTGAAGGGGTGAATAAAACTTATGAAGCTATTTATAATAGTAGTTCAAGAGCCACTCTTCACTTTAATGCCTATGGCAAGCATAGCATCACTGTGAATGATAGCATTAATGGTAATATCAACTATAAGGCTACTAACATCATCCATATTAACAATGGCAAAGATGGCTTCGGTGCTGACATATCTGTTGATGCAGGTACGACCTTTGGTACTGTTCTATTCAACGACAGTGTCAAGAACCAGAGTATCACTGTTCACGCTGGCGCTCTGATACTCGGACAATACGCAGGCCAAGGCAAAGCAGGCGACAGCGACTACATTGCACCACGCACTGGCACACTAGAGAAGAGTTCTCTCACAATCAATGCCACAGCGAGCGTCATCGCAAATGCTGCTGACTACCTTGGCGTAGGCAACAGCATCTCGAATGAAGGCACTCTCACCCTCGGCGCAGGCACACTGAACAGCAGCATTAGCGGCAGTGGTGACATCGTCCTCAATGGGGCGATTACAAGTGCTGTTTTATTTAATGCTGGCACACTTGTCTTTAATATAGCTCAACTGGATCAATCTCAGTTGCACCTGAGTGACACAGGTGGACTCAGCACTAACAGCCGTATTAGTGTGAACTTCTTTGATTCATTAACCAGTGCAGATAGTTTCATCACATGGGATGCTGGCAATGAGAATGTAATTAGTGCAGGAAAATTAGAGAGCATTATTAGCATAGCTGGAGCGGATCACTCCTTCGTAGTGGTCACTCAGGATGGCAATAGCTATAGTGTAAGCAGCCGTAGTCTTGGAGAACTCAATCTTGGCACATACAATGCTGATGCAGGTTACGAGCTCTCTCAAGTACCAGTAGGAGATACTCCAAAAACCTTTCACCTAGATATCTCCAGCTATGATTCCCAGACAGGTCAATACAACTCTACGACATATAATCTGGTCTTCAATGACACGATGGGTGATGACTTCACAAAAGAAGCTGGAGAAGGGGCTATAGAGGAAGTAGCACGCTATAACTGGAAAATCGTAGATGGGAAATACACCCTCGATCGCGTTAGCCGAACGGCAACCGACGCAGACCTCACTGCCTACTCCAGTAACAATGTACGCGTCCTAGGTGATGCAACTGGTGCGGACATTAAGCACAGCTTCATCGGTCTCGGCGGAGAGGGGGGCAGGGATGGCGGGGCTATCTATAATGACGTGAATATGAAAATAGGTGATGTCACGGGACATTTCATCGCTAACTCGGAGCAGTTCGGAGGGGCGATTAGCAACGAAGGCGAAATGGGTGCCATCACGGGTGATTTCATCGCTAACTCGGCAAGCAATGAGGGTGGAGCAATTATCAACAACGGCGATATGGGAGCCATCTCAGGGGATTTCATCGCTAACTCGGCAACCTACAATGGTGGTGCGATTAGCAACGGTGGCGATATGGAAGCCATCACGGGTGATTTCATCGCCAACTCCGCAACCAGTGCTGGTGGCGCGATTTACAACAGAGGGACCTTAGGTCTCCTCGCAAAGGAAAGCAGCATTCAATTTACAGATAACTATATCGGTGATGTAGCGAATAAAACCTATGAGGCTATTTATAATAGTGACTCACTCCACTTAAATGCCTATGGCAAGCATAGCATCACTGTGAATGATAGCATTAATGGCAACAGCGAGGATAAGGCTACTAACATCATCCATATTAACAATGGTAAAGATGGCTTCGGTGCTGACATATCTGTTGATGCAGGTGCGACCTTTGGTACTGTTCTACTCAACGACAGTGTCAAGAATCAGAGTATCACTGTTCACGCTGGCGCTCTGATACTAGGACAATACGCAGGCCAAGGCAAAGCAGGCGACAGCGACTACATTGCACCACGCACTGGCACACTAGAGAAGAGTTCTCTCACAATCAATGCCACAGCGAGCGTCATCGCAAATGCTGCTGACTACCTTGGCGTAGGCAACAGCATCTCGAATGAAGGCACTCTCACCCTCGGCGCAGGCACACTGAACAGCAGCATTAGCGGCAGTGGTGACATCGTCCTCAATGGGGCGATTACAAGTAATGCGACACTGAATGCTGGCACGCTCAGCTTTAACTATACGACGGAGAATAGCTCTCAACTTATCCTCGGCAGCACAGGTGGACTAGGTATGGTCAATGGTATTACCGTCAATGTCTCTAGCTCATTCTCTGGAAGCAGGAACTTTATCCAATGGGATGATGCTTCCTCAATAGGAAATCTTTCAGATTTAATGAAGGATATTACTATCATTGGGGCGACAAATGCCTTCACTAGAGTGACAAAATCTGGAAATAGCTACAGCTTAGCCATCATTGATCTTGGCACTTACACCCCTGATGCAGGTTACGAGCTCAGCCTCGTGAGTGTCGACAACCCTAAGGGGCGCTTTAGTCTCAATATCCCCAGCTATGCCACTGAGACGGAGACATACAGTTCAGATCCGTATAATCTCACCTTCACGGGCACACTCGGTGACGACTTCCGCGATATTGCAAGCCATGGAGAAAACAAGATAGCGAAAAGCTATTACTGGAAACAGATAAATGGAAAATACACCCTTCAAGAGTCTCAAGAAGTAGGCGAACCAGATCTCATCGCCTACTCCAGTAATAACGTACATGTCGATGGCGATGCAACTGGTGTTACTATTAACCACAGCTTCATCGGTCTCGGCGAAGATGGTGGCAGTGATGGCGGGGCTATCTATAACGGCTATAATATGAAAATTGGAAGTGTCATGGGTGATTTCATCGCTAACTCTGCTGAGTATGGTGGTGCGATTCGCAACAACAGCGAAATAGGTATCATCAAGGGCGATTTCATCGGAAACTCGGCCAATCAGCAAGGTGGGGCGATTCTTAATTATTCGAAAATGGATACCATTACGGGTGCTTTTATTGCTAATTCTGCGAGTGATGAAGGTGGAGCGATTTACAACGCCGGCGAGATGGAAGCTATCTCTGGTGATTTTATAACGAACTACGCTACAAAAGGTGGCGCGATTCGCAACTACAAAACAATGAAAGCCATCACGGGTGACTTCCTCGCAAACTCTGCCACTTCCGATGGTGGGGCAATTTACAACAGCCGAGAGATGGGAGCCATCACGGGTGATTTCATCACGAATTCAGCCACCATAGAAGGTGGGGCAGTTTACAACAGCTTCAAGATTGAAGCTATCACGGGTGATTTCATCGGGAACTCTTCGACTACTGCAGGCGGCGCGATTCTCAACAGCGGCACGATAGGCTTCCTCGCCAAGGATAGCAGCATGCACTTTACAGGTAACTATATCGGTGATGTAGGGAATAAAACTTACGAAGCCATTAATAATAGCGGCACTCTCCACTTTAACGCCTATAATCAGCATAGTATTACTGTGAATGACAGCATTAATGGCAACAGCGAGGATAAGGCTACTAACATCATCCTTATTAACAATGGCAAAGATGGATTCGGTGCTGACATATCTGTTGATGCAGGTACAGCCTTTGGTACTATTCTATTCAACGACAGTGTCAAGAACCAGAGTATCACCGTTCACGCTGGCACTCTGATACTCGGGCAATACGCTGGTCAAGGCGAAATAGGCGAGAGCGACTACATTGCACCGCGCACTGGCACACTAGAGAAGAGTGATCTCACAATCAATGCCACAGCTAGCGTCATCGCAAATGCTGCTGACTACCTTGGCGTAGGCAACAGCATCGCAAATGAAGGTGCCCTCACCCTCGGTACAGGCACTCTGAACAGCACAGTGACAACGACAAGCGGTGATCTATCTATCAAGGGTGCTGTCAACTTGGCAGCAAGCACTGCTCTCAGCTTTACCGGCAAGGATAATACTCTGAGTGGTGGTACGATAACAAGCAGCCTCGCGGGAGGGACCACAGAAAAAATAATTGCCGAGCAGGACAGTAGCCTCTCCGTAAGCAAGCTCACATTATCTGGACTAACCATTGAAGCAGAAGCTGGTAGTCATATTACACTGGACAGAGTCACGCTTTCTCAGGACTCCCTGACTGGTCTAGGTAACTATACCATCAAGGATAGTACTCTTACCAACGTGACTATGTCAGCACCTGAAGAGAAGATGTTCACCACGAGTGAAGGCTATACTAGCATGACGACAGTTTATGAAATCACACTAGATGCAAATGTAATGGAAAGCATAATAGAAGGCTCATTTACATTAAACTTGGGTCCAATAGATGGATTTGATGCGGAGGTGATCACCGCCTTTAGTCTCCACGATGTGGAAACACTGGGCATAAACTTCGGAGATATCCATCTTATAATAAATGATGAATCTTATCATGTAAGAGGGGCTACAAATACTGGATTTGGCAGTGTGTCAGATAATCTTGTTCTCTACATCCCAGAGCCAAGCACGGCAACCCTCAGCCTGCTTGCGCTGGCAGGACTGCTAGTACGCCGTCGTCGCAAGGCAGTGGCTGCATGATAGACTAAAAAAGATATAGAATTGAGCAGGGGGGCTTTTTGCCTCCCTGCTCTCTCTGTCTTTTAGCATAATCCTGCATACTGTGAGCTTCTGGCTTGACATTGCGACATCATCTAGCTAGACTATTCACTATCAGATGTTATTAGATGTATCAGCACTAAGCGTACGCTTTCGCACAAGGCAGGGATTGGTCTACGCTGTCAATGACTTGAGCTTTTCCCTAGCTGCGGGTGAGACACTGGGCATTGTGGGCGAGTCTGGCTCTGGAAAGTCGGTGAGCTGCTCTGCCCTGCTGGGATTATTACCCACAGCCGTTGCGGATATTGCCGCAGATTCACACGCTCTCTTTGATGGTCAAGACCTGCTGCGTCTCAGCAACAAAGAATGGAAAAACATTCGAGGTCATCGCATCAGCATGATTTTTCAAGACCCCATGACCAGTCTTAACCCCTTTATGACTGTGGGGGATCAGGTAGCTGAACCCCTTGTCATCCACCAAAAACTCAGCTGGAAGGAAGCCCGCGCCCGCGCGGTGGAGGAATTGCACCTCACAGGCATCCCCAATGCCCAGCAGCGTTCCAATTGCTACCCGCATGAGTTTTCCGGCGGCATGAGGCAACGAGTGATGATAGCTATGGCTCTCATCACTCGACCAGAAATCCTCATTGCTGATGAGCCGACAACGGCCTTGGATGTCACCGTGCAAAAGCAGGTGCTTGACCTCCTGCATGCGCGTCAGCAGGAGCTGGGCACCGCCATCATCCTCATCACCCATGACATTGGTCTGGTCAGGCACTATGCCACACGCACGCAGGTCATGTACGCTGGTAGCGTGGTGGAAAGTGCGCCCACGGCAAAGCTCCTCAGCAGCCCCCTGCATGCCTACACCCGTGCATTACTAGCCTCCATCCCCAGCATGGGCAGCAAGGGGCAGCGTCTCAGCAGTATATCGGGACTGCCTCCCAGCCTCAGAGAAGCCCCACGCGGCTGTTCCTTTGCCCCACGCAATGAGATAGGTAGAGCCTCCCTCTGCCTCCAAGACCGCGTGCCAGAGCTAGCAGAAACCCAGCCCAATCACTGGGTACGCCAGTGCCCCGGTTGCTTGAGCTGATGGGAAATTATGCCATTCAGGCACAACCATCCACCTCGCTCTGCTATTCTTTTATTGGTGATATATTGACATAGAGCTTATTGTCTAACATGACCATACTCCCGCTCTTAGGATAAAGCGGCATCAGACGGCAAGGTTCAGGAATCTCATCTATATTATCAATGACTCTTTCAACAATAAGTGATGAGCCGAGATGGTGACGTACATATCGAGTAACATTCGAAGCGATATCATATTCGATAGTTGTTGGTCCTGTTTGGAAATAAACAAATTCACATTCTTTGAAATTTTCACGTTTATGCAAATAAGGCGATCGTTGAGCACCGCCTATGAATACGACAGATGTTTCCTGTGGCTTGTAATGTTCATTTTTTTCAATATCATGAACCAATCGTGTGTAAAATGAATGAGTTGTTGTAGCCGTAAGCTCCCGTAAATAAAAGAGCCTATTCGCGAAAATCCAATTTGCAAACAAACCTATAAACAGAATACCTAAAACAATTTTATATGAGTATGCTCCAAGCCTATCCACAGGTGCGGATGATTTTGTTCTACAGCGTTCATAGTTGATAGCAAAAATTAAAAATACAAAAAATATCAAAAGCTCGGGATATTGAGTACCGTAATGCGAAAGCCCTGATGCTAGCAGTCTTGCTAAAAATAATGAAGGCACAAGCAATAGAATAGTGACAGCAAGTAAAGCAAGCTGTTTTTTTGTTAATTTTGAAAGAACGATAGTCCTGATAAAATTAAACGCAGTTAAGAGCGCAGCCAAAGCAAAAAGAGCGCCAACTATATTGGTATTATAGGTAACAGGACGGAGTATTCTTATTATAATTATATAGTAGCTGAAGACAAATTCTCGCAAAAATGACAAGAAGTACCCAACCGGTGATTTGCTTATGATACTATTTACACTATTGTAAGAATCAGCTGGTTGCATACCAAGAACAAGAAACAGCGTCTTATAAATAGCTAGATAAATTAAACCACCAATAAAACAGAAGCCAACAAATTTAGCAATTTTGATTAAAAATGCTCGAGTCGATTTACCTGAAAATATATCTTGAATAAGAACTAATAAAAATAATGTAGGTATAATGCTAATGTAAGGAGTATAAAAACTAACACATAAAACAAAAGTCGATAGTGCCACTAAAACACTCCCGCAGAAAGGTCTATTTGTGTACAAATAAACGCTAAGCACACCAAAAAGAAAGGCTAAAGAAAAATTATCTACCTCATGAAGAAAGACGTTATGAGAATAAGCAAATGTTGGTGCGGTGATAATGAGGCCACTGATGATTATCAAGCTAATTTTATTCGTCAAACCAAATATTTTCGCGATAAAAAACACGCTAAGGGAAGCCCATGCCGTTGATAGAATGCCTACAATCCAAGGAGCGGAAACAAAACCTCTAAAATGAAAATTTAATAACTGGGAATAGCGTCCAAATTGAATTTTTGTCATCGAATCTGCTCTTAAATCCGACCCCACTAAGCCATCATACGCAAAATTGGAGCTAGAATAGTGATAACCATATGTAATAAAAGCAATGAAAAAAGTATAAATGAAGCACTGCAACAGCAAAGAATATTTAGAAGAATGCGTATTTTCAGATTTTTGTAAGTGCATAAATATGTAATTAATATAATTGGCTTCAAATCAATTCCCTTAATTATAAAAGAGAAAATTGAGGATTTCGTGGTTAGGTGAAGTTTATCATTTTACTTTGCCTTTTCAAGCTATTTTTTCGGAAGACTAAGATGAGAATAACCGCCTCAGATTGCTCTGAGGCGGTTAATAATGCAATAGTTACACGATAGAAGAGGGTTTAATTTGATAACTTAGAACCAAAGGCTAATCTATCGTATTGCTCATTAGCATAACGGTGTTGAGGGTGGCTGGTGCGCATGTAGGCCTCATGCAGGGGGTGCGTGGGGTCATGTGCGATGCGGTAGGCTTCTTGCTGATTGTCGGGGCTGCTTCCCTCATGGTGGGGGGCTTCGCCCAAGAGGCGTGCTGCCTCTAGCATGATTTTCTTGAATTCTGGGGAGCTATGCAACGCGCTATTGCCTGCTAATGCGGTGCTGTCTATGCCAGCGAGATCGCATAGGGTGATAAGGGCTTGGTCGACGGCTTGCTGATTTTGCTCATACTCCACGCCCCATTCCTGTTGCAACTGGGCATCGGATTGCTGCATCTGTAGCTCTCGCTGCTGTTCCCACTCCTCTAGGGCATGACCGTTTTCGACACAGTAGTTATCAGCCAGTGCCTGCATGGCCTGCGTTGGTATGCCGTAGCGGTGGGCTATGGCAGCCATCTTGCCCACCAGCTTTTCATCCCAGAGCATGTCGGGGGTGTTTTCTGGGCGGGCTAGGGTGTAATCCTCGCTCTTTTCTGGCAATCCCATGGCGAGGCGGAAGGCGTCCATGCGCTTTTCGTCCTCTATACTGGGGTAGCCCTTCATGCGCTCCAGACTGGCATAACTTTTTGCCAATGCCTCGGGGCGGCGGAATTTGTTGAGCGAGGGGGCAAACTCTCTCAGGGATTCAAACTTGTCATACCACTTGGGGGAGAACTCGCCTTCTGCTGTCATGATACCCTCGCTATGAGGGGGCATTGCAGCAGCAGCACCTTCTGCGCCTTCTGTACCTTCTGCTGGAAGGGACATGCTCTTATTGCTCTCTGCATCCTGCGGGGGGAGCAGCATATTATCTTGTTTGTCTTTTTCTTGTTGGTTTTGGTTCATGGTGTTATATTCGGGTTGTTTTGTATTGCTTCCTGTCGCGCCAAGTCCATTTGACGACGAATAACCAGAAAGACTTCTCTGTGGGCATCACGACGCATCGCATCGAGAGGGTCGTATTGCCCCGCCTTTCCCTGAAAGACGGGGAAATCTGTTTCAAATCGCTTTTCAAGCGTCTGAAGTACCTGTTGGGCTTCTTCGCTTTCAAAGACGCGTAGCAGGCGAGCACGCTCGCGGCTCGCTTCTGCAAGTGCGCGTCGTTGTGCTTTCTGCCGTTGGTTGAGGGATTCATCAGAGCTCATGATGGATTGCTTGGGATGAGATTAATCGCTGATGCTGCTGATGCCTCTGAAGCACCTTTTGCAGCCTGCTCCCTCTGCCGTCGCATGCGGGTGACCCCGCGCTCTGGGCGCAGGACTTCCTCTGGCACACCATCCATGCGTGCGGCGTAACGGAAGCTGCGGTCGAGATCAATATGATCCACCAGCTGCGGGTCCATGCCCACCATGCCTTGCAAGCGGGCGAGAGCGCGCTCCATGCCTTCTGATTGGATGCGTCTCATGACAGAGGCAATGCGCCCCTGATAGACAGCGCGGGGCATCTCCACCTCCTCCTCCCCCTTGGCATTATTTTTCAGCAAGGTGCTGGGCGGCTTGGGAAAGCGTCCCAACCTGAAGAGGGTGGCAAAGATGCGCTCCATCATGGGTTGGAAGTCCGTGGTAAAGAGGGTGAAGGAGGGGGAGAAAAGCATCACGCGCTCATTCTCTCTCGCATAGACCTCTGCGGCCGTCATCTGCTGCTTATTCTGCTGCCAGAGCTCTAGCATGGGCAGGAAAAAGGCGCGATTGATGCTCTCTTGCTTCTGCTTTAGCCTATCCATCCCCACATCGTAGCGGCCTTGGGTTGCCCACTCTCGCGGGAAGCCCAGTGCTGCGCTTTCTGTGTTGATGAGGGTGCGACCGCCTGCGCGTAGGTCTACTTCTCCTACCTGATTGGCTAGCTCCAAGATGCGCGGAAAGGCTGCCACCTCTCCCAACATATCAAGGATGCGATTGAGGAACTGCGTCTGCTTGATGTCGGGATAGACGAGGCGCGCTGGCGCGATGCCGTATGCGCCCTCCCCCCACTTCAAGAATCGTGTGACCATGTAGGGAAACTCATTGTAACCGCTCTCCTCCACAACACAGTCGTCATCCAAGCAGTAGCTGATGCTCTCGTAGGGCATGTTTTTAGCACCAACCCTGCCGCGTATTCGTTGGGAGCGCAGACGCACCAGATGCAAAAAGCGCAGGCTGCTGTCAAGGGCGCGGGCGGGTTGCGATAGCAAGGTTTTCGCCTTCTTCCCCAATGCCTTTTCGCCAAACATGGAGGCTGCCTGCTTTGCACTGAGCGAGAATTCTCTCACATAGGTGTCCAGCATGCCGTCATCTTGGTAACTACAGGCAAAGTGACCACAGGGTATGTGGCGGAAGTGCAGCTTGCCTTTTTTGGGCGGCCCGCAAAAGAGGCTACCTGTGCCAAGGCTCACGCGGTCGAGAAAGCACTCATGCAACTCTGTATAAAAATTACTTATCGCCAACTCTCTATTGGCAATTTCAGAGCACTGATGATACCACGACTCTGCCTCATCCCCTATGTCGGGGTCGAGGCTGCTCCACTGAAACCACATTTCGTGACTGGGCGTGATGTAGCTCATGTGCGCGCTGGCTAGCTTTTGGCAAGCCTCCACAGCCGTGGTATCATAAAGGCGGTGGGAGGAATCTGGGACATGCCCCTCATGCTCCAACCTGCTGGGTAACACGTAGTGGCGCAGCTCTTCCCACCAGCTTTCCCATGGGGCGCGCTGGCTTTTGAGTGCACTGTAAATGCTACTGATAGAGCGGGACTCACTCATCACGAACCGAGGGTTGAGGTGCTGCCAACTGTGCTTTGTGAGGGAGAGCTACTCTGTCGCGAGGAATTAAGTGTCGAGACAAGCCCTCTGCGCCTATCGGCCAAGGCCTTTTGCTGGCTTATGGTATTGGACGCATCAGCCTCCGTAATCGTCACAGTGGGTGGCGTCACAGTAGCTGGAGCAGTTGGTGCGGATGTATCTGGCATAATAAAGCCCATGGGTGATATTCTTTCTATATTGATATTTGATAATGATGGGGATGATAAGAAACATCCCCGAGATAAAAACACCTGCCACCGACAGACATGCACCCTATCATCCCTCATCCCGCGTTGAAAGCAGAGGTAGGGCAGGGGCTCTAACCCCATCCCAAGTTGACAGGCAAGCTGCAGCTTGCCTACGAGTAGGTGGACGTACCAAGCATCTGCGTCAAGAGGACTGGAGGAGAGATGAGACCAAGGGGCATCATCATGTCGATGGACAGGCTTCATGAGGACAACGAGATCAGGCAGCCAGACCAACACTGCACGAGGATTGCGACCGAGGGAAACCCAGTCATGCGAAAAATCGCGTCCGTGCTGCTCATAGTAAAGTCTGGCTAACTCTGGGGCATTGTAGCTCATGAGGCAGAGCATAGAGCAAGGGGCACGCACTTGGCTACTATTGTGTGTGAGGGACTTTCCCTTGGTCAATAGAAAATAAATAGACTCAATCAATCCTTGACCTACCCTCTTGCCTTATGATATACTTTTACTCATGAGTACGAAGTTCAGTTGGGCGATGCGCCCAACGGACGGAGATGTCGCCCCAAATGATGAGTTAAGTGAACCTTTACCCTTGTTAGTAAGGCGCCTGCTGACGCAGCGTGGCATTTCTGATCCCGATGCAATAGAGAAATACCTACGTCCAAAACTGGCTAATTTGAGCGATCCTTTCGAGTTACGAGAAATGGATGCAGCTGCGGCGCGCATCTTTCAAGCCATAGACCAGCAGGAACAGGTATGCATCTACGGGGACTACGATGTTGATGGCGTTAGCTCTGTAACCATACTCTACCGCATACTTCAGGCCTATGGCGTTAGCGTGAACTACTTTATCCCTGTACGCACTGTAGAGGGCTATGGTCTCAGCGAAATAGGCATACAGCACGCAACAGAGGAATGCCCCCGCCCTCCCCAGCTATTCATCTGCGTGGACTGTGGCACATCCTCAGTCGATGAGGTAGATATGCTCAACCAGCGTGGTGTGGATGTCATCATCCTTGACCACCACGAGGCCAGCACGCGCGGTCGCCCCGCAGCCGTTGCTGTCGTCAACGCAAAACTAGAAGGCAACAGCCCCTACACCTACCTGTGCAGCGCGGGTGTGGTCTTCAAGCTAGCCCACGCGCTCATGAAGCTTCGCCGCCTGCCGCATGTGGATTTGCGCCAGTTCTTGGATCTGGTAGCCATAGCCACGGTAGCAGACATCGTCCCGCTAGTAGAGGAAAACCGACTCATGACACGCCACGGACTGCGCGCCATGGAACAAAGTCAGCATCTGGGGCTTGTTGCCCTCAACCGTTTGGTCAAGACGCGCCTGCCCTTGACTTCTAGCCAAATTTCCTTTCGCCTCGGACCGCGCCTCAATGCGGCGGGACGTATGGATTCCCCCCTTGACGCCCTCAATCTGCTGCTAGCAGAAGACTGGAAAGAGGCCGTGCACCTAGCGCGCCGCCTCGACAGCCTCAACCAATTGCGCCAACAGGAAGAAGAAAAAATCCGCGATGAAGCGGTCTCCATGCTGCAACAGCATTACAACCCAGATACCGATGAGGTCATCGTACTAGGCTCTCGTAGCTGGCACCCCGGTGTCGTGGGCATTGTCGCCTCACTATTAATGCGCCGTTATCACAAGCCCTGCTTCATCATCTCCTTTGACAAGGATGGTGTAGGAAAGGGTTCTGGACGTTCCGTCCCTGGCATATCATTGGTGCAGGCCATACATGCCTGCGCTGACACGCTGATATCAGGAGGTGGGCATGAGATGGCTGCGGGCATCGTCATGGAGGAATCACAACTAGATGACTTCCGCGCGGCCTTCAACAACTTTGTCAAAGAAGAACTAGGCAGCAACAAGCAACAGCCACAGCTCCTCATTGATGCAGAGGTGGATTTCAGTGAGCTCAACCTCGAACTACTCGAAAGCTATGAACTGCTAGAGCCCTTTGGCAACTCCAATCCGCAGCCCATCTTTCTCAGCCGCAATGTCATGCTCAGTCAAGCACCACGCCGCCTAGCAGGTGGGCACATGCGCCTCGTCCTTCGACAAAAAGAAGTGGAGTGTGAGGTCATGTACTTCAACGGCTCGCAAGCACAGCTTCCCGACCCCCCATGGGATATAGCCTTCACCATTGACCGCAATGTCTGGAAGGGACGCGTCAGTGTGAACCTCGTCATTCAGGATATTCGCCCCACCCAATGAAAGACCTTTTCTCCCACGCCAAAGCGCAGCAAAGAGCCGCGAGAAGACAGCAGCCCATGCAAGAGCATGGCGACTGGCGACGTCCCGTGGACAAACCCCACGAAGTAGAACACCTCGTCAACCCACCACTGGGCGTGTGGAAAAAACTACGACTGCGTGCAGAATACCTCGAAAACCTCAAACCCTTTGACCTACTGCGCAGCGAGGCAGCACACTCTGGATCTTGGGCAGATGATGATGAATACGACCCCATACGCGGGCACAAGCGAGTCCGACGCATCCTGCTCTCCCTCATTTTCATCCTCCCCATCTCCCTCGTCATGGCGCATGCCCTCATCCTACAACTGCATGCCGCAAGAGGCATCATACAGGATGCCAGCTTTTGGACCAGCATCCCCGTGTGGTACACCATACTGGGGGCTATATTAATGGGCAGCCTCCACTTTTTGCAGCGTCTCACACCCCTCTTTGGAGCAGTACTCATGTACATCTATGTACTGGGGCATGAGGCGACGCACGCCATCATGGCTATCTGTTGCATACAGAACGTGCGCAGCTTCAAAGTTGGGCTAGACGGAGGCTATATAGAGACGGATGAAGACAATGTCATCGTTGCCCTCGCCCCCTACTTTGTCCCGCTCTGGTTACTCTTCTGGTGCGGTGGAGTCTGGCTCATCAACCTCCTTTTCCCCTTCGCTTTTTATGAGCATCTTTTCTATGCTGGGCTGGGTGGCTGGCTGCTCTTCCACGTGTATTGGACCATATGGGTCATCCCGAGAGAACAGCCTGACTTCTTAGAAAACGGACTACTCTTTTCTGCATTTTTCATCATTGCTGCCAATATGATGGTACTCGTCCTCATACTCTGCGCCTTTGATGTCCTATCCTTCAAAGAATACCTCCGCAGCTGCTTACAGAGCGCGCAGAGCTTTTACCATCTACTGACATGAGCCCAGCTCAGCTCAAAGAAAAATGGCGTAATACCCCGCACTGCCCAGGTGTCTACCTCATGAAAGGAGCAGGCGGGCACATCATCTACGTCGGCAAGGCAAAAAACCTCAAACGCCGCCTAGCCAACTACTTCTCCCCCTCCCGCGTCACCCTCAGCGACCACAAGACTCGCGCCCTCATCCGCGCCATAGAAGACTTTGACTACTATGAACTACGCAACGACGCAGAAGCCCTCATGCTGGAGCAAAAGTTCATCAAGGACTACCGCCCCCACTACAATGTCCAGCTGCGAGACGACAAGAGATTCTACCTCCTGCGTGCCCCTGTAGAAGATGAGCTACCGCGCTTCTCCCTCGTGCGACTCAAAAAGGAAGACAACGCACGCTACATAGGCCCCTTCGTCCACGGAGGCGCGCTCAAAGACACCGTAGAGTGGCTCAACCACCGCTTCAAACTACGCAGCTGCACTGCACGCCGCCCAGGGGAAAAAGAATACAAACACTGCCACGATGATGTCATCCGCCAGTGCTCCGCCCCTTGCATAGGACGTATCAGCCCCGAGGACTACAGGGAAAACTTTGCCGCTGCCCTAGGACTGTTAGAAGGCACACGCGGACGCAAAGAACACCTTGATGCCCTGAGTGCAGAAATGCAAGTTGCCTCCGATGCGCTGGAGTTTGAGCACGCCGCACGCCTCCGCGACATACGCGAAAACATCCAAAAAACCCTAGAGCCAACCCGTCGCTTCACTCGAAAAAGCGGAGACCTACCTGGCACTGTCCGCCCCGATGAAGATCTAGCAGAACTCGGTCGCATACTCGACATGCAGCCCCCCACCGTCATGGAATGCTTTGACATATCCAACCTCAGCGACAACCACATTGTCGCCTCTATGGTCAGATTCACACAGGGGCGCCCCGATAACAAAGCCTACAGACGCTACCGCATCAAGGGCGTTGACGGTCAAAACGACTTTGCTTCCATGCTAGAAGTCATACGCCGCCGCTACACGCGCATCCTCAGAGAAAGCACCGCCCTGCATGAAAAACCAGCAAAGCTTGATGCCTACACATGGCTGAAGCAACTGAGCGCAGCAGGCAAAGCCCCCATCATCGTTCCCGACCTCATCGTCGTTGACGGCGGCAAGGGCCAGCTGGGAGTCGCCCTTGATGTCCTGCGCGAAGTAGGACTGGAAGGCATACCCATCATAGGCCTCGCAAAGCGCAACGAGGAAATCTACCTTGCAGGACAAAGTGATCCGCTAGAAGTCCCCGTAGAATCAGGAGCCATACGCCTACTCCAACGACTGCGAGACGAGGCGCACCGCTTTGCCAATAACTACAACGAGCTACTGGTACGAAAGCGAGTCAAGGAAAGCGCGCTTGATGCCTACCCCAGCATGACGCAGAAGAAGAAAGAGCAGCTATTAAAGCACTACCGCAGCGTCAAAAACATCCGCAATAAGAGCGCGGAGGAACTAGCACAGCTAGAAGGCATCTCCCTGAGGTGGGCCAAGGGCTTTTGTAACTGGGTGGCGGAGCAATGACTCAGGCTAGCCTCTATTCCTCATCGCGACCTAGCATAGCGCGGGTTTCCTCCATGGTCATGCGTATGTACTCATTTCGGTTGATGACCTTGGGCTGCTTGTAGTCCTGCGCTCGCTGCTCGAAGTAGGCATTCCTATCCGCCACGCTCATGTTACTGCGTCTCTGCTCTATCTCTCGGAGCTCTACAGAGCTTTGGGCATTTTCCAAGTCAGAGCGATGACCGCGCGTGGTATCGTATTCTTTGATTTCTACCCCCCTGCCCTTGTCTAGGAAATCTGGTCTTAGGTCACGGCTGATGTCGCTTTCATGGCTGCCAGCATATTTTTTTCTAGCCACATGCTCACCATCCCAGCGTGAGTGCCTATCCGCATCGGAGAAGACAGAGATGTCCTTGTACTCACTGGTTTCAAAGACATTATCCTTGCTGCCACGTGCCTCATCTATCTTGCCTTGGAAGGAGCTAACCTTATCAGACGTAGCCATGGGCACGCCCTGCTCTGTCTTCTTCATGGTAAAGGATGAGGTGAAGCGTTCCTCCAAGGATTGGGTCTTGGCATCTACGCCTTCGGGGGCTATTTCATTGCCCGCCTCATCGTAGTATGTGCGCTGCGATTCACAGGAGCTGAGCAACAGGACAGAGGCGAATAGCAGGAGGCTAGATTTACGGAAATAGGACATAATGATTTGACTATGCAGTTGGTTTTTTCTTCCATGTGAGCCCTGCGAGGTTTTTCTCCTCGCGTGGCAGGATATAGCTCATGATGAGCGAGATAAGGGTAATCAGAGTCATACCAATAAGCCCGTAGAGTACGAAGGAAATATTCGTGTAAGTGGTCACGACCCACAGACCAATTGTACCTGTGATAAAGCCTATCAACGCGGCACGACCTCCTATGCGATCAAAGAAGATACCCATGAAGAAGAGCGCACCCAGTCCACTAGTGAGCAGTCCCAACATGCTGTTGAACCAGTCGAAGATGGACTTGATTTGCCATGTAGCCATCAGCAGGGCAAAGCCACAACCCAGCACACCAGAAACAATGCTCGCCCAGCGTGCCGCCCAGAGCTTGTTCCTGTCGCTGGCTTGGGGGCGACGCTTTTGGTACATGTCAATGGTAAAGGCTGTCGCAATGGAGTTGATATTGGAGGAAACGGTACTCATCGCCGCAGCAAAGATGGCTGCCACCAGCACACCTGCCAGACCGACTGGTATCTTGGTCATGATGAAGTAGGGGAAAATAGCGTCCCCACTGCTCATGCCTGCATCCAGTGCGCTGGGATTGCCTTGGAAGTAGGTGAAGAGTGCCGTGCCTATCATGTAGAAAATAGCCGAGGCAATCAGGCTGAGAACGCCATTGGTGATGATACTCTTGGCGGCTAGCTTTTCGTTCTTCACCGTGATGTAGCGTTGGATAACGGTCTGGTCAGAGGTGTAGGAAATGATTTGCGTAGCTATACCACCGACAATAACAACCCAGAAGGTGGCGTTGGTGAAGTCAAAGGCAAAGTTGAATACCTCGAACTTCTGACTTTCTATAGCAATTTCTAGGAAGCTACCCTCCGTGTTAATGATGAGGTAGCCCAGTGCAAAGAGCGCACCACCCATGAGGATGATACCCTGTACCACGGGGGGGGGGGGGGGGGGGGGGGGGGGGGGGGGGGGGGGGGGGGGGGGGGGG
>CAZRZE010000029.1:0-16993 GCA_964604535.1 uncultured Akkermansia sp.
CGAGTATGATGAATACTATGTTTAACAATAGATGTGTCATGATGCTAATCTAGCAAAGCCTCGGTTCATTTGTCAAGTCAATCTCATGAATATAGGCTTTTCTGAATGCTGCGTATATGATATAAGAAGCCATGTCGCGCTCCTTTGCTATTATCTCGCTGGGTTGTTCTAAGAATTTGGTTGACTCCGAAATAGTTGTCGGAGAGCTTTTTGCTGCTGGTTTTGGTCCCAAGGTGGATTCTCCCAAGGCAGATTTGCTCATCATCAACACCTGTGCCTTCATTGACCCTGCAAAGCAGGAGGCCATTGATACCATCATTGCTGCTGGGCGTGCACGTGAAGAAGGCGAAACCCCTAGGGAGCAAAAAATCATTGTCGCAGGTTGTCTCTCACAACGCTATGCCAAAAACCTCACCGACAGCCTGCCCGAGGTGGATGTCTTTATGGGGCTGGATCTCATTCACGAGGTGGCTGACATTGCAACCGCTTGCTTTGACGGCACAGCGCAGCGCATCTACTCCACCCCCAGTTCCAAACTCATACCCGACTTTACCGAGCATCGCTACCACCTGACAGAAAATAGTCATAGTTATATCAAAATCTCCGAAGGCTGCAACCATGCCTGCGGGTTTTGTATCATACCGCGCATACGTGGTTCCCACCGCAGCCGTACGGTGAAGAGCATCCTGCGCGAGGCTCGCAAGATGGTGGAAAGCGGCATCAAAGAAATCAACCTCACTGCCCAAGATACCACTTACTTTGGCATGGATCGCTGGGAGAAGAGGGCGACAAAGACCAGTGGAGTGGATTCCTCACAGGGGGATTCCCTTGCCAGCCTCCTGCGAGATCTCAATGACATACCCGGTGATTTTTGGATTCGTATTCTCTACACCCACCCCGCACATTGGAGTGATGAGCTCATCGAGACCATGGCGACCTGTGACAAGGTGGTGAAGTATGTGGACATCCCCTTGCAACATATTGCTGATAGCCTGCTGACTAGCATGCGCCGTGAGACCAGCGGTGATGATATACGTGATCTGCTGCGTCGTATACGCCAACGCATGCCCGAAGTGGGTATTCGCACCACCTTCATCAGCGGCTTGCCTCATGAGACTGAAGAGGAGCATGTGGAGCTCAAGGACTTTGTAAAGGAGTTCCGCTTCGAGCGTTCTGGTGTCTTCTCTTATTCTCGCGAAGAAGGCACATTGGCCGCAAAAATGGATGGGCAGGTACACCATGCCACCAAACGCCGCCGTGTGAATGAGCTCAATATGCTGCAAGCCAAGATTTCTGATGAGATTGGTCAACTGGGCGTGGGCACGCGAATGCGCGTTCTGGTGGATGCACCGGGCATAGCCCGTGGTCCTTGGGATGCCCCAGATGTGGACGGAGCTGTCCACGTAGACCCCCAATTACCTGTAGGAGAGTTTGCTGAGGTGGAGATTATAGACTCCATCGCCTATGAGCTATTTGCCGAGGGCGCGGAGTTGGATTAAATGTGTCCAGTTTCGCAGCTTTTTTCAAAGATAAAGATTGACAATCTCCGCGCTTGCGCTAGTCTATAGGGGTAATGACACCATCACCCGTATACTCCTTGGCTTGTGACTTTGGCTCATCGGGGGGAAAGATGTATCTAGGCACTCTCCATCAAGGGGAGATGTCCATGGAAGAGGTACACCGCTTTACCTGTGAGCCCATACTCCTTGGTGAGTACTATTATACCGATATTCTTCGCCTCTACGCTGAGATGCTAGCAGGCATCAAAAAGCTATGCGCACGTGGTATCCAGCCCCATTCCCTCGCCATTGATACATGGGGAGTGGACTGTGGCTATGTGAATGCAGAGGGGGAGCTGATAGCCAACCCCATCAATTACCGCAGTGAACGCACCAAAAATACGCCCGAAAAGCTAGCCTCTCGCGGATTGACCACGCCCATGCTTTTTGAAACAACAGGCATTTCTCCCATGCCCTATAATAGCCTTTATCAGGTCTCCGAGGACTGGGAGTCTCGTAGTCAGCTTCTCGCGCCAGCGCACAAGGTGCTCTTGCTTCCCGACCTGCTTGGCTACTGGCTCTGCGGTCACATGAGCACAGAACCCTGCATCGCCTCCACCACGCAAATGCTGCACAAGGATGGCTCTGGCTGGGTGAAAGAGATTGTATCTACCATTGGTCTGGATGAGGCTTTGCTGCCAGATATTCAAGAAACAGGCACGCAGAAGGGCATGCTGTGCCCCAGCCTAGCACAGGCCTTGGGTTGCGAGCCCTTTGCCATCATAGCGGGCTGTTCTCATGATACAGCAGCTGCGGTGTTGGCCTGCCCGCTGCGTGATGAGAACTCAGTTTTCATATCCAGTGGCTCATGGTCACTGATGGGACAGCAGCGCACAGAGGCAATCACCACGCCCGAGGCACTTGCGGCAGGCTTTAGCAATGAGCTGGGCTACGGTCGCAGTGTGCGCTTTTTGAAATCCATCAACGGTCTCTGGACGCTGCAATTGCTGCAACGCAAGTGGGGTATTTCCTTTGCCCAGATAGAGGATGAGGCGCGTCTTTGTATGGACAAGGGCTTCTGCGTGGATGTTACTGATCCCGCCTTTTATGAAGCAGGCGATGTGGAGGCTACCCTCCTAGCGCATTGCGAGAAAAACAATCTGCCCATTCCCCAATCACGTGGTGAGATGGCGGCGGCGGTTTACGAGGGCTTGGGGCAGGCGCATGGTCGCTTCCTCTCTGTCTTTGAAAGCCTGACAGGCTCTCCCATCTCCAGCCTACATATCATGGGAGGTGGCTGCAAGGACAAGATTTTCTGCGACAGCATAGCAAAGCATGTGAATGTCCCTGTCACCCTAGGTCCTATTGATGCCACGGCAGCAGGTAATCTGCTTTCCCAGTGGCTGGGTATGGGGCTATTTTCCACCTTAACTGAGGCACGTGAATGCCTCCAACGAAGCATTTTTTAACATATAAATAACTTATGATACAAGACCTATCAATACGTCAGAGCATCATTGAGCACTGCCTCAAGATGCAAGAAGATGGCATCAACCAAGGCACAGCTGGTAATATCAGCCACCGCGTCGAGGGCGGCATTCTTGTCACCCCATCTGGTATGCCCTACCACAAAATGACCCCCGAAGACATCGTCTTCATCAGCAATGAGGGCGAAATTGAGGAAGGAAAAATCCCCTCAAGCGAGTGGAGATTCCATCACTCCATCCTCATGAATAACCCCGACTGCAATGCTGTCATCCACGCCCACGCGCTCTATGCGACCATGGTTTCCATTTTGGGTATTGATGAGCTGCCCGCCATCCACTACATGGTGGCTATTTGCGGTGCTAATGCTGTTCCCTGCGCAGAGTATGCTACCTATGGTACAGAAGAGCTCAACCAGAATATTACTGCCGCTATGGCGCAGAAGAAGAGCAAGGCCTGCATCCTCAAGAATCACGGTCTAGTTGCCACTGAGGCTACTATGGAAAAGACCTACAACCTCCTCTGCGAGATAGAGTTCCTCTGCCGCGTCTACATGGGCGTTGCCTCCGTAGGCACCTTCACCACCCTTCCTGACGATGAGATTGTTCACGTGCTTGAAAAGTTCAAGAGCTATGGTCTCAACGTAAAGCATCCTAACAAAAAATAATCAACCCCACTGCTATCATGTACAGACAACAAAATGAATTGCCCAAGATTGGCATCCGCCCCACCATTGATGGCCGCCGTAACGGTGTCCGCGAGTCATTGGAGGACGTCACCATGAAGATGGCGCAGCGCGCTGCCGCCCTCATCGAATCCAGCCTCCGTCACCCCAGTGGGGAAAAGGTGGAGTGCGTCATCGCTGACACAACCATTGGTGGCTTCCAAGAGGCTGCTGCTGCTCAGCGCAAGTTTGCAGCCAACAATGTGGGTCTCACCCTCACAGTGACTCCCTGCTGGTGCTATGGTACAGAGACACTTGACCTCGCACCTGGTACACCCAAGGCAATTTGGGGCTTCAACGGTACAGACCGCCCTGGTGCTGTCTACCTTGCAGCCGCTGCCGCAGGTCATGACCAACTGGGTGTTCCCGTGTTCACGATTTATGGTCGCGACGTGCAGGACTTGGATGACGAAAGCATCCCTGCTGACGTGGTGGAAAAAATCCTTGCCTTCGCGCGTGCTGGTCTTGCAGTTGCGACGATGAAGGATCAGGCCTACCTCAGCCTTGGTTACGTCTCCATGGGTATTGCTGGTTCCATGGTAGATGCTCACTTTATGAGCGACTTCCTCGGCCTGCGCACAGAGTTTGTTGACATGAGCGAAGTGCGCCGCCGCTTGGACTTGGGCATCTTTGACCCCGTTGAATTTGAAAAAGCCCTCGCTTGGACAAAGGAAAAATGCCTCGAAGGCAAGGACTGGAACTGCGAAGAACAACAGAAGACAGCCGAAGAAAAAGCCTCCGAGTGGGAAACAGTTGTCAAGATGACCCTCATCGTGCGCGACCTCATGCAGGGCAATCCCCGCCTCCGTGAGCTGGGCTATGCAGAAGAAGCACAGGGACACAACGCCATAGCAGGTGGCTTCCAAGGCCAACGTGCGTGGACAGACCGCATGCCCAATGGTGACTTCACCGAGGCTATGCTCAACTCCTCCTTTGACTGGAATGGTCTGCGCCAATCCTATGTTGTTGCTACAGAAAATGATGCCCTCAATGGTATCTCCATGCTCTTTGGTCACCTCCTGACAGGTACAGCACAGCTCTTTGCTGACGTTCGCACCTACTGGAGCCCCGATGCAGTGAAGCGCGTGACAGGTCAAGAACTGACTGGTCGTGCCGCCAATGGTATCATCCACCTCATCAACTCTGGCTCTGCCTCCCTTGACTGGACAGGTGAACAAAAGGACTGCAATGGTAATCCTACCATGAAGCCCTACTGGGACATCACGGCAGAAGAGGCCGATGCCTGCCTTGCAGCGACCAAGTGGGGTGCCGCCGTGCGTGAATACTTCCGCGGTGGTGGTTTCTCCTCCAACTTCCTCACCAAGGGTGAGATGCCCATGACCATGGTGCGCCTCAACCTAGTAAAGGGTCAAGGACCTGTCCTTCAAATTGCAGAAGGCTATGCTGTTGACATCCCCAAGGAAATCCATGACAAGCTCGACGTACGCACCAACCCCTCTTGGCCAACCACATGGTTTGTGCCTGTATTGACAGGTCAGGGCGCGTTCAAGGACGTGTACTCCGTCATGAACGTATGGGGTGCTAACCACGCAGCTGCCTGTGTGGGTCACGTAGGTGCAGACCTCATTACCCTTGCCTCCATGCTGCGCATCCCTGTTGCTATGCATAATGTTGCAGATGAAGACATCTTCCGTCCCAAGGCATGGGGTGCATTCGGCACGCAGAACCCAGAGTCCGCAGACTTCCGCGCCTGCGAAAACTTTGGCCCTCTCTACGGAAAGCTTACTAATCAGCACTAAGCACGATTATTTCGCAATAAAAAACACCCCTTGGATTTTTCTGAGGGGTGTTTTTTGATCTTCATTATTGCATGGTGAGCTTATAAATTATTGAAATGCTGCCAGTCCTTTCCCTGTGGGGTGGGGCTGTAGCCTTCGCGTGTGATATGCCCTATGGCATGCAGGGGGGTGGGTAGAGCGGTCTCGGTGGCGAGGGTTTCCCACGTGCTGGGGGAGAAGGTGAGCAGCAGTTCATAGTCTTCGCCATCGCGGAGGGCGGCTTCTGGGCTGCATCCCTCGTGGCAGGGCAGTTGGTCTAATTGGATGTCGTAACCGCAGCCCGATGCTAGGCAGAGGCGTGGTAAGTCAGTTGCTAGCCCATCGGAAAGATCCATCATGGACGTTGGTCTGTAGCCCTTGCAAAGGAGGAAGCGGGCTAGATCCAAGCGTGGCTCAAAGCTGAGATGCCTTTCGCTGGGGAAAGAACCGCCCAATCTGCCCGAGACGGCAATGATGTCACCTGCCTGCGCTCCTGTGCGTGTGACGGCCTCTCCTCGCTCTATTTTCCCCACGAGGGAAATATTGATGATGAGCCCATCTTGCGGCAGGGAGGAGGTTTCTCCCCCTGCGATGGAGATGCCATACTGCCTCGCCAGCGGGCAGATGCCCTCGTGGTAGAGTTCTCGCAGGCTCTCCATGCTGCGGCTGGGGTGGACGAGGAGGGTGATGAGCGCATGGGTGGGGATGCCTCCCATGGCGGCTATGTCAGAGATGTTTCTTGCCAGTGCCTTACGCCCTATGAGGGCAGGGGAGCTGTCGGGGAGGAAGTGGATGTTCTCCACGATGACATCCGTTTTGATCAGGTAGTCCCATTGCTCTGTACCTGCGATGACCGCGCAGTCATCCCCAGGGCCGAGGATCAGCTCTGGGTGGCTAGGCAGTTGCTGTAGGAGTTCTTGCAAGATGGCATTTTCTCCTAATTGGGAGAGGCTACTCATGCTGGGCCGTAGATGATTAATAGAATGTTGAGTGTGTTGAATATAAAGTGTATGGCTATGGGTAGCCATATGGAGTGGCTGCGCTCATAGGCATAGCAGAGCAGGATACCAAAGAAGGTGAGTATGGGCAGCTGCGCCAGTGACATATGCACAGCGCCAAAGCTGAGACTGCTCAGCAGGATGGCGGCAATACGCCCTACACGCACCTTGAGGCAGGGGTAGAGGAAGCCTCGGAAGAGTACTTCTTCTCCTAGTGGGGCGATGATGATGGCGCTGGCTGCAAGGTAGAGTTGCAATTCAATATTGCTTTCCTTGATGAGTACGACTATGTCCTGCTCCTCTGGTGTTTGGGTGAGGTGGATGATCCATTCCTGCATCCCTGAGAAGACAAATACGATACTGAATGCATAGATGGCAGGTATGGTGAGGAGGAGCCAACCTACGCGCTCTGATTTGCTGATGAAGGTTTTAGCCGCTCTGGGGCGCATGCTGTACAGGATGAAGGGCAGTGCGTAGGGGAGCAGTTGCAGGATGAAGTTGAAGGCGTAAAAGCCCAGCCCCATAGCCTCTGTTGAGTTTTCCTCTTCTGCGCCAGCCGCAAGAGGCGGGTTCAAATCAAGGATGCTACTGCAGATGCCGAAGAGGATAAAGCCTGTCACAGCAAAGTCAACTCCATGGGGGAATTTTTCTGCCGCAATGCCCGGCGCATGGGGGCTGAGTGTACTTGGCTGTAGTCGATAGCGTATGTAGCCCATACCCAGCACCAGAAGGCAGAGCAAGGTGCTGATGATGAGGATGATGTTGTTGATTTGCTGGTGGGGCAAGAGTTGAGCCCAGACTTCGGAGGAGAACATGCGCTTAGTCCTTGATTTTTGTTCTGTCTAGGGTGGCAGGAATGACTTGGGAGAGCACTTCTTTGATGGCAGCTTCGCACTGCTCTTCGCTGACCCCTATGGCGTCTCCCCAATAGCTGCCTATTTGCACGTAGGCCCAGCGTTGGACGTAGCCTTTTAGTACGCGGTCTAGCATGTCCCGCAAGGTGCGAGAAAGGTGGTTGCTGCGCACGCATTCATGACCGATGAAGACATAGTAGTTGATGTGGTTGATGCTCTTGACTGGCTTGTCTTTGAGGGCAGGGGGATTGCTGGTGGAGGCCAGTCGGGTGAATCGCATGATATGTCCGTCAGCTAGCTTGATGTCCTCTTCCCTGCTCAGCAGGTTGAGATGTCCCTGCGCAGGAAGACAACGCTCTGGACGGTGGATGGAGGCGTTCATATCACTGCCGGAGTAGACGATGGAGGCCTCTACTGGCGGTGTGGGAGTGCTGCGACCTATGGGGTTGTAGCTGGCCTTGCTAAAGAGGGTGTCCGCAGAAAGGGCTCCACGCTCCTGCGCGGATTCTTGCATGCGCTCACCGTACCAACCTGACACGGAGTAGCCAAGAGGCAAATCAGGGGAGATGGCAGAGTCTTTCAGCTTTGTATCCTGTGGGATAAAGATGATGACGCTGAAAATCAGCGCAATGAGGACAGGGGGGAGAAAGGCTTTGAGTAGGTTCATGGCTGGCTGGGGCTGTCGGAGTTGTTCTGTTGGCTTTCCTGTCGGCGCACGACAACGCGACGACGCTTTAAGAAGGGGATTTCGCCTGCGAGCAGACCATGCAATATAGCAAGCCCGAGCATACTGGCTGGGAAGAAGAAGAGCAGACCAGACCAGTCATGCCATGTCTTGCTGGCAAAGGCAGGGTTGATGTATTCCGCGCAGATGAAAATACTAGCAACACGAAAGCCGTTACCTATGATGGAAATAGGTATGGCACTAAGGGCGAGTAGCACACGCTTCCACAGAGAAAGCCCTGATGCGAGGTATGCCCATGCAAAGGAAATCATCAGCAGGGCCATCAGAGAGCGTATGCCAGAGCAACCACCAGCAATGCTGTAGGTGTCCCAGTTACCCGTGGCAGAGCTGATATTAGTACCGTCCATGATGGTGTCTACCCCAGCGAGGGTAGCTCCATAGTGAGCGGCCTGTGTGGCGAGTAGCTGTAGGCTAACGGTTGCCTGTTGGAAGCCAGGTAGCGGTATGCTCAACCAGAAAAAGCAGAGGGGGAAGGCTAGCTTTTTCGCCATCTGTCCGCCCCAGTAGCACCATGTTAGTCCCATTAGGATGATGGGTAACGCGCCCACGGCGACACGTCCTTGCTGCGTGCGTACGGAGATGACACAGAGCAGTACACCCAGAGCTAGCAACCACAGTCCATGCAGCGAGGGTGCTTTGTGAATTTGGCGGGAATTCATCCACGCATGTCCGACTAGAAAAGCACAGAGTAGGGGCACCATCCAGCCGTGTTCATAGTCCGTCTCGGCGTTCCAAGAACTCTCTAACCAGACCAATGCGCTATGGTAACCTGCTGAGAAAACGTCGTAAAACCCTTGAAACCAGAATGTTATTATGAGTGATAGCGTTAATCCTGCCCAGCCCGCTATGCTGATATTCGAATCATTGTTGATATTTAGCTTCTTATTCATGTGTGCGTCAAAAAAAATGTTACTGGCTCGCTTTTAGTATTGATATTTTGTTCAAAAATGTCAAGAATAGACATGCACCCCCCCTTTTCTAAATCGCGACATGAAAATTATTAGTGGAACAGCACACCCCCAATTAGCACAAGATATAGCCAACGAGATGAACCAAACTCTCTGCGAGGCGATGGTAACAACCTTCCCCGATGGAGAGAGTTTTGTCCAGATTAACGAATCAATGCGTGGAGAGGATGTTTATATCATCCAGCCCACCTGCCCACCCACCAACCATAACTTTATGGAATTGTTGGTCATGGTTGATGCTGTTCGACGCGCTAGTGCAGAGCGCATCACCGCGGTGATGCCCTTCTACGGCTACGCACGTCAAGACCGCAAGGACAAGCCCCGCGTCCCCATCACTGCCAAGTTGGTAGCCAACCTGCTGACCGCAGCTGGTGTCAACCGCGTGCTGACAATGGATCTGCATGCCCCCCAGATTCAAGGCTTTTTTGAAATCCCTGTTGATCATCTTCTTTCTGTTCCTGTGCTTATCAAGCACCTCAGAGAAAACTACGTCAAGGACACAAACAACCTCGTGGTTGTCTCTCCTGACATCGGTGGTGTGAAGAACGCAAAAATCTACGCCAACGCGTTGGGTACAGAGCTTGCCATCGTTGCCAAGCAGCGTATCTCTGCCACAGAGGTAGACGCACATGCCGTCATCGGTAATGTCCAAGGCAAGGACGTTCTCATGGTTGATGACATGACGGAATCAGGTGGCACACTCTGTGCAGCTGCCGATATCTTGAAGCAGCATGGAGCTGCCCGCATCTTTGCTGGTGTTTCCCATGGTGTACTCAACCCAGCCGCACGTGAGCGTCTCGCTAACAGTAGTATAGAACGCCTTCTCACCTCCGACTCTGTCCCCATGGCATGTGGTGACATTGTTGATACCGTGAGCATCGCGCCCATCTTTGCCCAAGCCATACAAAATATCCACAATAACGACTCTGTCTCTCATTTGTTTGATATTGGCATCTAAGCATTCTTTTTCAAGAAAAATTGAGAGGTATTTTCCATGGGAGAATACCTCTCTTGCTTTTGGCTGGAAGGTGGATTTAGGCTTGCTTTTCGTTCATATTGAGATACAATAGTCTCGTTATGCTAGATATTCGCATTATACGAGAAAATCCCCAGATGGTGAAAGACTCTCTTCGCCTTCGTGGGGGCGAGCATTGGACTTTGGTGGACAAGGTTCTGGAATGCGACGAGTTGCGTCGCCGCTATGAAACAGAAAAGCAAGCTCTCTCCCAAGAACGCAATAGCTCCTCCAAGCTCATTGGTCAAATGATGAAGGAAGGCCGCCGCGAAGAGGCAGAAACTCTCAAAGCCCGCATGGGCGAAGTAGGTGATCGCATCAAGCAGCTCGATGAGCTGGCAGACAGTGCCGCCACACAGCAAAATGATTTGCTCCTCAATATCCCCAATATGCCCCATGAGGCCGCCCCTGTAGGTGCGGATGAGACCGCTAATCCAGAGATTCGCGTCTGGGGGGAAAAGCCCTGCATTGCAGAACCCAAGAATCACGTAGAACTTGCCACAGAGCTGCAAATCATCAACTTTGAGGATGCCACGCGCGTCTCTGGTTCTGGCTTCATTGTCTACCGTGGACTGGGTGCAAGACTGGAAAGAGCCCTCATTAACTTCTTGCTGGACACGCAGTCGCAGGAGCATGGCTATGAAGAGGTAGGAGTACCCTTCCTCGTACGCCGTGACTGCATGTATGGAACAGGTCAGTTGCCCAAGTTTGAAGACGACATGTACGGTCTGGAGGATAATAGCATGTTCCTCATCCCCACGGCAGAAGTCCCCGTCACCAACCTTTGCCGCGAGCAGATTCTCCAAGAGAGCCAACTGCCCATCAAGATGACGGCACACACCCCCTGCTTCCGCCGCGAAGCGGGCTCTGCGGGTCGTGAGAACAAGGGTATGATTCGCGTTCATCAGTTTGATAAGGTAGAGCTAGTGCAGGTCTGCACACCCGAAGAGGGTATGGATAGGCTGGAGGAGCTCACCTCCCACGCTGAGGCTATTCTTCAAAAGCTCGGTCTACACTACCGTGTGATAGAGCTCTGCACGGGCGACATAGGCTTTAGCAGCGCAAAGACCTACGACATAGAGGTCTGGGCACCTGGTCAGGGTAGCTACCTTGAGGTATCTAGCTGCTCTTGCTTTGGTGATTATCAGGCTCGCCGCATGAAGCTGCGCTACAAGGATAAGGAGGGCAAAACACGCATTCCCTACACCCTCAATGGTTCAGGTACCGCACTTCCACGTCTCTATGTGGCCTTGTTGGAGCAATGCCAGCAGCCAGATGGCTCAATACGCGTTCCCGAAGCCCTTGTTCCCTACCTCGGTGTTTCTGAAATCCGCGGCAAGTAGTCTCCGTCTTCTGCTCCCCCCCCCCACACACTCTCTAGTCACAAAAGCATATGTACGCATTCATCCAGTTACTCGGTCCCCTCTTTTGGATTATGTTGGCCTTCACCCTTCTCGGCGTAGCTGTGGTGGGGGAGAGGCTTTTTTACTTTCACCGCGTGAACCTTAACTCGGGTGAGTTCTTGAGGGGGCTCTCTGCACTCCTGCGCAGTGGGCATTATAGCGAGGCTCTGCATGAGGCGCGCCAGCTTCCTGGCCCCATGGCACGTGTGGTAGAGGCCGTCCTCGTGCGTCCCAAGCTTACCCGCAGTGAAATGCGCGACATCGCCATGGAAGCCGCTGGATTGGAGGTCTATGGCATAGAAAAACATATACGCATCCTTGCCTGCGCAGCAACGGTTCTTCCGCTGCTGGGCTTGCTCGGGACGCTTTTGGCACTCATAGGCTTTTATGAGCAACCCGGTGTGACACGCGGAGCAGCTGTCACGCCAGAAATCGCCGCCACCGTTATCCAAGCCCTGACTGGTGCAGCACTGGGTATTGCAGTAGCCATCCCACTTTACCTCTTTTACATGTACCTCGCTGGTCGTGCCCGCGAAGTCATCAACAAGGTAGAGCGTGTTGGACTTGAATCCGTCCACCTTATCTGCGATGTGCGCATGAAAAAGCCTGCTGCCCTCAGTGTCGAGGCCGAAGCTACCGATAGCGAGCAGGATAAGTAAATTATACCATTCCTTTTTCCTATGCGTCGTCGACCACAGAGCACACTAGAGCCAGCAGGCTTTCCTGTCGTTGTAGTATCAGGTCTCAGTACCCTGCTGCTTTTGGGGGTTTGTGGATTGCTGGGAAAGCACCGTGTGCCTCAATATGGTATTGATGTTTTGCCCGCAGAAACGCACTTTACCATGCGCAGCATAGAGCGTGACAACACGCACACCATCACTATCTCTGCTGGTGACAAGCCCCGCCTGTTCTTTGATGCCAAGGAGCTCCAAGGCTCTTGGCAGGAGCTGGAAACCCAGCTGAAAGCCCTAGAGGGCAATCCCAATGTCCATATTGTACTGGTGCAAGATGAAGCCGTCTCCGTGGGCACCACGCAACGCATCGTAGATCGCATTCTCACCTACGGATACAGCTGCTCCTTGGCAGCGCGACCCGCACTAGACTGATGCCCAAGAGTACACAGGAAGGCGAAGAGCCCATCTACCATGCCACGCATGATACCAAGTTGCATGGATGCCTGCCACTCTACCTTTTTGTCGCCTTTATTGGTTCTGTTGTCATCTTCTTCTTTGTCGACTTACGCAGTCCCGAGGAAGTTGTACCACGTGGCAAGGGTCAGGTCTTTTTGAAGCGCAACGACCTGTTCAACTCCAACCTGCATGAGCTCTCGCCCCTGCCGTTGCGCTTGCCCCAATTTGCCGACCCTGCCCAGTACGATAGAGAGGAAATCCAGCCACCTCTTGTCCGCTACACCAAGCTAGAAGCCGCGCCCGCTCCACCGCTTTTTGAAAAGAAGCCCTATTCACCCTTCTTCAACAAGGAACGTCTGCTTGCCCTGCCAGAGCATTTGCAGTCTGCGCAAAAGGAAGAGCCTCAACCCCAAGCCGCGCCATGATGCTCGCTAGCGTCACCATACAGGAATTTGTTTCACTCGTTGCCCTGATAGGCATCTGTGGGGTAGCGGCTGCCACCATACCTGTCTTCATTATGGCAAAGCGTAGGCGCATGAAGCGTCGCAAAACCCATCTCACCTGCCGTCTTTGTGGCTACAGGTTCATTGGCTCTGGCAGCATTGCAGAATGCCCCCATTGCCAAGCGCGTAACCGCTAATCAGTGGGTTGGCTAGAAGGCGGCTGCTGCAAGCTGCGCAGGTAATCCATGCGCTCTGAAATACGCTTTTCCAACCCATTTTGAGTGGGCGTGTAGTAGACGCGTCCTTCTGGTAGGTAGGCTTGGGGGACATAATGACCATCATAGTCATGCGCGTACTTGTATTCCATCTGCTCTGTCTTGATACCACGCGTGGCAGCTAGCTTTTTGCGGGTGGGGGTGGCTAGGTGTTCGGGGATAGCTAGTGTTTTGCCCTCCTTTACATCGGTGAGGGCGGCATTGATACCCATGTAGGCAGAATTGCTCTTGGGTGCGGTGGCTATGTAGACTGTGGCATGGGCGAGGGGGATGCGGGCTTCGGGCATACCTACCATTTCTGCGGCGCGAGAAGCATCCAGCGCCACGCGCAGGGCGTTGGAGTCGGCTAAACCCACATCCTCACTTGCACAGATGACAAGGCGACGCGCAATAAAGCGAATGTCCTCACCTGCATGCAGCATGGTGGCCAGCCAGTAGAGCGCGGCATCGGGGTCGCTGCCGCGCATGGATTTGATGAAGGCTGATATGGTGTCGTAGTGGCCATCGCCCGCCCTATCGTACTTGACAGCCTTTTGCTGTATGGATTCCTCAGCTTCGTGGAGGTCAATGTGTATCTGCCCGTCTTCTCGGCTGGGGGTGGATAGGGCTGCAACCTCTAGGGCAGTGAGGGCTTTGCGTGCATCACCATCAGCCTTGAGCGCGAGGTGTTGCAGTGCCTCATCTGTGACTCGTAAAGGCATGTTGCCCAATCCGCGCTTGCCGTCGCTGATGGCGCGGCGGAGCAGGGCGATGATGTCCACATCTTGTACATTTTCTAGCGCAAAAATTTGAGAGCGCGAGAGCATGGCCGAGTTGATGGCAAAGTAGGGATTCTCCGTCGTTGCGCCTATGAAGCGCACCGTGCCCTTTTCTATATGAGGCAGTAGAGCATCCTGCTGTGACTTGTTAAAGCGATGAATCTCATCAACAAAGAGAATGGTCTTTTGTCCATGTAGGCTGAGACGGGCGCGCGCGTGGGTGATTTGCTCCCGTATCTCGCTGACATTGGATTCCACACCATTGAGCATGACAAAGTAACTGCTGGTCTGCTGGGCGATAACGTAGGCTAGACTCGTCTTCCCCACACCCGGTGGACCATAGAAGAGCAGGGAGGAAAATCTATCTGTCTCAATGGCGCGTCGCAGCAACTTTCCCTCTGCAAGGAGGTGCTGTTGCCCTGCAATCTCCTCAATGGATTCGGGTCGCATGCGCGCAGCCAAGGGCATGATGGATGCGCGTAGTTCATCTGCATCGAGGCTCTTGTTGCGACCATGTGGGGTGAATAAATCCATCGTGGCGTCATGATAGCACAATGCCGCACCGCATTCAAGGGGAGTTCTCATGAGGGAGGTTCTCGCAATTCGTTTTCTGCTAAAGTGAGCGTGGAAAATGCTTAACAAAGGATTTCGTGGGTTATTTTCGTATCTTTTTGCACCTTCGCTTATTACATATGATAATATGCTCTTGCGCGAAGTCGCAAAAATCTTACGAAAATCCCTCCACGACCTCTCTTTGCGAATTACGAGAACATCCCATGAGGAATTTTATCGTATTGTTTTTTTATGTTTTTTTTATGTGCTTTCTGTTGTTGACGCGATAAAGCTTTTTGTTTATACTGTTAATAATTTGAGGGGGAATTCTCCTTAATGTCACAACAACTATAATACACTGTTATGAAAATAAAACTTAATCTTAGATTGCGTCAGGCTCTTGTGGCCTGCTTTGCCGTATTGGCTACCACCCTTAGTGCATTGCCCAGTTATGCTAATAATGAAAACAATGATGGTAAGGCTTTCGTTATAGGTACTGATTTTAGTAATCAATCCTTGATCGACTCGTCATGGATTAATGCCATAGTGAGGGGTGTCGACTTCACAGAGGCCGATCTCACAAATGCTAACTTCACGAATGCTGCTCTCTCTAGTGCTGTTCTTGAGGGTGCCAATCTCACAAATGCTAACTTCACGAATGCCGATCTCATTCGTGCTGATCTTCAGGGTGCCAATCTTACAGGCGCAGTACTTACAGATGCAATTATCGAAGGTGTTGATTTTAGGGGGATAGTGGGACATGATCCAACGAAGGGTCAAACAGTCACACATGAAATGTTGCAGAGCACAAAGAGCTATAAAGATAAGAAATTATCAAGGATAATCTTAATTGGGGGCGATCTGAGTGGTTTGAATTTTATTGATTTTGATTTAAGTGATTCGTATTTAGGGAGTTCTAATTTTTCTAATGTTAACTTCACGAATGCCGATCTCATTCGTGCTGATCTTACAGGCGCAGTACTCACAAACGCAATTATCGTAGGTGCTGATTTTGCGGGAATAGTGGGACATGATCCAACGAAGGGGCAAACTGTCACACATGATATGTTGAGGAGTACACAGAGCTATAAAGATAAGAATTTTGTAGGGGCACGCTTTGATGGGAGCGATCTGAGTGGTTTGAATTTTACTGATTTTAATTTAAGTGATTCGTATTTAGGGCGTGCTAATCTTTTCAATGCCAACTTCACGAATGCCGATCTCGCAGATAGCGTTCTTGAGCACGCTAATCTTTCCAATGCCAACTTCACGAATGCTGATCTCACAAATGCTGATTTTGAGGGTGCCAATCTTACAGGTGCAGTACTCACAGGCGCAATTATCGAAGGTACTGCGTTTTGGGGAATAGTGGGACATGATCCAACGAAAGGACAAACTGTCACACATGATATGTTGAGGAGCACGCAGAGCTATAAAGATAAGAATTTTGCTGGGATAGACTTTGACGGAAGCGATCTGAGTGGTTTTGATTTTACTGGTTTTGATTTAAGCTATTCGTATTTGGGGAGCGCCAATCTTACAGGCGCAGTACTCAAAGACGCAATTATCGTAGGTGCTTCGTTTTTCGGAATAGTGGGACATGATCCATCAAAGGGACAAACTGTCACACATGACATGTTGAAGAGTACACAGAGCTATAAAGATAAGAATTTTGCTGGGATAAGCTTTGAAGGGTGCGATCTGAGTGGTTTTGATTTTACTGATTTTAATTTAAGTGATTCGTATTTGGGGAGTGCTAATCTTTCCAATGCCAACTTCACGAATGTCGATCTTTCTAATATTGAGTTATCGGGGGCTAATTATTACGGTGCGACAATGCCTGCTGGTTTTGTTTTAAACCAATTTTCTTATAATGTCATTGGGGTAGACGGTGAAATTTACAATCCAGACCTGGCAGAGTCTTGGGGTCAACTTAATATTTTCTCTGATACACATGCTTATACATCAGATGATATTACTGTCAATAATGAAGCGACGATTTTTGTTTACGATAATAGTACATTTACGCTCTCAGGTACAGCTCAGCTACAACTGGGTGACAGTGCACGATTGTACATAGGCCTTCAAGCAGGGGAGATGATTAACTCTGGCATCAACTTTACTGAAAGTAGCACAATGAGTGTGAACGCAACATCGCTAATTAGTATTGAAATCATAGGAACAGGTCAGCAAACGATATCGGAACTTCGACTATTTGATTGGGGCAATGCTATTGATCAACAAACGGTAGACGATCTGACGCTCAATTTAAATAGCGTCATCGTAGTTAATGAGCAAAGTCTAGCTGATTCTGGCCTCACTCTAAACTGGAATAGCACGGAGAACTATTTTTACCTTGCAGGAGA
>CAZRZE010000030.1:0-15979 GCA_964604535.1 uncultured Akkermansia sp.
TCTTTTTCCTCAACATTGGCGATGAGGCAGTTTTTGACTGTTTGGTGTGTTTGCGCACAGATTTGCAGTCCCGTCTTGGCAAAGAGATCCATGGCCTGAGAGACAGAGCCGTCCGTGCTGTTCTCTACAGGGATGACCCCATAGTCAACTACTCCGCGTTCTACCGCATCAAAGGTATCTTCAAAGCTGAGGAAGGGGAAGTACTCCACGCTCTCGCCAAAGCGAGCGAGCGCGGCCTGATGGCTCCAAGTCCCCTCTGGTCCTAGGTAGCCAATACGCATGCCACCCTCCAATAAGAAGGAGCAGCTGACAATCTGGCGGTAGATGCTTTGCAGGGATTTTTCAGGAAGTACACCTTGGTTGAGGGTCATGAGCTTCTTGTGCATATCGCTCTCGCGCTCGGGGACAAAAACAGGGCTGTCCCCTGTTTTCTTGATTTGACCCACCTCATGGACAAAGAAAGAACGCTGCTTGAGCAGTTCTACAATCTGTCTGTCGGTGTCATCTATTTTTACTCTGAGTTCGTCCAAGGTCATATAGCAGGGAAAGTTTACCACAGTTTTCTGCTTCTTTCAATAGCCTTTTTTGCCCTACAATTGTGTCATCGAAGAAAGAGTGGAGAAAAATAGGTTGATAAATGAACTTGTTGTGTTATAATTTTTATATTAATTAAAAAAATCGCTTCAGAAATTCAATTTTAAACTTCTTTATTTATGCGTAACATCATTTTTCAATCCTTTCTGTTATCTCTAACAGTTATTTCTACGGTTTATGCTCAAACGCTACAAGATGCGTGGAATGGGTCGGACTCGAGTTACACAATAACAGCAGACATGAGCATAGATTTAAATCAATTTACTGATTTAAATAAAGTCTTTGTTCTCGAAGGTGCTGCTGGAGACAATAAATTTATCATAACAAATACTGGGATTAATTCAGAACCGATACTTCTAGGAGGCAGTTCGCTGACTATGAAAAATTTTATTTTTACAGAAGTGGATGAGGAGAGCTTTAGTACGCATGGATTTACTAATCGTGGTACTCTGATACTAGAAAATATGGATTTTAACGATAATTATACGGTGGGTTCGTCTGTGATTAATAATAATCAAACTATAGAATCGATCAGCCATTCGAGTTGGCAAAATAATAAATCTACTGGGTCTGGTGGTGCAATTAATAATGATGGGGCATTGGATGAAGCAAGTGTAGATGTCGATATTGTACTCATTAGTAATGCGCATTTTGAGCTAAACGTGTCGGAAAGCTACGGTGGTGCTGTTGCAAGTATTAACGGGGCAGATATTGATACTATATCACATTCTACCTTTAGTAAAAATGCCGCGACTTCTGGCAGTGGTGGTGCTCTTTTTGTTGGGAAAATAAATCCAGCCCTCTTAACAGCTCCGGATAAAGAATCAGTTATTAAATCCATCACTTATAGTACATTTGTAGAGAATACAGCATCTTCTGACGGTGGTGCGATTTATCTCGAGTCTGATTCAACAGGTGGTGCTTATTCAGGCAATATTGAATCAATAGATAATACGGAATTCAGAGCGAATCGTGCAACACGTTATGGTGGTGCAATTGCTTATAATGTGGTAGACAAGACCATGTCTCTCAGTGAGACAGATTTTATAGAGAATACAGCGGGATTCGGCGGTGCTTTCGCCAATTTGAAAGCCTCCAATATTGAGATTGATTCAGCCATATTTAGGGCGAATCAAGCTGGCTTGGGCGGGGCGATTTTGAATGCCGCAAATGTCACTTGGACAATTACTTCTACTCGCTTTGATGCAAATAAAGCAAGCAGTCATGGTGGAGCTATCTATAGTAATTCAAATGGTGACGTTTTTAATATTTCTACAAGTCATTTTGAGGCAAATCAATCCGGAGGCAGTGGTGGAGCTATGTATAATAGAGGCATTGCGAATATTGTGGACACGGATTTTCTCAATAACCTTGTTGTGTCAGAAACGGCAATCGGAGGTGCCATTTTCAATGCTAGCACGGGCACGGTTAATCTTTGGGCAGAAAATAAGGATGTATTGATGAGTGGTAATATTCTTCAACGTGCTGCGGGGAATATATCCAATGCTATTGCTAATTCCAACGGTACGGTGAATCTGAATGCGGCATCCACACATAAGGTGCAAATAGATGATCAGATTGTAGGGGCTAGTTTGAGCTCTGTCCTCAATATTAACAAGAACGATGCTAGTGCGCCTACGGGTGGTGATGTTATTTTGAATGGTGCCCTTACTGGGCATACAGTAAATCACTATGCGGGGCATCTCACCTTTGGAAAAACGGAATCAACACCTTTAGGTTCTCCCAGTTTTAGCAATACACAACTTAATGTTTATGGGGGAAGCCTCGAATTCCATCGCGGAGTTGATAGCGTCGCTGAACTTACTGGGGGATTTAACGCGTATGAAAACACCAATATACTCTTTAGACGTGAAGAGGATATTACGCAAAAGCTTCTCACTCTCAATCTAGCCGCAAATACAGAGCATCTACAGCTAAAGGCAATCACGGAGCTTACCATGGAAGATCTCATTACTTTGCCTGATCGTATGCTCGTTGAGGGCTTCGATTTTGATATGGATTGGGTCGGTGCGGATAATATGCAAGCACAGTATCACCTTAGCGAATACGCACAGGGGCTAGAGGCAAAGGATTATCAACTCTACTACAGAGCAACAGAGGGCGATGCGTGGCTGCGTATTGATGAGATTGCATCGACTCAAGCAAGTTTTGATGAGCTTTCACAAATCTATAACTTCACATTTGCAGAAAATGGACAGTATGCATTAACTGTAATGATACCAGAGCCTAGCATCGCGACTATTAGCCTTGCGGCCTTGCTTCTTCTGATGTCGCGCCGTAGGCGAAAAATCTCTTCATGATTTCGAGCTGTCTGCCTATGCTTGATTTTTCGTTTGGAATGAGGGGATAAACATGCTATTATACCTTCATGAGAAGACGACTGATTTCTGCTCTTGCCTGTTCGCTAGCCCTCACAACTTTCTCTAGTTGCGAGCCGCAGGAGAAAACTGCTGTGACTCCACAAGCGGAGGCAGAGCTAGAAGACATTGCCAGCATGATGCAGAGTGTCGTCAACACTGAAGACTTATCTGATCAGGATAAAAAAGAGTACGAGGAGTTTCAAGACCTCCTATCACGCTACAACGAAACAAAGGATGTCAACCTCACGACCAAGAGCGCAAAGTTCACCCTCCTGCACCTTGCGGCTTTGTACAAGAAGCCAGAGCTGATGCGCTGCCTGCTTGAGGAAGGGGCAAAGCCCAATGCGCAGACCGTATTCATGCTAGATGGCGAAGAACAGCCTGGCGATACACCGCTGTGCTGGCTGATGACAGACATTCAGGAAACGGGTGATCCTGTCAGCCGACAGCTGCGCCGAGAAATGATTGACATGCTGTTAGCCCATGGCGCAGATCCTACAAAGAGAGGCCCTTATGATTTGTTGCCTGTTGATATAGCCTCTATTAGTCTCGATGATGAGGAAATTATTCTCTATCTCATCGACAAGATGCCAGTTGATGAATTAGCGCCACCCATTACAGAAGAAAAGCGCAATGGCGTATTGTATGCGGCTCTCGCGCGCCATCATCATCTCATTGTAGAAAGACTCTTTTCCTTTGGGCACAGGGCTGATAGCACATACGGAGAGGACAAGATGCCTCTCATTGCTATTGCGAGTCAGAATTTAGGCGATTTTGAAAAGAAGAAAAAGACGCAGGAGCTTCTCCTTTCTCAGGGGGCAGACATCAATGCCCAAGACGGTCTGGGACGCACGGCTCTTTTTATGCTGCTCACAGAAGTTCTCGATCAGACGCCCGATGAGAATAAGGAGACGAAAAGCATCAAGCATATTCTCTACCTCTTGGAAAAGGGTGCTCGCCTCGACATCATGTCGAGTGGTGATGAGGAGAGATACCCCTATACCACCTGCTACGACCTGCTCTGTGAGCAGCCGCAGCTGCTGGAGCAGGTGAAGAAGCAGGGCTATGCCCTAGAAGCACCCCTTGTTGAATTGGGTGATAGTGACAAAGAATTGCTCTTTGCCCTCTGCCACATATGCCAGAACTATGGTGATACTCCACTCTCCCATTACGCAAAGGACTATGACCGCATTGCTGCTGTTATTCATTCACCCAGCGAGCAAATGCTCCAAGAGGATATTTTTGCGGATGCCGTCAGGGCGGCATTTTTCCTGCTCGATAGCCTTGATCACGAAAAAACAAAGGTACTCATCCAGTCTCTTCCCAATTGGGTTAAGTCTGAGAAAGGTAGTGAGGAAAAGGAGGCATACCTTCTGCCCTTGCTCGATGTGCTCATGAACCATGCTGTCTACAAGCTGGATTCTGCCCAGTTGGTAGAATCCGCTAAAGTGGCGGCATCGCAGAAGGCAGATAGGTTAGCAATAAAACTCATCCAGCTGATATCCAATAATGATGACTCGGCAGACTTTTTGCCCGTCCTCATGGAGGATGAGAATATCCTGCTGCGTCAGGGGGCACAGTACGCGCGTTTGGTGGAGGAGGGCTTGCCCCTGCCAGAGTCAAATGCTGTCCAGCGTTGGTTGACTGCACATAACAGGGAGGCGGATACGGAGTTTTTGCAGTCCGCTGTTCTCTTGACTTCTCTTTTCTACTTTTGGAACAATGGCTTGGAAGAGGATGAGATGCAGCAACTCATCACTGCGATAGAGCATATAGGCGCACAGGAGGCTGCTGATTATTATCGCAAGGCACTGTCTCTAATAGCAAATATTGAGCAATATGATGAGTCTGTCCTCGATGAAGAGGAAGTGTACCAAATCAACCACGTAATCAAAGAGGCCGCCGCGCGCTACTTCTACGAAAACCGTGCCTCCTTTTTTCCTGCAGCTCCATGATGTTTCGCCAGACAGCTCTGTTGTTTTGCAGCCTGCTCACCAGTCTTTCTGTGTGCGCAAGCGATGAGCAATGCCCCATAACACCACTTTCCACAGAGGAATGGGAGCAACTGAAGCTAGATGCCATGCGAGAAGAGCAGGGCAAAGCTCCTGATCGTAATATACCCGCTCTGACCATTGTCAGGCAGTTGAACTACATTCTCCGAGAAGATGACCCCAGTTGGGGGCGAGAGGAAATCGCGCTCTGCATGCGTTATCTTTATCGCTACAAGCGTTATCAAGCCTTAGCTGGTATCAATAACTTGGAGCTCTGGAAACACAGTGAGCACTTCTTAGAAGCACGTCCTGCGGCACTATTGGATATTCTCTTGGAACTGCGCTGGCATGTCGGTAGCGCCCAGTTGCGAATGGCTATTGCAAAACTGGAAACCCTCTTGCCCAGTGATGGTTCTGACATGATAGACAGTGCGGCTGGCAACCCCTTGGGCAAGCTGCTGATGCTGCTGGCTATTCATGAGGGAGAGGAAGCGCAGGCTGATATAGACCGATACATTAAATCAAGTGATCCCTATCTTTCCCATGCTGCACTCTGTGCTCAACTTTATATCAAAAAACTCCCTCAGCCCACGAGGAAGGACTTGCTCCAAGAGAAGTGGAAAGTATCTACCACGTCAGATTTAGAGGGCCTCAGCCCAGAGCAACGCCTTCTTGCAGAAAGTATAGAAGCAGATGAAGGTGCTAGGAGCGCGAGCTTTGCCCCATGGGTCGACGCGGAGATGATACAGCGCGTTATCGCCTATTGGAAGAGCGAGGAGCTAGGCTTTCACCAGCACGCGGATGGGCTGAAAGCCTTCCTCAATGAGAAAGGCGATGGACTGCGTACGCATCAGCATGACTTGCAACGCGCGCGTCTCTTTTACCAATTTATCGAGAAAAAAGGACCCCGCGCCTACCACGCTCGACAAATCCTCAATAACCCCCATCTTCTTTCCATGCCATGAGTCAAAAGCCTGCCGTCATCTGGTGCTTTCTGAGCTCTCCTTGGAAACCCCACGCTCTAGCAGCCACCCTCTGCTTGTTAGTCTGCGTGCCCATGTTGTGGGAGGGGATGCTGCCTGCTTCTTGGGGGATGCGAGAGATATTGGGCTACTTACTGAGTGGGGCTGCATTGTGCTCTATTGTGCTCTTAGTGCTTTACTTGGTACACACGGCCTTAAAGCTAAAAAATGCAGAACTCGTCCTGCGCATCATCACTTGGCTGGGGTTATGGGGTGCAGGTTTTGGGATTTTTTGCCTACTTGCTTATGTCGCCAATGTTCCTATGAGCGTGGTCGGTGCCGACCATAGTGGTCCCGAGGAAGCTCAAATTCACGAAGCCAGAGATGTTCTACTGGGGGAAGCCTCCTACCATCTCTACTATGATGAATGGGCGAAACCCAGCGAAAAAATTGCCCTCACGCCCAATATAAGCCAGCTAGAAAAAGAGCATCCCTCAATCTTTCTACGTTTTATTTCAGAATCACCCCGCTGGAACAATACCCCTTCCGTCAACTTTTATGCCCAAGCTGGGCACCTAGTTCTCACCCGCGCCGATGATCCAGCTGGTCTGGATAGCAGTGTGCATATGAGCTTTTTGCATCTTGCAGAAGGTGCTAACATCCCCCATGGCTATGTTCTCACCAGTCCCGGTGCGGCATTCCCTGCGCGTAGTGCATTGGAGGGCTCTGGAAAGCAGAGTATACCTGATCTAGCATTGGAGTTGGGTGGTGATCACATACTCCTGCTGGCCTGGCGTGGTAATCCCAACGTGAGCGAGCCCAAGAGCGACATCAATGCGGCTCTCAGCACCGTGGATAAACTCTTTGAACAGCTGGCAAAGAATCCTACAGAGGCTTACATAGCCCAGCAGCTTGATAAGAAACAGAGCGTGAAGGGGCGAAAGGCCGAGATTCTCCTCAACTCTCCACCTGCGCAGTATGGCTGTTATCAAGCAGAAATCTACGCCAACCCACAAGAAGCAGGCTTTCTTACATTGTTGGCAAAAAATGCCCAAAGCGGTGAGACTCTTCTTGCCCTCAATTGGCGCGCGCATTTCTCTGCTGACAGCAATGAGCTCTTTCGCTACGAGATACCCAGTGGCTTGTCTCAGTGGATTACTAGGAGAGATTGGAGTCCCTATACAGGTTATATAAAAGATGATTTGGAGATGTTTTCCTTCCTTTCTGATAAACAGCATCGTAATATACCTGTTCAGTTAGAGCTTTGGTTCTCGCCTCAGGCCAATGCGCAGGAGTCAGGTCGCTTGCTCTCCAAGCAATATATCATCCAGAGCTATACTCCAAATCCTGTCGAAGAGCCTGAAGCCGTGTCAGAGATTACCGAAAGCCCAGCAACTCCTGTAGCTCCTGTAGCTCCAGCAAGTCCCAAAAGTCCCCCTTCTTCACCCCCCCCTGTCACCAAACAATCATCCCCGAATAGCAGCATATGAAACCATCTTCAATTATTGTCCTTATCGCACTGAGTAGTAGCGTATTTTTGAGTCAGGCTAATGAAAAAAGCATGAATCAAGCCCTCAATGCTTGGAACAAGGCACACGCCGAACTTAGCGCAGCTCTCAAGCAAACAACAGATCCGGAGGAGCGCGCCATCCTCCAACGCTCTGCCCCCAAAGCGGAGGCAACAGCAAAGCTGCTCTGGAACAGTATTTCCAAGCGACTGGGAACACGACTGGTGCAGTACACCAGCAATGGCAAGAAGATGGAAAAACGTGTTCCTACCTTTGAATATGAGGAAATATGGGCTGCGCCTGCTGTCATCTGGCTGCTGCAACATTCTGATGCTCTGGGGCGTAGTCTCTCGTCGTCTGCTTACAGTCATGCGCTCAAATCCCTTTTGGATAGTGTTGAGCGCGTCCATTACATCCATCCAGACATGGCGCAACTGAGCCCCATTCTGGTGCGTACTCCTAGCGTGCGTAGCTATGAGATATTAGAAAAAGTCTTCATGAACAACACCAGCCCTCGTGCGCAATCCTGCGCTGCATTGGGGCTGAGCATCATGCTGCGTGATGAGAATGTCTACAGTATAGAAGGTAGCAAAAAGATGGCACAGGCAAAGCGACTCTTCTACATTCGCCATGCCTTGCGTACTGCGCCTAATAACACGACATTTGCCTCCCAGCGTATTGAAGAAGTCGCCTTGGAAGAACTCTACCTCCTGCAGCAACTCGAAGAGGGGGCTATCCCTCCCTTGATTAGTGTGCAAGATGAGAAGGGTGCGACTGTTTCCCTTCCAGCTGCGAATCGTGCGCAGCTTCTTTTCTTTTGGGAAAACATGGATCCCGCTAGCCTTGCCATCCTCAAGTCTGTCCCTAATGTAAAAGAAAAATACCCCTTTGTGGATTTTTACGCCATTACTGCTGGGATACAGCCTAGTGCGCTCTATGACTCCATCCCAGAAGAGAGTCGCTCTGTTGTAAAAAGCTATCTTGACCCCAAGGCCGATGGCATCTACGCCTACCGTGTTCCCAAGGCATCTTATGCTGTGTTTATCAGCGAAAAGGGGCGCCTGCTCTACAGAGGTGAGCCCAACTTAAAGCTCGAAGCCGCCTTGGCAAAGTATAAGAAAGATAAAGAGGCTGAACCAGAACCCCTGATCCAGCCCGGTGAGCTAGAAAAAACATCAGGCGAGGCGCCCCCCTTGCGCCCCGTACCTGATTTTGATTGATAACAAATCTCCCTTTACGCCTTCCTTCTGCGTCGCAGGAGGAAGCCTGCAAGGGCAAAAATAGACAGGGTGGCAGTGCCAGGTTCTGGAATAACGTCTTCGCCTATTTTCCAACCCATTTGCTTGAAGATCTCGATTTCCTCTGGAGAAAATTCGCGTCTAGTTCCAAGTATTTGTGGCACCATAACCAGTTTATTGTCTAGTTCACTATTGGGATAGGCCGACAGATGGGACATACTCGTTCCCTGAACCCATCTGTGATCATGGATGACATAGATACCATCTTCACCAATATAAGTGGTAGATAAGTTATCAAAAGATCCATCTGACTGTAAATCTTCTACATTGATGCCCATAATTGCATCCCATGCTGTCTTTTCTATGATGCCATCGCCTATATAATTAGGAGTGTAACCTTTGGTGAATGTTTGGCTGGCTACTCCCATTCCATGAGTTAATTCGTGTAGGAAAAATGTGTGGAAATCCTTATTAACAAAATCCCCGAGTGGGACTTCAGATTCGCCATAATGGAAAGAAATTCCCTGATTGAAAGTTAGGGAGATATCATACTCTCCAGGAGCTGTAAAATTTTGACCATGTTTTAGCTTTGCTTCTGCGTAGGAGACGGTAGTGTATGTTGATCCATTAGGGAGTGTGTAAAAAGCATCAGTTTTAGGATTAATGGTATGGAAAAGTGGAATACTGCCTCCCGCATTAGCAGCGGCTGTAAATTCCATGCTGACTGTGACCCTATTTGTTACAGTAGGCAGATGGGCATCACCTAGCAAATCTGCCCAATGGTCTATGGACTTTCCTACGATAGTGCGTATGGAGTCGATATTATTGCGCGCAGCGATATTCCAGTCATTAGTGTTTAAAAAATCTACGACGAAGTAGTCATTGCTGACTTGTTCATTGGTAATAGTTGCTGCGTAGAGCATGGGAGACATTGCAAGAGAGCAAAGGACGGCTGATGAGAGAAATATATGTTTCATGGTTGTTGTTAGGTTTAAATATACTAGCTGATTAGTATGATATGTCAACCTAAAAATAGAATAAGTTTAAAAATGGGTGCCTGAAAATGAATATGTATTCAGCAATTCGCAACGAATTCAAAAACATGCAGCAGTTCAAATGGATTGAACTGTTGCATGTTGCGAGAAGTATTCTGTTGTTTTATTATAAATCCTGTTTGGTGTCGGCGATTTGTATTTCGCGCAAATTGACACCTTGGGGTAATTCGTAGGCAAACTTGATTGTCTGGGCAACATCATCTGCTGTGATGCTGTTGGCACCCACACTGTCGCGCCACTCATAGTAACCCTTGATGATATTCTCATCTGTTGTGTGACCGACAAGCTCTGTTGCCACAGCACCAGGGCAGATGCGCATCACGCGTACATTATAGGGAGAAAGCTCTGCACGCGCTACCTCAGAGAGTCCAACGACGCCAAACTTGCTAGCGCAGTAGGCGGCGTGGTTGCCAAAGGCCTTGACACCTGCGAGGGAGGAGACATTGATGATGGTACCGCACTGTCTTTCCTTCATGCCGTTCATCACGGCTTGCATGCCATTCATGACGCCCATTACATTCACGTCCAACATGGTTTGCCATTCCTTGGCATTCTGCGTGGAAAGGTCGCCCAAAAGCATCACTCCAGCGTTATTTACGAGGAGGTCAACAGGGCCAAACTGAGCTTCTGCCTTTTGAATGGCACGCTCAAAAGCTTCCTTGTCTGTGACATCCACCTGCTCGCAGAGGGTGTTTTCCAGATTCATTTCTAGGAGAAGTTCAATTCTCCTAGCGATGAGGAGGAGGGGATATCCTGCTTTGTTGAAAGCTAATGCTAAAGCCTTGCCAAAGCCTGAGCTGGCACCTGTGATCACGACGGTTTTTTTATTCATATGTTTTTTGCGTTGCTAGCAGTTTCAGTCTACAGATTTTCGCTGCATGCGTCAAGAATTGTATAGCTAATGGCGCTCATCTATGCTAATGTTGAGACATGAGCGAAAAATTGCAACAATTGCTTTCACGTTTCCAAAAAGAGACTAAATTTTCAGATACTCCACCCAGTCCCTTGGGGAACTCATCAGCCGAAGATGAATACCACAGTGATGCACTAGCAGGTGATGCAGATGCGCAGTACTATCTCGCACTCTCCTACGCAGAAGGTGATGGAGTCGAGAAAAACATGGAACGCGCCTTCTACTGGTATGCCCGCGCCGCTACACAAAATATGCCCGATGCGCTGATTAATATCAGTGTGTTTTATATGGAAGGCGTAGAAGTGGAAGAAGACGTTTCTTTTGCTGTGCAGTGGAATGAATTAGCCGCCCTGCAAGGACATCCCGCTAGTCAGTATAATCTTGGACTGAGCTATGATTTTGGTGTGGGCGTGGAGGAAGACAAAGAACGCGCTGTAGAATGGTATCGCAAAGCTGCAGAGCAGGGCAATGCCGATGCGCAGTTCAATCTTGCACTCTCTTATGATTTGGGTGCAGGCGTGGCAGAAGACAAAGAGCAGGCATTTTATTGGTATGAAAAATCTGCGTCGCAGGACCAACCCATAGCTATGTATAATCTGGCTGTCTGTTACACCCTAGGCGAGGTGGTCAAAATAGATTTGAACAAGGCCTGTCAGCTCTATGCAGCGGCGGCGGAGCTAGGTGAACCCATGGCTCAGTATCAAGTGGCTAGATATCATCAAAGCGGTGAAATCCTTCAGCAGGATGATGAGGAGGCTGCACGCTGGTTTGAAAAAGCCGCAAATCAAGGTCATGCACAGGCTCAATTTGAGATGGCTTTATGTTACGAAAACGGTCGAGGCGTGGAAGAGGATGACGAAAAAGCCTTCTATTGGTATGAGCAGGCTGCTTTGCAGGGAGATGCCTTGGCTCAATGCAATTTAGGCTCATGCTATGAGTACGGCGAGGGGGTGGAACAGGATGATGACTTAGCTTTCTTTTGGTACAAGCAGGCAGCAGATCAGGGAGATGCCAAGGCTCAATACAACTTAGCTAGTTGTTACGATACAGCCACAGGGGTGGAGGAGGACAAGGTAGAGGCCGCCAATTGGTATGAGAAGTCCGCCTTGCAAGGCTATTCCCTAGCCCAGAATTGCCTCGGATACTGCTACGATGAGGGAGAAGGGCGTGAGCAGGATGAAAAATTAGCTTTTGATTGGTACATGAAGTCAGCAGAGCAGGGCGATGCTGGCGGTCAATACAATGTTGCTGCCTGCTATGGTCGAGGAAAAGGAGTGGAGCAGGATGACGAAAAAGCCTTTGCTTGGTTCGAGCGCGCTGCCTTAGAAGGTGATGCCGAATCACAAAATGCCCTTGGCTCTCTCTATGCAATGGGCGAAGGTGTAGAAGAAGATGGACAGATGTCCATACACTATTACACCCTCGCGGCAGAGCAGGGACACGCACGTGCACTTGTAAGCTTGGGTCTGTGTTATGAGCTAGGGGACAATGTCCCAGCCGATTATGAAATGGCTGTAGAATGCTACGAAAAAGCTGCCTACGACGGCGATGCCGAGGCACAATATTGCTTGGCTCTCTGCTACGAAAACGGCATAGGTGTTTCAGAAAACATGGAGCAAGCCATTAGCCTTTACAAATCCGCTGCGGAGCAAGAATACGCCGAAGCAAGTTGCAATCTCGGTAACTGCTACATCCACGGTCTCGGGGTGAAGCCCGACCTAGAAAAAGGACTTTCTCTTCTACTATTAGCCGCAGAGCAGGGCAGCGCACAGGCATGCTTTAATCTGAGCCTATGCTTTGAACATGGATATGGCGTAGCCCAAGATGCGATACAAGCAGCCCAGTGGCTACAAAAAGCACATGACTTGGGCTACGAAGAAGAAGCTTAACGACGGTTTTATCCATGAACTCTCTAATGAGTTCTGGAGAGCCTTTGTGCCTAGGATTTAGCCATCGTGATATAGTTGAGCCATTGATAGCGTTTTAGAAGGCGGAATGTGCCGTAACAAATGCAGAATATAATAATGCCTCCTGATTGGGCTAGGATTTCTGAAATGACACTATATCCTTTTTCTTCCAACGTAATGTAGAGCTTGCCCCATGGACGTGTGATAAAGGGATGCGTGACATAGATAAAGAAAATAGAGGGTGCAATCTTAGATATACGAGTGCCCATACGCGGTAGGTATTTTTCGATAGCTATCGATAGAGTGGGCACGCTAATCATAGATAGGTAGATGAGTATAATCTTATTATCACCATCGCTGAAATACTGACTTAGCTGAAAAGTGAGAAATAGCGTTATAACGATTAAAAAAAGGCATTTCAAATGTTTATGTAAGAGAGCGGTTAACTGATAAAGAGGTATTAGACGTCTTATCCATAGGCCCGTTACAAAGCAAAACATACCAAATAGGAATGAAGATATCGAGAGAAGTGGTTGATATCCTGCGTTGCTATTGCTGATTTGTAAATAGAGATTGATAGCCAATAATATAAGGCATATGCACCCCAGGAGTCGAGAAGATAGTAAATGAAGAAGTGGTGCAATTAGGGTTAATATAATGAGTACGGCTAAGAACCACATGGCAAAGCTAGCTGGGTCAATGAGTGCGTTTAACCAGCTTTGCCAATGATCAATGGGGTGCATCGCTTTTGATGTTGAAAATTGTAACATAAAAAGCATGCCGATATTATAAAAAACATATGGAAAGGCAAAGGAGAGAACTTTTTGGCCATATTGCCTTAGATTGCGTTGTTGTGAAAAATACCCAGAGATGAAAAAGAAGAAATTCACGCAGGCCAAGCTTGCTATATTAGTAGTAATGTAAGACCAACCAGAAAGATGTCCACTTACAATGATAATCATAGCTAGGACTCGATAGATATCAATCCAATGACTTCGTTCAGCGGTAGCAGGGGAGATTGAGTTCATATGATGATGTGGTGAAGGTACAGAACGAATATAGTCTATTTGTTTCGGATGCACAATAGCAAAATATAATGTCTTAGAAGAGCCTAGCCTCTTATGAAAAAAAGGCTAGGCTCTTGAAAAGAAGGTGCTAATGCGGTTTTTAAACCGTCTGGCGTCTTCTGCGGGCGAGCAAGCCTGCCAGTGCAAGGAGGCTCAGCGTCGCGGTGCTGGGCTCGGGGGCGAGTAGGAAACTAAGTCCCCACTGCTCACCAGTGTTGATGATAGTGTAATCAAATCCTTCGCCTAGTAGGTCTTGCCCTTTAAAGCTAAGTTGAACGCCATCCATTGTGGTGCCCCAGTCGGACCAGCTGGTTATGAAATAAAAAGTATCTCCTTCTGTAAGCGTGTAGTTGCTAATATCGATAAGGATAGCTGCTGTATTGAGTCTGCCATTTGATCCTAAAGTCAGCTGGTCAAATGTTGCCGAATCTGTGATAGAGAATTCAGTGAGAGTGGTGTTAATTCTATTGTCGCTACCTACCAGCCCATCAATAATGATTAAAGAAGAACTGTTTGTCCCTGAGAAAGGGGTAGGGTTGTTGATATCGCTATTTAAAGTACCACCCTTGAGAACCAGCGTGCCATTGTTGTTAATGGTGTTACCCGTACCTAGGTAGTCGGCCTTACTTTGAACCTTGCCGCTTGCTTGAATATTGAGGGTAACATTTGAGAGTTCTTCACTGCCTGCTGCCAAGCCGATCGCCGTTAGGTTACCAACCATAGTGACTTCGGCATTCGATTGTACAGTAAGAGTAAGATTATTTGCTGAGGTAAAGTTATAGCGAGCTCCACCCAGAACAGTGATGCTTTCTGCAGTCACGCCTTTGAGATGTTCTACGCTACCTTGCCCATCTAAGGCAACATTGGCAGTTGCACCAAGAGTAAGCTCCTTTGCCGTTAATGAGCCAATGCGACGATCAGCGCTTTCATTATTCACCGCGAGAGTACCTGCACCAAGATCCATATTTGCACCATTGATTGCACCTGTCACAGTTAAATGCGAACCATTCGTTTCTATCCTACCTACACCCAAAAGGTCTTTGATAGTTTCTGTCCTCTTTAACGTGAGCGTTGCTCCATCCGCAACGGTAATATCTGTGGTATCAGATTGCAGCTCATTGACAGTTAGTGCACCAGCATTAAGAGTAAGACCGCCTGCGACTAAGTTATAAATTTCGCGATTAGCGACATCATTATTCACAATGAGTGTACCCGTACCAAGGTTCATCCTTAGAGCTGCGTCCGTAATTGTCCCTGTAACAGTTAAGTCCTTGTTGTCTGTTTCTAGCTGACCATAACCGCTAAGGTTTCTGATTGTTTCTGTATTCTTTAAAAAGAGTAATCCTTCACTGTCAACAATAACGTCAGTCACATTAGAAGTGATGCTATTGACAGCAAGCCCACCTGTAAAAACTCTAAGATTTCCCACGGTCAAGGAGTCAATGACATTGTTGTAGGAAGCAGAATGTAATTTGAACTGGCCTGCACCTAAAACCACATCTGCACCTGCAATTGTCCCAATAAGAGTGAAGTTTTTGTTGTTCGCTGTTTCTAGCGTACCAGTATTTAGAATGGCACCAGTAATCGTTTCTTCTTCATTCAAAATGACGGTTGCACCATTGGCAATATCTAAATCCATAGAGCCTGCCAATATATCATTAATTGTGAGAAGACCAGGGGCAACAATAAGCTTTCCGACACTCAATTTATTAATTATATTGCCTAATTTCTCTACCTTAAACCCAGCCACGGATAATGTACCTCTGCCCAAATTAAAGTTCAACGTAGTGCTATAATTTGACCAAAAGGAGTCGGTCAGCGTCAAGTTGTGATTATCAGAAGAAATCGTACCACTGCCAACAAGTCCTGAAAGCGTCTCATTTTGCGCTATTTTTAGTGTTCCATTTGTGCCAGAAAATTCTACAGTTGTATCATCCCGAGTTATACTAGCAACAGTGATATGGCCATCAGCAATGCCAATACGCCCCGCATATATTGAGCCTACGCTTTGATTCTGATCGGAATTAGTCAGGCTCACAGATGACCCTGATAAGTGACCATTACCACTTATTTTGCCACTAAGGGTAAAACCCTGTTCAGCACCACTTATAGTCCCATTGTTTGTAACCTCGCCACCTATTGTCATAGAATATCGCAATGCTATTTCTCCACCATTACTTGTTTCCAGTTTTATACTATCATTATTTGACGGCGTTTTCTCTAGGGTAACCTTACCATTTTCAACATAAAGCTTGGCTGCCGTTAAACGACTTATTGTTTGATCTTTTTGAGTTCCTATTAATCTGAGCGTATGACCAGCTACGTCAATATTCCCCCCAAACCGACTGAAAAGCGGCGAGCTA
>CAZRZE010000030.1:15989-16714 GCA_964604535.1 uncultured Akkermansia sp.
TGGAGAGTAAATGCCATTAGTAACAGTAAGGTCTGCATTGTAAAATTTAATCCATCCACTATTAGATATAGTATGAACGCTTTTTTCTCTTACACCAGAATAATATATCTCCATTTGAGCTATTTCATTCTTAATAGCTATAATCTGAGATAGACCTTCTTCTTTGCAATGAAGTTTTAGGACGTGAGAATCAGCAATCGTAGATCCTCCCCCTTCAACTAGAGAAAGGCTACCAATAACAGTCGTCGCTACATTTTCAACGGTTCCCGGTGTATTAAATTCAACCGAAGCTGAATCCGGAACACCTGAGGGATAAAAAGGAAGTGTAGGTACTCCAGGAAATGTAGGTAGACTTGGTGACCAGTGCTGAGGATTCGTCCAATCCCCACTTTGCCAAGGATAGGGATCATCACCATCGCCTTCAAAAACATACGGTTCGCTTGCGTTGACTTGATTTACCGCTGCTGCAAGAGCGAGCGTGGCAATGGTAGAGCATGTGTAAAGCGAGCGACGAAGTGATAAATTAAGTTTTAATTTCATATTAATGTATAGGATTCGAAGTGAAACTAATATAGCTCTATTAGTTAACGCTGTCAATCAAAATTTAGCGTTGATTCAAGTAAGTTGGAAAACAATAACTCGCTATCAGAAAACTGATAGCGAGTTATTGTTGCAGTACAAGGAATAGGACTCGAACCTACGACCTCCACCATGTCAAGGTGTTG
>CAZRZE010000031.1:0-15663 GCA_964604535.1 uncultured Akkermansia sp.
TCTGGGCAACTGGAACAGAGCTCAACCTCTACGCGCAGATTGGTATGATTATGCTCGTGGGTCTGGCGGCGAAGAATGCGATTCTCATTGTAGAGTTTGCCATCATCCAGATGGAGCGTGGTGACAATGTGCTTGAAGCTGCTGTCAAGGCTGGTCGTATGCGTCTGCGTCCCATTCTCATGACATCCTTCGCCTTCATCTTGGGCTGTTTGCCACTGGCAACAGCAGAAGGCTCTGGTGCCTTGGCTCGTAACGCCATCGGTATCGTTGTTATCATCGGTATGAGTATAGGTACTGTCGTTGGTGTCTTCTTCATTCCTCCTGCATTCGTCTTCATCATGAAGCTCTTCCGCACGCACATTGGTAAGAAGCATCACGGTGTAGATCCTGATGAAGAAATGGCCTACAAGCATCTTGAAAATCAAGAATCTGCTCATAACACAGCAGACTAAAGAGAGCTCTTAGTTACTTTACAATACCCTGTGTCATCAAGGATGCAGGGTATTTTTTTTATCAGGTATGGATGCTTTTCGGCTTTACGCTTGTTTCTAGCCAGTTTTTCTGCTATCATTTCTCAACAGTTTAGATAGTAATGCAGCATACGTCAGATTTTTTGGTCATTGGTAGTGGGATTGCGGGACTGAGTTTTGCGCTCCGTGCGGCAGAACATGGTCACGTCACCGTGTTGAGCAAGGCGGATAACTTCCTAGAATCCAGCTCCGCAAAAGCCCAAGGCGGTATAGCGGCGGTGATGGGTGAGAATGATAGCTTTGAAGAGCACGTAGCCGACACCCTCGACGCTGGGGCGGGGCTCTGTGATGAGTCCGTGGTGCGCTCCATCATCCAAGATGCCCCCACAGTGATTGAGGAAATTGTTGAGTGGGGCGTGGAGTTTGACAAGGCTTCTGATGGTCACTTTGCTCTAGGCAGAGAGGGCGGGCATGGGAAACGCCGCATCCTGCACACAAAAGACACAACAGGCTTGGAGATGAGTTCCAAGTTGCTGGAATGCGCAAAGAAACACCCACGCATTACCCTGCTATCCAATCGCTACGCTATTGACCTGATTACTACCGCCAAGCTGGGTCTGGTGACAGAGGATAGGGTACTAGGCGCCTATGTTTTTAATAACGAGACAGGCGAGGTGGACATCATGCGCTCCGACCGCGTGCTTCTGGCCACAGGTGGCACAGGACGTGTCTACATGTACACGACCAATCCCTCTACCGCTACAGGTGATGGGGTGGTGATGGCATGGAGGGCGGGTGCGCGCGTTGCGAATATGGAGTTTGTGCAGTTCCATCCCACAACTTTTTATAATCCCCGCAGCTCTGACAGGGAGGGCTTTACCTTTTTGATATCCGAAGCCGTGCGAGGCGAGGGCGGTGTTCTCCGTGATGCCGAGGGGAACGAGTTCATGCATAAGTACGATGAACGCGGTAGCCTAGCCCCACGCGACATTGTGGCACGTGCCATTAATGCCGAAATGCTGCGTACAGCGCAGCTCTGCATGTATCTGGATATGCGCCACAAGCCCGCTGGCTTTATGGCAGAGCGCTTTCCCTACATTGATGCCACCTGCAAGAGTTATGGAGTCAACCCAGAGCAGGATCTGATACCCATCGTTCCCAGTGCACACTACCAATGTGGCGGTGTGATGTCAGATGAAAATGGGCGCAGTTCCCTCTGTGGTCTATTTGTATCAGGGGAGGTAGGCTGCACAGGCTTGCACGGCGCAAACCGTCTGGCTAGCAACTCTCTGTTGGAATGCCTTGTTGTCTCAAAGCGCGCCTTGCCCGCTCTGCTGACAGATATGCCACTGGCGCATAAGCTCGTAGACTACCCCATACCCGAATGGGTGCATGGCGAAAAGGTGGAGCGCGATGACCTCGCCATCCTCTACCATTGTTGGGATGAGGTGCGCCGCACTATGACGGACTATGTCAGTATAGTGCGCACCAATCACCGCCTCCAACGTGCTGCTGCACGTCTCCGTAACATTAATAGGGAGATACAGGAGTACTACTGGGGCTATCGCGTGACACCAGAAATCATCGACCTACGCAACCTCGCACTCAGCGCGTCGCTCATCGTGGATTGCGCCATACATCGTACAGAATCGCGCGGTCTGCATTACACGCTGGATGCACAGGAAATGCTGCCACGCGCCCTTTCAACAGTTTTACAGCATGGATAAGGTGATATGAAAGGTCTTTTTTATCTATTGCTCAGTTGCACATTACTTTTCCCTCATTTGCTCACGGCGCAGACCCTCAAGACGCGCCAGCAGACAAAGGTAACAACTAGCAAGCAGACGGTCATTACTCCCTACGCATCAAAAGGTATACGCAGTGATTATCCTGACCCCAAAAAGCATCCAACACCAGCCCGTCGCGGTACTTATAACTGGCATTTTGATATCACTGCGACCTATTTCTGGGTAGGAGAGCTGCCCTCTCAGAATAACCCCACACCCAATACTGCAAGTAGCTGGGACAAGCACTGGCACATTAATTTTGGCGGTTATGATAACCCCGATATCAAGGCACGCTGTCCGCGACGCTTTATACCCTTGGCCTTCACGCCACGCCTCAATCCCTTTTATGTGGCCTTGCCCTATAACGACGTTTTCAAGGGAGGAGCGAAACCCGAAGCCGCACGAGTCATCCCATGGTACAATCGCGATAAGAAGGGCAAGTATGAATCCGTTTGCCGTGGCACATGGGTGCAGATTTATTACCAAGGTCGCTACTGCTTTGCACAGTGGGAAGACTGCGGCCCCTTTGTTACTGATGACTGGGAATATGTTTTTGGCAATGCTCGCCCCAAGAATAAGTCCAACAAGGGCGCGGGTATAGACATCTCCCCTGCTGTGAGGGATTATCTAGGTATCACCAGCGGTCATGCTGTGGTGCACTGGCGTTTTGTAGAGTTCCCCCTCGTGCCCATAGGTCCTTGGGCAAAGTATGGAGAGGACAACCCCTTCCTTGATCACTCACATTGGCGTGCCAAGCAGCGAAAAAAATACCTCGAATCCCAAAAACTCAAATCTCGCCAGAGACGCTAATTTCTCCTTCATTACCATGTTTCGTAATCTCATTTTTGACTGGTCAGGCACACTTTGTGATGACCTTGCCCTGACACTAGAAGCTACCAACTATGTCTTCTCTCGCTATGGATGCGAGGCCTTGGATGTGGAAGCATTTCGTGCGGAATTTCAGCTTCCTTACCCAGAATACTATGCCTGGAAAATCCCCAATGCCACCATGGAAGAGCTGGAAGGCTACTACCGTTACGCCTTTGATAGGGCGGCAAGTTCCATACGCCTGTTGCCTCATGCGCGCGCCTTCATGGATTTTTGCCGTTCTAGGGGTATACGTTGCTTCGTGCTTACTAGCATGGATAGCAATGCTTTTGACCAGCAGGTGAGGGAGCAGGGGCTATTTGATTACTTTGAGCACATACACTCTGGCATTCGCAATAAGGAGCATTACATACCCAGCCTCATGGCGCAGCATAATCTCGTGCCAGCCGAGACCGCCTTTATAGGTGACATGCAGCATGATATTTACGCGGCACACTGCGCTGGTATTACCAGCATAGGCGTATTGACAGGTTATAATAATGCAGAACAGCTTTCCGTAGCGAAGCCTCAGCTCACTGTGCCCACTTTGGCAGAGCTGCAATCCTTGATGGAGCGATTCCCCGCTCGCCAGAAAGAATGTATTTCATTGAATGGCTTGCAGTTCAGCTGCCATATTGGTGTACCTGATGAAGAACGCGCTAGCGCACAACTCCTCAGCGCGGACATCACCATCACCCCCAAGCGGGCTTTTTCCGAAATGGAGGATGATATTACTGCCACCATCTGCTACGCCACACTGACAGAGGCTCTCATTGCCAAAGCGCAAGAAGAGCCAACGAAGCTCATAGAAAGCCTAGCGCACAAGCTGGCACGCTGTTGTGTAGAAGACTTCGCTGCTCAGTCAGCTGAGGTAACTTTGTACAAGCAGATATTACCTCAGATGAAGAGCAGCTCGGTAACAACGAGTTACCCTTAATCATTCTTGGCAGCTTCGCGTGCGTCCTTAGCGGCTTCACGCTTGGCAGCAGCAGCTTCCTTCTTTGCTTCTTTTTCAGCAGCTGCAATAGTCTTCTTCCAGTCAAGGACGATGCGACCATGTCCTTTGGCAAGTACATTACCATCAGCATCGAGTATAACAGCATTAGGAATGGCTGCACCACCCATATCGCCACGACCGGGGAGGTTATTGGCAGCTGCATAGTGGAGGACAGGGAATTTGACCTTGTAATCCTTGGCGTACTCAAGTGTGTCTTCCTCATTCTTGTCACCGCATATGAGGATGAGTTCAACCTTCTTGCGCTTCAGCTTGGAGTACTCCCTCACAACAGAGGGCATGAGGGCGACGCAAGCGGGACAGTGACTAGCGGATCCGAGATAGATGTAGTAGTCAGCTTTGGTGTTGATTTTGCCTTTGAGGGCTTCTACACCTTCCATGTAGGCGTTGATGCTGCGTAGTTCTTCTGTTGTTTCTTCTACATCATCTTTAGCAAATGTATAAGACGCTGTGCTAGCAAGGCTAACAAATGAGAAGCAGGCTATTGTGGTGAGGAATTTTTTCATGGTTCAAATTGTTGAATGAGATTACTTTACTGATGTTGTTATGCCCTGTCAAGCAGATTTTTTCTTTTGGAAGAGCGAAGCTGTGAAATTGCGCATGCGCGCAAAGATAGAATAGAGTGCTGGCACCATAAAGATACCCCATACTGTTGCCAAGAGCATGCCGCAGAATGTCGTGATACCGATTTCCTGACGGCTGGCAGCACCTGCACCCGAGGCAATCACCATGGGGAACACTCCGCAGAGGAAGGAAATAGCTGTCATGAGCACCGCGCGGAAGCGCAGCTTCGCTGCCTTGATGGCAGCTTCTGGTACAGGTGTACCGCGTTCATGCTCTTCTTTGGCAAATTCCACAATGAGAACGGCATTTTTCGAGGCCAGACCGATGAGCATGAGTATGCCCAACTGCACATAGATGGAGAAGGTCAAGCCAAAGAGCTGTGCGCCCATGAGTGCGCCCAAGGTGGCAACAGATACGGAGAGCAGCACGGGGACAGGTGTTGTCCAGCTCTCATACTGTGCAACGAGGAAGAGGTAGGCAAAGACAACTGCCATGATGATGAGGAAGCCAATCTTGCCTTCGTTCTGGCGTTCTTGGAAGGAGAGGGCAGACCAAGCAGCTTGCCATTGGCGATTTGAGCCCTCGGCACGCTCTGTTGCATTCTGCTCAAGTAGCAGTTTTTCAATCAGAGCCATGACCTCACCTGTGCTAGCACCCATGGCAGGGGAGACACTGATAGAGGCACTCATCAACTGGTTGAATCGCGTGTAGGTGGGCGGCCCCATGCGGTAGGAGAGGGAGCAGACGGCACTGAGGGGTACCATCTCGCCAGAATCATTGCGCACCATGACATTGAGTATGTCTTCTGCGCTACGGCGACTGTCGGCTGTGCCCTGCATAATGACCTTGAAGCTAAAGCCCTCTAGGGTGAAGTCATTGATGTACTTTGAGGCCATGAGGCTCTGCAAGGTGGTGAAGATATTGGTCACAGGAACACGCAGAGACTGGGCTTTTTCGCGATTGATATCGAGGAAGATTTGCGCAGTTTCCGCTGTGTAGTTACTGCGGGTGTTGGTGACTAGCTGTCGTCCGCTGTTGTCTCTGTAGGCAACGAGGCGAGCGTCTAGCTCCTTGACCATATTACCCAGTTGTTGGGGGGTGACATCACCTGTGACTTGTAGTTCTAGGGAAACACCACCAGTAAGACCAAGACCCTGTATCGCAGGAGGCGTCTGGGCGAGAACCATGGCCTCGGGGATGTCAGCGCAGGCCTTGTTGATAGCCTGTTGTATGCTCACGGCATGGAGAGCATCTGTGCTACGTTCTTCCCATGGGTCAAGCAGGGTAATGAGCATGCCCGCATTTTCACCTGCTGCGACAAAGCTGAAGCCCGCGGAGGCGAAGACGTGGGCAACGCCTTCTATCTGGCTCACGCGGCGTTCTATTTCCAACATAACCGCATTGGTGCGTTGCTTGGCGGTGGCAGAGCCTTCCAACATGACGAGAACGAAGAGCACGCCCTTGTCCTCTGTTGGGATGAGGGAGTTTCTCATTTCTGTTGGCATGATGAGACGACCCCAATTGGCTGTTGCGCCAACCTGTTTCATTTTTTCGGCCATCATTTTCATACCCATAGCCTTTTTCTCTTCCTCACTCATCTTGTCCATACCTGTAACCTGTTGGATGAACTGCATGGAAAAGCCTTTGAAATAGAGATAATTGCCCCCAGCGATGAGCAGAAGGATAAGTACAGTCAGCCAAGCCTGCTTGATGAGGATGCGGCAACCCTTTAGGTAGATGCGACGGCAGATGTCGAGGATAAAATTAAAGGGAAGGAATATGTAATAGGAAATGGCCTTTCTTTCCCCTTTCTTGGGATTGCGTAGTAATAGTGCGCAAAGGGCAGGGGAGAGGGTGAGGGCGTTGAAGGTGGAGATACACAGTGCCACGCACATGGTGACAGAGAATTGGATGTAGATTTTGCCCACCATACCGCCGTAGAAGGCAATGGGCACGTACACAGCCAGTGTCACAAGGGTGGTTGCAATAACCGCACTGGTAATCTGCTTCATGCCCTTGGTGGTGGCATCATAGGCACTGAGACCCTCTTCGTGCATGAGTCGGGTGACGTTCTCCACCACAACAATGGCATCATCCACCAGCGAGCCGATGACAAGGATGAGACCAAACATGGTCAGCATGTTGATGCTGTACCCCAAGATGAACATCATCGTGAATGCACCCAAAAGAGAAACAGGAATACAGACGGCAGGAATCAGTGTGGCGCGCCAATCCTGCAAGAATACGTATGTAACAAGAACAACAAGTGAGAGGGCGAGGATGAGGGTGATGATGATTTCCTTCATCGTCGCTGTGATGGCAAGGGTGGGGTCATAGCTCATGTACCACTTGACGCCATCAGGGAAGGAAGGCTCCATGGCGTTGATGGTGGCCTTGACCGCTTCTACCGTCTCCAAGGCATTGGCTGCGTTGGTACGAGAAATGTGCATGCCTATGCAATCTTGACCATCAAAGCGGGTGTAGCTGGAGTTTGTTTCAGAACCCAGTTCTATGGTCGCAATGTCGCGCAGGCGGGTGACGTGACCTTCTGCACCGCGCTTGACAATGATGTCGCTGAACTCATCTACCGTTTTGAGTCGTCCTGTAGCCGTGATAACAAAGGTGGCGTAGGATTCCTCATCCTGTGTGCCTATAGAACCAGCGGCGGCCTGTATATTTTGCTCTCCAATTGCGCGTGAAACATCATCTGTTGTGATGCCCAAGGCACTCATTCGCATATGGTTGAGCCAGACACGCATGGAGTAATTCTTATTGGACATGATGCCCACAGATGAAACACCCGGTACGCTGCCTATACGGTCACGAAGGTTGGCACGCAGCCAGTTGTTAAGCTCAATTGCATTGATTTTGTTGGGGTCGCCTACAAAGGTGATGGTACACAGCATATCACCGCTGCGCTTGCGCACCTGATAGCCTGTCTGCTTGATTTCTGAGGGGAGGCGTGCTTCGACAGCGCTGATGGCGTTCATCACATTCACCTGCGCCATGTCATCATTAGCACCAGCAGCAAAACTGAGAGAGAGCTCATAGCTGCCGTTGCTGTTGCTTTTGGAAGAGAAGTATTCGAGGTTCTCCATACCGATGAACTGCTCTTCTACGGGGGAGGCGATGACCTGCGCGATTTCTTCCGAGTTCGCGCCAGAATAGTTCATGGTTACAGAAATACTAGGAGGAGACACCTCTGGGTACTCTGCGATGGGCATCTGGCTGAGGCAGATAAGCCCCGCCAGCATCATGAGTATGGAGATGACAAAGGCGAACTTGGGGCGATTTACAAAGAATTGTGAAAACATGATAGGGCTAAAGGGGTAGAGAGTTATTGAGCTGCGACGATGCGCACACCATTAAAAAGGAAAGAGAAATGACTGGAGACGACACGGTCGCCTTCTGAAAGTCCTTTGAGAATGACAGTTTCGTTATCCGCACTAGTGCCTCCAACGAGGACGCGTCGCTTTGTTGCGATGCCTTCTTGCACTATATAGACATAATAGCCTTCACTGTCTACCTGAACTGCATCTGCCGGTATAGACCACTGGGGGAACTGAGGCTTGCGGCGTAATTCTATGGTGACCACGCCACCCGGTTTGAGTTTCTTTTCCTTATTATCAAAGAATGCCCAGCAATTGCGCGTGCCTGTGCCTCCTTGCATGACATTGTCAACAACATCAATGCGGCCTATTTCTTCATGTGCCTCACCTGCTGCATCCAGTACGCGCACATAACATTGCTCCATCATGGTGCTGCTGCTGCCGTAGTTGGTGAGAATGTCGCGCTCACTCAGTGAGAAGCGAACAAAAATAGGCTCAATCTGTATGAGGGTGGCCAAGGGGAGATTGTCTGTAATGTAGTTGCCCTCTGTGACGAGTACGCGTCCAATGCGACCATCCATAGCTGCTGTTATTGTGCAGCGTGCTAGATCATCAAGGGCGGTGATGAGCATGGCTTCTTGTGCTTTTTTCTGAGAGAGCAGTTGCTCATGCAGCTCCTGCGCCTTTTCTAGGTCATCTTGACTAGTTGCAGAGCGATCAAAAAGGTATTGCTGGCGATCTCGCTTTGCAAGGGCATCGGCTATCTGTACATCAAGCTGTTCAATGCGTGCTTTTTGCACCTCGACTGCTGCTTTGTAGCGTATGGGGTTGATGCGGAAGAGAACATCACCTTTCTTCACCACAGAGCCTTCTTCAAAGGCTACTTCAATGAGCTCTCCTTGAACATGGGGAGTGATGGAAACTTCGCGAATGTTTTCTACACGCGCGCCTTGGCTGCTGATAACTGTAGGATCGGGGATTTTTTTCACCTCTACCGTTTCTGCATTGATAGCAGCAATGCTATCGCCCAGTGAGGCTGGTGTAGAATTGGGCTGGACGCTCTCATCCATCTTCACCTGAATGGGGGCATTGGGACGGATTTTGTGAGCACCGTCTGTGATGACAGTTTCACCCTCTTCTAATCCACTATAGATGGTCTGGTACTTGCCCTGTACATTGCCTGCACTAACATCGCGGCGTTCAAAGAAGTGCTTTTTATCTTTCTCAGTGACGACATTGACAAAGGCACCCTTGCTGTCATAGTGAATGGCTGTCAGGGGTACCATGAGCACAGAGCCCTCTGTTAGTAATTTGATAGAGACGGCAGCAATGCCTTCAGGCGTGAGCACATTGTCGGGATTTTCAAAACTAGCCCAGAAGGTGTATGAGTCAGTTTGATCGCTTAGAGTATTGTCAATAATGTCAATTTTACCCTTCTTTGCATAGGGAAAACCGTCAGCCGTGATGAGATTGATATCCGTGACGGATTTGATATTGTTCACCCCTTGGAAAACACCGATCACATCGCGCTGGCTGAGGGGGAATTTAACATAAATAGGGTCAGTCTGTACGATGGTTGCCAGACTCATACCTCGACGTACGTAGTTGCCTGTTGCACTCTCAATACGTCCGACTCGTCCCGTGATGGCGGCGCGTATGGTGCAGTCAGCTAGGTCTTTTTCGGCCAGTTTGAGGGAGGCCTCGGCCTCCATGCGGCGTGCCTTGTAGCCTTCTAACTCGGTGAGTGTGCTTTCATAGTCCTCTTTGGATGTCGCGCCCTCGCTGACCAGTGGTTTGAGGCGTTCAAGTCGCTTTGCGGTAAAGTTAATGTTGGTGTCCAACTCCGCCAGTGTCGCCTTGATCTTGGAGACTTCTGCCTCATAGCGAATGGGGTCAATTTGGAAGAGTATGTCGCCTTTTTTGACCACTGCACCATTGCTGATACTAATACCTTGGAGGTAGCCTTCTACTGCGGTGCGAACGTTCACCTCCTTGATGGCTTCTGCGTGACCTATGCTCAGTCTGGTGATGTTGTCCTTGCCCTTAATGACTGGGGCTACGAGTACCGTTGGCGAAGGCATGCCTGGCATCTGGGCTGAAAGTAAGCCGGAACAAACAATGCCGGCTAATGCAACAAATGGGGTTAGGGGAGTGTGGGACATAAAATTATTGCGCTGTGATAATCTAATTATTTTTTGTCATAAAAGCAAGGTTATATTCTGTCAGTTGAGAAAAAACATTGCCAAAGCATCACTTGCTCTATATACTCTGCGCACACATGCTGACCATCAAAAAACTCACCAAGGCACACGCGGGACGTACCCTCTTTTTTGAGACAGAAATCACCGTCAACTGGGGGGAGCGCATCGCCCTCGTAGGACCTAACGGAGCAGGGAAGTCCACCCTCTTTCGCATGATACTGGGTACAGACTCTCCCGATGAAGGGCAGATTAACCGCGATGAGTACGCCTATGTGGGCTACCTTGCGCAGGAAGCTGGTGACCCCACCGACCGCACTGTCTTAGAAATAGCCATGAGCATCACGCCAGAGCTGGGAGATGCCATCTGTGTGATTAGAGAATGTGACGCCAAGGGTGACAACAGCAGTGAGGCCTACGCAGCAGCCATGGATAGCTTTATCTCCCACAATGGCTACCAGCTAGAGCCCAAGGCGAAGAAAATTCTCAAGGGTCTCGCCTTCAAGGATAGCGATTTTGATAGACCTGCACGCGAGATGAGCGGCGGCTGGGTCATGCGCGCGCATTTGGCGCAGCTTCTCGTCGCAGAGCCCGATTTGCTCATGCTGGATGAGCCCACCAACCACCTTGACCTCATGAGTCTCCTGTGGTTTCAACGCTATCTCAAAAACTATCCTGGGGCTATTTTCATGATTTCGCATGACCGTGACTTCATGGATGAGCTGGTGGAGACAGTCTACGACATAGAAAACACCAAGCTCATTCGCTACGCAGGCAACTACACACGCTTTGTTGAACAGAAGGAACAACGTTTTGAGCATATCCTCGCTGCATGGCGTCATCAGCAAAAGGAAGTGGCTCATATAGAATCTTTCATCGACCGCTTCCGTTCTGTCGCGTCCAAGGCTGCGCAGGTGCAAAGCCGCATCAAGCAGTTGCAAAAGATGGAGCGCATCGAAAAGCCCAAGCAGGCACGCCGCATCTTCAAGTTCATCTTCCCCCAGCCCCCACGCGCCATGCAAAAGGTGATGGAGCTAGAGAAAGTAGGGCAGTCCTACGGTGAAAAGCGTATCTACAAAAACCTTGACCTTCTTATAGAGCGTGGCGACCGCATCGTTCTAGTAGGACCCAATGGTGCAGGGAAGTCAACCTTGCTCAAAATCCTAGCAGGCGTAGTCCCCATTGATGAAGGGCAGCGCACACTGGGCACGACAACGCGTATAGGATATTTCTCCCAAATGCGTGCAGAAAACCTCACGCCCAACTTCACCGTGTTGGAGGAGATTATGAACGCCAATCATGAGCTGAGGGAAGAGGAAGCACGCGCTGTGCTGGGATCTTTCCTTTTCCGTCGCCTTGATGTGGAAAAGCGAGTCGAAGTGCTCTCTGGTGGAGAAAAATCACGCCTCAGCCTTGTTAAGTTCCTTGTCAATCCGCCTAACCTCCTTCTCATGGACGAGCCTACAACCCACCTTGATCTCATGAGTGTGGAGGCTCTTTCTCAAGCACTGCGACGTTATGAGGGGACACTCATCTTCATTTCGCATGATGTTCACTTCATCCGTTCTTTGGCAGAGAAAACCCTCCACATCAACAATGGAGTACTCACACCCTACGCTGGTGGCTACGACTATTACTTGGAAAAATCTGGTATTCTTGATGAAAAGGATGCCATGGACATGTAATGGCACGTATTTTGCTTGAACAAACAATTACTTTAAATTAGTATAGCGACGACCATGCTCAGAAGAGATAAATACACACCCACGCAAGGAGAACACCCGCGCACCAGTTTGGGCGAGGGGGCTCAATTATTGCTGACAATAGCATTAGCGATGTTACTGCTCTTTGGATTGAAGCATGCGCGAGACATCGTTTTGCCCGTCATCATTGCCAGCTTTCTTGCCATTATCAGCTATTCCATCACGGATGTGCTGCGCCGCTACCTGCGACTGCCTCACTGGCTGGCGGTGACCTTGACTGTTCTCATTGATTTTGGGGTCATATTTGGTATATTCAGTCTGATTAACTTCTTAGCAGAGGATTTGAAGCTGAGCTTGCAAGGTGATTTGCGAGAGCGATTTATCTTAAAGTACTATGAGCTCATGGATTGGCTGGCTAGTATAGGTTTGGCAGATTATACCAAGGCTATTTTCTCTCAATCTCCTACAGAGATATTTGATACAGCACAGGTAATGAGCGTGGTGCAGACCCTGACGGGAAAGATTGTGTCCATCATGTCCTTGACTGCTATGGTGCTCATCCTCATGACCTTCTTCTTGGGAGAAGCCCCACTCTTCCGCCGCAATATGGAAAAGCTTTCCCATAACACAGAGGGCAAGGCGCAGGTGGTGCGAGCCCTATTGGGTATTCAGCGTTATCTTTATATTAAAACCATCAGCAGCCTTTGCACAGGTGCTCTCGCTTGGGGGCTTTGCGTGGCTCTCAACGTTCCCTTTGCCTTCCTTTGGGGGGTGCTGGCCTATGTGCTCAACTACGTGCCTACCTTTGGTTCTATCGTTGCTGCTATACCACCTATTCTGCTGGCATTCATATTCAATAGCTGGGGAGATGGTTTCCTCGTAATGGCTGGTTATGTTGCTATTAACTTTATGATTGGTAATGGTATAGAGCCTCTTTTCCTCGGAAAGCAGTTCGGCATTGCAACCACGGTTGTGTTGCTATCTGTTATTCTATGGGGTTGGGTGCTAGGACCCATTGGGATGTTGCTAGCCGTACCCATTACAGTTTTGATTAAAATCGCCTTCGAGAACTCCAAAGACCTCTCATGGATGGCCATCATGATTTCAGATGGTAGTGATACCACTCAACGAAAATAACGATACATAGCATAACATAAACGACATATCATGCACGCTTTTGCATATAAGAATGACAGCCTCCACTGCGAGGACGTGAATCTTGCGGACATCGCAGCCAGCGTGGGGACACCCACTTTTGTCTACAGCCGCCAGACCATACTCAATGACCTTAACGCCTTTCAACAGGCACTTGCTCCGCTTGATGTGCATATTGCCTACGCGGTGAAAGCTAGCTCTAATAAAGCCATATTAAACCTCTTTGCCCAGCAGGGTGTGGGTTTTGATATTGTTTCTGGCGGAGAACTGTGGCGCGTAATTAACGCAGGCGGTGATGCCTCCCTTTGCACCTACGCAGGTGTGGGCAAAACAGATGCCGAAATACGCTATGCCCTCACACAGGGTATTTACTGCTTTAACTGCGAATCAGAAAACGAACTGCGCGTCATCAACGACATAGCAGGAGAGATGGGAATCAAAGCCCCCATCGCTGTTCGCGTCAACCCCCATGTTGAGGCTGACACCCACAAGTACATCACCACGGGAACAGATGAAAATAAGTTTGGTGTAGACATCACACGCATTCGCGAAATCTACGCCCTCGTAGCAGCAGAAATGCCCAACCTTCAGATCAAGGGTATTCAAATGCACATCGGCTCTCAGCTTACCAGCGTAGCTCCCTTTGTTAAGGCAATTGAAAAGGTCGCCCCCATCGCTACAGAGTTCAAGAATCTCTACGGCATGGAGTTCTTCTCCATCGGTGGTGGACTGGGCATAGTCTATGATGGTTGCCTCGCCTCTGGTCAGCCAGAATGGTGGGCAGCGCATCCTGACCACGTGACCATAGAATCCTACGCAGCAGCGATTATTCCTGCTCTCGCGCCCCTTGGTCTCAAAATCCTCATCGAACCTGGTCGCCGCCTAGTGGGCAATGCTGCCGTCATGCTCACCACCTGCCTTTATGAGAAAAAGGGTGAGGCAAAGCTCTTCAAAATGATTGATGCTGGTATGAATGACATCATCCGTCCCGCCCTTTACGAAGGCTACCATGAATTCTGGCCAGTGAAGAAGCACGAAAACGACGATCTTGTTGCTGATATTGTTGGCCCTGTTTGTGAGTCAGGTGACTTCCAAGCAGAAAACCGCCTCGTCGCCGATGTGAAACCAGGTGAAATACTGGCAGAAATGAGTGCTGGTGCCTACGGCTTTAGCATGTCCTCTACCTACAACTCCCGTCCCCTCGGGGCAGAGGTGCTGGTTGATGGTGAGCAGTGGCATATCATACGCCGCCGCCAGACCATGGAAGAAATTGTTATGGGAGAATGCCTCCCTGGAGAGCAATAAAATCACCGATATCCGCTGCTAGCGGACAGTTTATATGTATTTCCTCACCTGTTCGCGGGTGGGGAAATCTTATTTCACAGGCATGCAGCGCGTGGCGAGGCATGCGGAGTAGGGCAGCAAGGCGCGGAGTCCAGCCCTCCTCTATGAATTGGAGGTAGTGATTCTCATCCGCTCCATAGATTTTGTCACCCACGATGGGGAGACCCAGATGCGAAAGATGCACGCGTATCTGGTGCATGCGCCCTGTGTGGGGTGTGCAGTGAATGAGGCTCATCCCGCCGCTGTAGCGCTCCAAGCAGCGGAAGTCCGTGTGACAGGCTTTTCCCGTAGGGTGGCAGCATTGACGCACAGTGATGGCTGTCTCTGCTACCTCTCCCATGCGTACAATGCCTTCTTGACAGCTGGCAAAATGCCATGCTGGGATACCCTGCACGAGGGCGTAGTATTGCTTGTGAATCTGCCTGTTCTGCATGGCTAACCCTAGGCTGCCTGCCGCTTGCTTGTGCTTCGCAACAAGGACGATGCCGCTGGTTTCGCGGTCAAGGCGGTTGATGAGGGAGAAGGGCTGTCCTATTGCCCACTCATAGCAGTAAAGAGCCTTCAGCCCTGTCCAGAGGCTCGCCTCATGCGCCATACGCGCAGGGTGCGTGATGAGGGGCGCGGCCTTGTCCGCCACCAAGAGGTCGTCATCTTCATAGATGATGTCAAAGCGCGGCACAACGCTGATAGGCTCCTCGCGCGCGCTCATGACAAGAACATAGCAGGGTCAATCTCCACCCATTCCCCATCTGCCAGTCCCAATGAGTCCAGCTCCAGCGTACCTATAGCCTCTCGGTGCAGGGTCAACACAGGTGCGCCCACAGCAGCCAGCATGCGTCTCACCTGATGATAGCGTCCCTCATGCAGGATAAGAGTGCCAGAGCAGGCATCCTCCGAAGAGATGCTCAACTGCGCAGGCAGGCAGGGATGCCTATCTCCATCCAAGAGAAGAGTGCCTGCAGCAAAGAGCTCTACAGCGTCTGTGGGTACAGGCTGCTCTGTGGTGAAGCGGTAACGCTTTGGAACATGCTTCTTGGGGCTGGTGAGGGCGTGGATGAATTGCCCATCATCGCTCAGCAACAGCAAACCGCTTGTCTGCTTGTCTAGTCTCCCAACTGTTTGCACGCCTCCCTTGCGGCGCAACCATTGGGCAGGGAGGAGGTCATCGACGATGTCTCCAGCCTCATCATGACTACAGGTGTAGCCCAGTGGCTTATTGATCGCAATATAG
>CAZRZE010000032.1:0-15403 GCA_964604535.1 uncultured Akkermansia sp.
ACATCACAGGGCTAGCAGATGAGCGCATGCGCCTACTCTGCGCCCAATATGGTTGTGGTGTCATCATGATGCACATGCAGGGTCAACCAGAAACCATGCAGCAGAACCCCCATTATGAAAATGTCGTGGGAGAGGTGCATGACTTCTTTGTCCAGCGTGTGAAGCTAGCAGAAAGCGCAGGCATCAAGCGCAGCTCCATCTGCATCGATCCGGGTATAGGATTTGGCAAGACCTTGGAGCACAACCTCGACCTCATCGCCAATTTAGAAAAACTTCGCCCCAGTGAGGAGATGCCCATCCTCATGGCACTCTCGCGCAAGCGCATGCTATCAACCCTGCTCAAGGATATTAGCCTAGGACGCTCTGCGCTGGCCACAGTGAGCATGAGCCTCATGGCAGCAGAGCGTGGCGCAGATATACATCGCGTCCATGACGTGGCAGAGATGCACCACGCCCTCTGCCTGCGAAAGGCACTGCTGTCACACTAACACAAAACAACTCAATCACAAAAAAAGGGGGGGCTTAGTTTTCTAAGCCCCCCCTTTTTTTATTTCCTAAACTTATTACTCACTGGCTTGATGAGCAACTTGAACTCTCTGTTCTCAAAGGGGATATGGTACTTCCCTAGCGGTATTGCGCCCCAGCTGTCTATGCAGCCCAAGCCCATTTGCACCTTGTCGATGCAGATATTGGTGTAGGGTACTTGCTCCACTTCCTGTGAGTGGCGCTGGTCTTTTTGCTTGCCGTCATCCAGTGATTCTATGCTGTAGTTGAGGGCAGAAGCAGAAAATGCCTCGTCACTGCAGAACTCCAAGCCGCGTCCCGCCTTGTTCAACACACGCCACCAGCGCAGGTCGCTCTTGTTGCCTGTTTCCTGTGGGCGGATGTAGGGGTAGAACTGCTCTTCTACACTCTGCCTGTAGTGACCGATGAGCTGGGAATCCTTGCGATCGCTGTAGCTCTCTACAGGTCCGCGCCCATAGTACTCTACCGTGCTGTAGGCAAGAGGCATCTGCATCTGCATGCCAAAGCGGAAGAGGTTGGAGGCCTTCGCGTCCTTGTCCACAGTCATTTTTTGGGTGAGCAGGATAGCCCCCTCGTTGTTGATGAGGTAGTGCATGCTCAGTGTCGCTTTTACCTCGGGCATGTAGTAGGTAGCATGCACGCGTGCAAGTCCATTTTCCTTGGCATGGGTGAGGGATTTGAGCTCTAGGCTGGGGTTCTTCCACACGGCGTATTTATTCTGTAGCCCTGCCCCCATGTCGTTGTCGGTTGGGGCGCGCCAGAAGTTAGGGCGCAGTGTGCTATCTTCCTCGATGAGGGATTCTCCATCCAACTCATAGCGAGCGATGAATCCATCTTTATCAAAGCGCAGCGAAAAATCCTCTCCCTCCACGATGAGTCCAGTCTCACAGCGAGAAAACTGCGGTTCTACGACAGCTTGATTCATCAGCTTTTGATTCTGGAGGCTCAGTGCAGCAAAGTCATGCGCCTTGATGGGCAGTTGCTGATAAGCGACCTTTGTACCAGCGGGAAGTATGCCGTCTCTATCCTTGAGTCTGTATTCCACATTGAGGAGGAGCTCCGTGTTATGGGGCGCGTCGCTGAGATTGTAGCCCAGCTTCAGGCTCTTCTTTTCAAGAGGTCCTACCATGAGATTGCTCACTGTGCCGCTCTTGATAGCCTCACCTGCCGCCAGTATTTCCCAGTGCAGCTCATAGCGAGAGAGGTCGATGAAGAAATTCTCGTTATAAATTTCTACCTCACCATCGCTTGAGTTGAGCAGCTTTGTCCAAATGGATTGGTGGTAGTAGGCCACCTCGTAGGCGTGGGGATTGTATTCCCTATCTGGGCTGATGATTCCATTATTTTGGAAGTTGTTGTCCGAGGCATCGTGGTCATTAAAGTCACCGCCGTAGGCGTAGATATCCACGCCCTCCTCTGTGGTCACGCGCAGTGATTGGTCAACAAAGTCCCAGATAAAACCACCCTGATAGGCTGGATACTGGCGGATAGCCTCCCAGTACTCCTTGAAACCACCCTGAGAGTTACCCATGGCGTGGGCGTACTCGCATTGGATGAGAGGTCTATTGGGCTTGTTCTTCACATAATTGATGCTCGCGGAGGGGGAATAATACATGGGACAGAATATGTCTGTCTTTTCATGCAAGCCCGCGCGCTCATACTGGACAGGGCGGGAGGGGTCTTCTCTCTTCACCCAATCATAGCAATCAATGAAGTTCTGCCCAAAGCCTCCCTCATTGCCCAGTGACCAGAAAATAATAGAGGGATGGTTGAAGCTACGCTGAACATTGCGCATGTTGCGCTCCAAATGAGCCTTGGCGTAGGCAGGCACCTTTGCAAGTGTCGTGTCTCCGTAGCCCATGCCGTGGGATTCCACATTCGCCTCAGCGACGACATAGAGACCATACTTATCACAAAGCTCATACCAGTAATTATCATCAGGATAGTGACAGGTACGCACCGCATTGATGTTGAGCTCCTTCATACGCTTCACATCCTGTTCCATGCGCTCGCGAGAAAGAACATAGCCCCCATCAGGGTCTAGCTCATGGCGATTTGCGCCCTTGAAGAGCACAGGCTTGCCGTTGACAAGGACCTGAGCGTCTTTGAGCTCAATTTTGCGGAAGCCCACACGCTGCGGGATGACCTCCAGCACCTTGCCCTCCTTTCGCAAGGTCGTGGTGAGGGTGTAAAGATGAGGCTCTTCAGCTGACCACTTGAGGGGTTTTTTCACCTGCATTTCTGTTAACACATCACCAGCTGCGCTGATTTTCTTTTCGGCAACAACACGCCCCTTGTCATCTGTGAGAATCATCTCTACATCCGCCGCCCCCTTGACATTAAACTCTATGTTAAGCACACCATCCACATAGTCAGGAGAAAGATCGGGGGTAAAGCGTATATCCTCTACGCGTGTTTTGGGTCGGGCATAAAGGTAGCAATCGCGCCCCACGCCTGAATAGCGGGAGAAGTCCTGATCTTCTAGGTAAGTGCCATCACACCAGCGGAAAACTTGGAAGGCAATAACATTCTTTCCCTTCTTGAGGTAGGGCGTGATGTCAAACTCTGCTTCCAGCTTGCTATCCTCACTGTAGCCGACAAATTGTCCATTAACCCAGAGGTACATATTGGAAGTCACAGAACCAAAGTGAGCAAACACATCCTTGCCATCCCAGTCATCGGGAATAACGATTTCTTTGCGATAAGAACCGACATGATTTTCCTTTGTAGGGACATTAGGGGGATTGTTTTGGAATTTACCTCGCCACGCATAGCCAATATTCACATAGATGGGGTCACCGTAGCCGTGAAGCTCCCACATGGCGGGGACAGGGATGTCATCCCAATGCTTGACGTCGTAATCCGCTGCATAAAAACCCTTGGGACGGTCATCGGCATTTTCAACCCAATTGAACTTCCAAGAGCCATTCAAGCTCATAAAGTTGCTCGACGCCTCTTTTTGGGCATCCTTTGCCCCCGCTTGACTGGGGTAGGCAAAGTAATTGCTGCGCATGGGTGCTCGGTTGATTTGATTGACCTCGGGATTAAGCCATTCTCCTTTTTCCTGTGCGAGCGTGGATAAAGAGAACAGCGATGCGGCTGTGAGCAAAAGAAGGGATTTCATGTAGACAAAAGTGATACTTGCCCTATAGCATAACAAATAGAAAACCGCCCAGCAAGGAGAAAAGTCCCATCACAAGGCGGTTGAATAAAAATCCATTATCTATCAAAATATTAGGTCGCAGATTTTGGCGGTGATATCTCACCTCTTCTGTGCTTAGGACGTTGACGACGCTCTGGCTCAGGGGCTTCTACCTCCTCCTCTACTTCCTGCTCTGCACGCTCTGCAGCAATGCGTATATTATGAGCTTTTTCCTGATCTAGGATGGATTGCAAGCGGGATTTGAAATGCTCTATGCCTGTTTGCTCTGCTGCGGAGATGGGGATGACCTCCACCTTCTCATAACGTTGTTGTAGGATGGCGAGATTTTCTTCTGCCGAGGGGTCATCCATCTTGTTGGCGACAATAACCCAGCGACGTGCTGCCAGCTCATCGGAATAGAGTTTTACCTCCTTTCTCAGCGTAGCAATAGCCTCCACAGGATCATGCTCCAAGCCAGACATATCCACCACAAAAATCAGCACCTGACAGCGCATGATATGGCGCAAGAACTCATGTCCTAGACCTCTATTCTCTGATGCACCCTCAATAATACCAGGGATATCAGCCACAACACAGCGTGAAAAGTCGGGGAACTCCACCATGCCCACAATGGGCTGCAAGGTGGTGAAAGGATAGCTAGCCACCTTGGGCTTTGCCGCAGAAATCGCACCGAGCAGCGTGCTCTTCCCCGCATTGGGGTAGCCCACAAAGCCAGCATCAGCAATGCGGCGCAGCTCAAAGAAAAAGACGCCTGTCTCCGCCTCCGTACCGTATTCAAACTCCACAGGCGTGCGGTTAGTTGAAGTACGGAAGTGCCAGTTACCGCGTCCACCCTTGCCACCTTGGCAGAGGACAAAGCGTTCTCCGTCCTCTGTGAGGTCGGCAATCTGTTCCAGCTCTATGCCGTCACCTTCGCGCTCCAGCCAAGTGGCTTCCTGCATGGTGGCAGCATTACTGCGGTAAACAATAGTACCTGGTGGGACTTGAGCAACAACAGTCTTGCCGGATCTACCGTGCTTACGGTTGTGCATACCAGCGCGACCATCCTTTGCAATAAGCTTAGGATCATAAAAATAGCGTCGCAAATCATTCGAACCACCTGCAACCTCTAGGATGATGCTGCCACCATCACCGCCATCACCACCATCGGGACCACCTCTGGGGATGAATTTTTCACGGCGAAAGCTAGCTAGCCCATTACCACCCTTGCCCGCTTGGGCGAATATACGAATATTGTCGACGAACATGGGTGAAGAGTAGCCTAGTCTCGCGCTCTTGGCAAGCTTTTTCTAGCAGGGCGCGATAGAAGACAGATTACATCAAGGTGCGCAGTTCTTAGGTGTGCGGGCAAAGGGAATCACGTCACGGATATTCTGAACACCTGTGACAAACATGAGCAAACGCTCAAAGCCCAAGCCAAAGCCCGCGTGGGGCACGCTGCCGTAGCGGCGCAAATCGCAGTACCACCTGTAGGCTTCTAGCTCCATACCAGCGGCAAGCATATTTTGCTCCAGCACATCGAGACGCTCTTCACGTTGGCTGCCACCGATGAGCTCTCCCACACCGGGGACGAGAACATCCATGGCGGTCACCGTTTTGTCGTCATCATTGCGGCGCATGTAGAAGGGCTTAATCTCCTTGGGATAGTTGTAAACAATGACAGGGCACTTGAAGTGCTTTTCGGTCAAGAATCGCTCATGCTCCGTCTGGAGGTCAATACCCCACTGGGGCGCGAACTCAAAGTTATGACCAGAGTTCTGCATAATCTCTATCGCGTCGGTGTAAGAACAGCGCACAAAGGGAGCAGCGGCTACGTGCTCCAGACGCTCGCGCAGCCCCTTGTCGATGAACTTGCAGAAGAAGTCAAGGTCTCCGTCCTCATCGGCTAGCATAGCCTTGACCAGATACTTCACAAAGGCCTCAGCCACGTCCATATCACCCTCCAAATCACAGAAGGCCATCTCGGGCTCAATCATCCAGAACTCCGCAGCGTGACGCGTGGTGTTACTGTTTTCTGCGCGGAAAGTTGGACCAAAGGTATAGATATTACCCAGCGCACAGGCAAAGCATTCTCCCTCCAACTGACCAGAGACAGTCAGCGAGGTCATCTTGCCAAAGAAATCCTTCTCGTAATTGTTCTTACCGCTCTTATCCAATGGGTCAAGCGTGGTGACGTGGAACATCTCCCCTGCCCCTTCGCAGTCCGAAGCGGTGATAATGGGCGTGTGTACCCAGACAAAGTCGTTTTCCAAGAAGAAGCGGTGAACAGCTGCCGCCATGCGAGAACGTACGCGGAAAATCGCGCTAAAGAGGTTGGTACGTGGGCGCAGGTGAGAGATGGAGCGCAGGAACTCTGGCGTGTGTCCCTTTTTCTGCAAGGGGTAGCTATCGGGTGCAGAGCCCAGTAGCTCTATAGATGTCGCCTGCATCTCCCATGCCTGTTTTCCGGGGCTAGCAACCAGACGACCATGGACACGTATGGATGATCCCGTAGTCATCTCCTTAATAGAATCATAACCTGCAATACCGGCATCGGCAATCACCTGAAAGGAGGCTAGGCAGGAGCCATCATTCACCTCAAGGAAGGCAAAATTCTTGGAATCACGACGCGTGCGTACCCAGCCTTCGAGGAGGACATGATCGCATTCGGAACTACTTTTAAGCAAATCTTTGACTAAGGTTCTTTTCATATCTAAAATCTGATGAGATGTCATCAGTATACACATAAAATGAGCCATGGCGAGGCAAAAAGAAGATTGAGCGCAAAAAGCACTAAAAGACCGCCCTGCCCTATACTAAGTACGATGCGCGACAAAATAAAAACGCAAGTCAGGCTTCTTGTTATATAACAAGAAGCCTGCGACGAATAATCGTAAAAAAGCTTTAGTCTACAAGTTTCACAACGATTTCTACACCCTTGTGGTTTGTGTAGATACCTGTTGCTGCACATGCTGTGTGACCAAGAACTGCTGCGCCGCTCTTGGGGCATTTGCCGAGCTTGGGAGCTTTCCAAGCGTAGGAGGCCAGACGTGAGCGTTGCTTCATCTTCGATGTTCTGCGTTTTGGGGCTGCCATAATTTTATTTGGTTAAAGAGTTTTTATTTATGAAGTGGTTGATATTGCTCGCCAAGTTCTGAGTCGCATTATTTGGTGCTTCATCAGCTTGCTAAAGGTGAATCCTCTAGTCCTGACTTTGCAGACCATCCAAGGCATCCCAGACATTGTTTTGACTGGCGGTGGGAGAGTTTACTACAGAATCACCACCCTTGTCCAGACTTAAATCATCATTTTTGTCATTTTTATATTTTATTTCGCATTCTTCGCCCTGTAACTCGCACTTGGGATAGTGAGGAATCAGGAGAAGAATCTCTTCGCGCAGCTGCTCTGTTAGATTGATACTCAGTTTTTCCGAGATGTCCTCAGAGATTGCAAACTGATCGCAAATGATGCTATACTCAAAGTACTCCGCGCAACGCGCGCAGCAAAAACGAAAGGTGGCTTCGAGGCTGCCTCGGACGACTAGCTCCTTGTCAAAGACCTGAATACTCAAATCGTAATAGAGTGGTGTGATACAGCTAAGCTCCTGCTCCTCTATGGCAAAAATAGAGCTATCTAGCTCTCCTACCAGCTGCTTGCCCTCGGGCGGAAAATCCTCTAATGATACAATGAATTGGGTCTCCATAGCGGAGAGTATAGCGACTCCTCACGCTAGGAGCAAGCAAAAGCAGCTTCTTATGAATTGCTTTTTTTAACTCATCGCTGTCAGTATGCGCTATTTATAGTAGACAAGATAAAAAAAAAGAGTAGAATAGTAAAAAATCCTGCTACCGAGCAGGGTACAGATTTTATCATCAACAGTCATGACCTCATCCATCCATCCCGTTCTTCGTCGCTTCTCGGGCATTGCGCTAACAGCACTTAGCGCTATCTCCTGCAGCTCCATATCTGCTAGCGAACCCAAGCCTGATTACGACAAGATAGGCAAACAGTTCTACATGTTGCTCCAAAATGGCCACTACTCCCGTCAGCCATTCAGCCAGCAGATGTACCAAAAGTTTTTTGAAAACTACCTCAACAGCCTAGACCCTGCTCGCCTCTACCTGACACAGGAGGATGTTGACATGCTGCAAAAGAAGTACGCCTCCCAGTTTGGCGACTTCCTCATCAATGAAGAAACACAAGACCTCGCAGAGGAAATCCACAGCATCTTCAATGAACGCGCGCTGCACTACATCAATTACGCAGAAAACCGCGTCAAGGCCATGAATGGCAGCATGCCCGACTTTAACACCCAGCGAAGCATCCCTCGCACCCGCAAGGATCTCCCTTGGGAGAAAAACGCAGCTGCACTAGAACGCGTTTGGGATGACCAAATCACCGACATGCTGCTCTCTGAAGTACTACGTCGCGAAAACCTAGAAAAACTCGCCAAAGAAAGAGGCGAAGTCTACAAAGACTCCAGCCCCCTCACCGCGCATGAAAAAATCCTCGCTCGCTTGAAGCGTCTGCGCACAGCCATCGTAGAGACAGACCTCCAAGACATGGTCTCCGTCCTCCTCAACTCCATCTCCACCGTTTACGATCCACATAGCAGCTACATGGGTGCACGCCAGCAGCAACGCTTCTTTGATATGATGAAAGCAGAGCTCATCGGCATTGGCGCACAGCTGCAATCCGATGACGACGGCAGCACAAAAATCACCGGTATCATCAAGGGCGGACCTGTTGAAAAGACTGGTCTCATAGAGCTAGGCGACCGCATCGTCGCAGTTGATGCCAAGAATAACGGTGAGTGGACTGACATCCTATTCATGAGCCTCGACAAGGTCATTGAACATATTCGCGGCAAAGAAGGACAGGAAGTCCGTCTGCGCATACACCGTGAAGGAACGGGCGAAGAAAAAATCGTCGTTCTCACCCGCGCCAAAATCCCCATTGCAGATGAGCTCGCTAACGGCAAAATCATCTTCGACAAGGCCATCGACATGGAAGGCAATGAGCGCAGCTACCGCCTTGGCATCATTACCCTTCCCTCCTTCTACCTTGATATACAAGAAGGCAAAAGCAACTGCGCCACTGACGTGAAGATGCTACTCAATCGCATGATTAAAGAAGGTGTAGAAGGCATCATCTTTGACCTCCGTTCCAACGGTGGTGGTTCTTTGGAAGAAGTGCGCAAGATTGCAGGCTTCTTTACAGGAGCAGGTCCCGTCGTGCAAGTCAAAGACTCCCGCGGTAACATCGAACGCCACTCCGTGAGCGGTCGCCCGCTCTTCAATGGAAAACTCATCATCCTCACCAACAAATGAGCGCCTCTGCCTCCGAAATTCTCGCAGGTGCTATGGCTGACTACGGCCGCGCCGTCATCGTCGGTGATGAATCCACCTTTGGCAAGGGCACAGTCCAGCGCACCTATGACATTGGCGGTTACCTTTCCGTATTCAGCCCACGTCAGAACAGCGGCATGCTCAAAATGACCATGCAAAAGTACTACCGCGTTGGAGGTGCATCCACCCAGCTCAAGGGCGTACCCAGCGACATCGTACTTCCAGTTGTCACCGCAGGATTTGAAATAGGAGAAGGCGAGCAAGACTACGCCATGCCCTATGACGAAATCCCCAAGGCTCCAGGCTACGTACGTAATGAACAGCTGGACAAAATCATCCCCTTACTCAAGCAACGCAGTGCTACACGCGTCGCCAAGGATCAGGACATGCAGTACATGCGCGAGACCATCACACGCTTCCGCGAGCGCACCCTCAAAAACAAAACCACCCTCAACAAGGCCGCACGTGAAGCCGAGAATGCAAAACTTCTGGCAGACAAAAAGGCAGCCGATGCAGAGCGCCTCGTGCGTTACGCCAAGATGGCAGAAGAGGACAAGCAGAACCTCACCATCTACCGTCTCACCCTGGAGAACGTGAAGGAAGAGAAGCTTGAACTCGACATCATTGGCGATGATAATGAATACATCGAGCGCGAGGAAACGCAGGAAGAAAAGCTCTCCAAGAGCCCTGACTATCCCTCTGACCTCGATTCCGAACTGCGCGAGACCCTTCATATCCTCCGCGATATGATAGACCTCTACTAAAAAAAGAGTCACCCCTCACCCTAGACAAAACATCCCATGCAGCTGATAGCATTTTTTGCCTCATTCTTTGTCATTCTACTGGCAGTATGTAGCTTCATCCCCTATGCGGGGATACTGGCCATCTTGCTCTGTCTGCTCATGGGATTGCTCGTCTTGTTTTTTGGAGTCATCTCCAAGGTACGCTTTGCATGGATAAGCTCGCTGGTAAGCATGTTGGTTGCTATTGTAGCAGTCTTCTTCCAGCTAGTCTATCTGGCAAAGGCCTGTATCTACTTTGGCGGCTACCTCGTAGAACAGGGTCACTGGGCGTGGGTGGAGTACGTCACACCCTCTATCACCTCCTTTACAGAATTCATCGCGCCAGAGCTAAGCAACTCCGCCCAACGACACGATGAACTAGTCGAGTACATACTTGATTACCGCAAGACACTGATAAGCGAAGGTCTTTCAGAAAATGAGGCATCGCAAAAGGTCATAGAGATCTACAAGCAGCTCACCCAAGAGCAGCAGCCAGAGCTGCCAACAACCAGCAAGTAGAGCGACAATACAATCACTTAACCAACCGCGAAGCGCACAGTGCGATTCGCGGTTATTTTTGTATAGCGTACGCACTAAGTCACGACCCCCCATCTCTGGCGTCGCTGACGCAAAGCGCAAGCGAGAGCCTATCACAAAAAAACCGTGAAGCGAACCTATCGCTTCACGGTTTTTCATATGTGATGTGAAAAAAAGTCTCTTATTGCGCAGGGGCAGGTACAACTGGAGCAACTGGCGCAGGCACTACTGGTGCTACTGGCGTTGCAGGCACTACTGGCGCAGGATCTTCAATAGTCAGAATATCTGTTGTCTCTGTTGCAGGGAGTGTTACTGAATCGAGTGAAACAGGCTCCAACTCTGTAGAAACAGGAACAGGTACGGGAACAACAGGAAGAGTGGCAGGAGCTGCCTCGACTTCCTTGTTACCAAGATCGGATTTTTCGGACTCAAAGCGCTTTGTCATCAGGATGGTCAGCGTGAAGCAGAGCACACCGAAGATGATACCAAAGAATACCGTACCTTTCTTGAGAACATTGGATGTCTGAGCACCAAATGCTTGGTCAGTCATCTGAGAACCGAAAGAAGCACCAAGACCCTCTTGCTTTGGACGCTGCATGAGGATGACAAGGAGGAGGAGTATGCTCACTATGAGCAAAAGAGCAAAACAAAGCGTGATAAAAAAGTCAAGCATGATAAGAGGATGGGATGTTAAGAGATGATTTCGTTGAATTCGTTACAGATGACACGCTTAGGCTCTATAGCTTTGTCCGAAAGTCCAAAGCTCATAATAACTACGCGTTCACCAGCCTTGATCAGGTGGGCAGCACCGCCATTGATGATGATTTGCCCCGTGTTGGGAGGGCCAACAAGGACGTAGGTTTCCAAGCGATTACCAGAAGTAATGGAGGCGACAAGCACCTTTTCATTAGGCCAAATGCCTGCTGCATCAAGTAGATCCTTAGGGATTTCAATGCTGCCTTCGTACGACGTATCGCCACGTGTTACCATGGCGCGGTGGATTTTTGATTTAAGCTGTGAGACGAACATTGTTCTATATTCAGATTCGTGCGGCCAGTATCAAACTATATTTTACCCAAATAGTCAAGTAAATTCACTCATGCTGCAGAAAAAAGCTCTCAGGCTGTTCCCCAGCGCAGGAGAATCTCCACTCGCAGCTGCCCGTCAGCATCGCTTACCAGCTGTCGCGTCCAGCCAGTTGGACTCTGCGAGGTATAGCGTGTTATATTCAGAGACTCGCCCCTATGGCTTTCTTTTTTATAGCTAATATGGATATGGCGCAAGCCCTGCTCTAGCCTGTCTAACTGCTGCTCCATGGCCCAGATGAGGTAGGAGGCATTGTTGACATGCTGGTAGAAATCCAAATCGCGATGCTGCACGGTGTAGTGCATCACTTCGCCCTCTTCTTCCCACTCTATGGCGGGCAGCTCCTCATGCTCCGCAGGCATGTCGGCTAGGTTCAATTCTGCCTTCTTGAGTGGGCAGGGGCGGCGGCGGCGCGCATCAATGAGCAACCACTCCAAATCAGCGGACAGTAGCAGCCCCCCCTCTTCACTGCTGAGGGTGACAACGCGGCGAGCTTGTAAGGCTGATTTCGCGCCTGTCGCGGTGCGGATAATGACCTTTTCCTTCCAGCAGGGCAGGCGCTCTATGCGCACATCTGCGCTCACCAGCATCCAGAGAAGCCCCTTTTCCTTCCCCCAGTCATGGCCGAAGTTGAGCGAATTAGCGTGTCGCTCTGCTGCCTCTTGGCAGTATTGCAGCACTGCCTCTGGGCGAAGCAAGCCATCTACGCCGCATTCATAACTGGCTATCTGATGAGGAAACTCAAAAGAAGTAAGGTAGTTTGTCATATACGCCTTATACTAGCAGGTTTTTCTCGTATTTCAAGCGAGAATTACAACGTACACGAAGAAAGCTTGAAAAGTAGCTCATTTTGCACTAGGATGAACCCATGAAGTATATCCTACCCGCCCTCATCAGCATCGCCTTACTTAGCTCTTGCCAGCAAGAAGGCGAAGAAACACTCTCCGCCAAGGAAAAGTATGAGAAGATGAAGGCTCTGCTCAAACCCAACATTGATAACATGGCATCAGATTTTAAGGGTGCGATGGTGCTACTCCAAGAAGCAGCAGCAGAGGGCTACCAGCAGGCGCAGATTGACCTTGCGGGCATCTATATGGAAGGCGGCAAGGGTATAGAAAAAAACCGCCAAAAGGCCTATGAATGGTTCGCTCGTGCGGCAGAGCAAGGTAACAAGGCAGCTCACTGCTTTATGGCAGAGATGCACTACCACGGCGCAGGTATTACAAAAGACGTCACCGCCGCCCTCAAGCATTGGGAAATAGCCGCAAAGGCTGGTGTGAGCGAGGCGCAGTTTGCCCTCTCTCAGGAATACAAAAAGATGGAGGGCAAGGCCGAAGAAGGTATTGCCTACCTCAAACAAGCCGCAGAGGGTGGCTACCACAAGGCGCAGTTTACCCTTGCCCGCATTGAGCTAGAGCAGGAGAAAAACTACAAGGCAGGAGTCGCTTGGTTGGAAAGAGCCGCACGCTCTGGACTGACACAGGCCAGCAACGCGCTAGCCAACATCTACATGACGGGCAAGTACAATCTCGAGAAAGACGAAGAGAAGGCCGCCTACTGGTATGGCGTCTCCGCACAGGGAGGCGATGCCAAGGCTCTTTATATTTGCGCTCTACTGCACCAAGAAGGACTTGGAGTGGAGCGCAGCCACGCGCAGTACTTGAAGCTGCTAAAACTCTCCGCAGGCCGTGATTACAAGCCCGCAGTAGAGCTTTATATCAAGGAGCTCGAAAAGCAAGGCAGCAGTGAATCACGCCAAGAAGCCGAAGCGTGGAAAAAACGCTTGGCTGACTTGAAGTAATCCACCTGTCCAGCAACAGATAAAGCAGGGAGCACCACTAGGTACTCCCTGCTGTTTTATTGCTAAACTAGCTTACATTAAGCTTGCTTGCGTCTGCGGCGCAGTAGAAGTCCGCTGAGAGCTAACAATGACAAGGTTGCCGTGCTAGGCTCTGGCACAAGTGCGAATTGTGATGCCGCACTTGGTGACGAGAAGGCTACAGACTGCACACTGTTGTACATTGTCGAATTGAAGGTGAAGCTACCACCTAAGTGATGCGCATCTCCAAGGGCAATTTGATAATCACCTGATTTCAATATAAGTTGATCAATGATGGCATCATCTTTCGCAAAATATTGATTTTCAAAATTAACGTACAGGTAATAGGGATTATCCGAATAGAGATTAGCAAAATCAATACCCTCTACATTGATGTAGAGGAAATTATCGATAGTAACCTCACTAGCAAGCGAATTGAAGCCCTTTACAGTGAACATATCAAAGAGAGCAGTACCGGATTCAAATCTTTGGAGAGAGGAATCCAGCGACACGCTTGTGTTGCTCAATGTGATCTTATCTTTTAGATTAGCATCGACTCCATTCACCAAGGTGAAGGTATTGCTATCATAATGCGTAATTTGCGTATTTTCCACCCTCAATTGTCCATCAGCTTGCAAGATGAATCTTGCATCCTCTTCCATAACGCTGTTGGAAACGAGGCTTTGCCCATCGTTCACTTGGAACTGCGACTGCGCAATGCGTGTATTGGTGAGCGAGACATTGGCGAGTGACACATTTTGTGTACCGACAAGGGCGGCATTTTTAATGCTCACGTTCCTGAACTCATTTTGCACCATGCTGCCTTGCTGGGCACCATTGCGCTCTATGCTCAGACCGCCATTGTTTGCTATCGTGGTACTACCAATTTGCACGCTTTCTGTATTAGCCGCAAAGTTCACCTTGCTGTTTGCGCCTTGGACTTGGAGGGAGTCGAGTTGCACATTCTGCTGAGTGAAATTGAGTGCCTTGGCAGAAACGCTAAAGTTGCGAGCAGCCCCAGTATTCTGAACGGTGAGTGAACCATCACCCACAGCGTGGGCGTGCATGCTACCCAGAGCACTGACAACATTGATGTCTTGGTCAGTCTTTGTCACAAAGCTCACGTCGGCATTGTCCTCTGTGATGAGTGTATGGTAGATGGTCAGATCATCTGTACCAGATGCCCCCAGAGTTGAGCCAGAGTGCATATGGACTTCAAGTCTGCCAGCTCTGCTCCGTGAACCATAGTCCGTGGTGTTGGATTGGTTGCCCAAGAGCAATGTGCCACCGTCCTGCACTTGTATGGTTGATACCTTGCTCAAGTTGTAGTTAAAGATAGGACCTTTCTTCAACTCCAGCAAACCACCATTCATAATATTGATATCAGCATTACCATCACGGCTGGAGATACCTGCCTCAGAGATAAGAGCACCTTCAATGTTAATGGTATTACGATGTGGCCATGTGGAAATCTGGAAAGAACCTCCTCCTCCACCTGTTTGTTGATCGTTTGTTCCTGATATATAGAGGGTAGCATCACCCATAATATGCACATCAACTTGCTTATTTTCCGAACTGAGGGTCAGACCTCCCACTTCGTAGAGACCAGATCCTGTTATTGTGAGCTCTCCATCTACTGGTTTGAGATGTATACCAGCTTCGCGTAGCTCGCTATTTGCACCCAAGTTAATGGTGTAGTCTGTCGCAAAACGTGTACCTGCTGCAAGGGAGTGCAGCTGAGCATTGTCCAGCACATCAATCCTCATGTCGTCTGTGAAGTTAAGCGCGGCTATTTGATGACTCACACCGCCCAGCGCTATAACTCCAGAGTTGACATTAATTGCCCCTTGGAAGTTGCTAAGATTGCTGATGCGTGTGGTGCCGTCACCGTTTACATTGAGTACACCTTGACCACTGATAGCCCCGCTGTAGCTGCTGCCTGCTTGGATTTGGGCAGTCGTATTAGACGCAAGTACTATACCTGCTGCAGTGTTGCTTTGCAGATGCAACTCATTGGCTACCGTATACAAGGTACCGTTAAATTGCGTCAGATCAGCACAGACAAGGCTTTCAGTTGCAGTGGAGTTAATAATACCCTCACCTCTCAAATTAGTACCGATTGTCGCAACATCAAGTATATTGAGCGTCGTGTTAGCATCAATAT
>CAZRZE010000033.1:0-15334 GCA_964604535.1 uncultured Akkermansia sp.
TGCCCACCCAGAGCATACCAGGTCGCACCTGATTGACGTGACCAAACTCATGCGCAACACCCCAAGAAGACTTGGGCAGACGCTCTGCATTACCTACCTCGTTCATGGTATTGTGATGAAAGGCAGCCCCCATGCCATCGGCATGCATGAAGCCCCTCCATATATTGCGTCCCAGAATGTGATTCTTGGGTTGAGGAATAAGGCTACCCCAGCCCATGAGGTCTTGCTGAATTTTGATGATTTCGTCGTAAGTAGCCAACAATTCCGCCCCCTTTTCGGGGCATTGCTTACGCAGTTGGTCAACATGGTAGACCAGCTGCACACGTTCTCCCAGCATGTCTATCATGGGACTTTTTGCATTGGCTAGCATTTCCTTCCACTCCGCAGCACTGTGCTGGCGGGTGAAAACACCATTGACGACACCGCCCTTGATGTCCACTTTCACATCAGGAGCTGTGCCCTGTGGGTGGAGGTAGTTGATGTAGCCAAGACCTGCTTGCTGGATGCGCAGGACATTTTCCCCAGCCTTTAGGGGGTAAACAGCGTGATGACCCGACTCACCAAAGTCATGGACAATGAGGCGAATCATCTGCCCCTTTGCTTCATCGCTTAGGGTGATACGTACTTCATCACCTGCGCGGAAGTAGATGCCAGTTGGGTTTTCAAAGGCAGAATAGTTGTTCACCTTGTAACGCTTGCGTATTTCCTCTATGGGGAGGTAGGCTTTGGCGATGATGCTGCGTGCTTCGGACTGCTGGCTGCTGGCAGCTGCGATCGCATTCTGCGTGTAGAGTACAGGTGCGAGGGCTAGGAGGCTGCTGAGAAAAAGGGATTTCATGGGTGATATTACTTGTTAAGTGCTTGCAAGAATGCGCCTTTGGCTAGGCTGCGTGCGGATTGTCCCTTGGCATTTTTAGCATCGGGGTTAGCACCTGCTTCGAGCAGGGCTTGGAAAATAGGAAGACTGTTGACTTCTAGCGCCAAGAGGAGGAGTGGCGCCTGGGCAACGGGTGCCTTGTCTGCGCGGAAACCTGCCTTCACAAAGGCGGCAACAATGGCCTCACGACGGCGGGAAATAGCCATTTCAATAGGGAAGCCATTCTGCCTGCCCGAGGGGCTGAAGTTGATATTCTTGTAGGCTGGTAGCAGGGCATTGACCGCGTCCACCTTGTTCTCCCAGATGGCATCATGTAGGGCAGTTGCGCCATTGCCTGACTGGTGCATGGGCTTCGCGCCCTTTTGCAGCAGAGCCTTGATGACTTGCGCGTCACCCATACCAGCTGCTAGCATGAGAAGGTTCTTGCCATGTGCAGCGGGGGCTTCTGCCTTTGCACCTGCGGAAAGCAAGATGAGGGCTGCTTCTGCCTTGCGCTGGCTGATAGCCGCGTGCAGGAGGCTGTGCTGACCAGAGGCATCCATAGCATTAGCCGAGCCGCCTTGTTTTAGGTACTGACGCAGGGCTGCAATGTCGTTCTTTTGTATGGCTTGGTAGCAGGCGAGTTCTGCACGACGCTTTTCTTCAAATTGCTTGCAGAGGGCTTTGCAGTCCTTATTGCTGGTCAACTGGGAAGCAACGCGACCAGCAGCATCGGGCTGCATCACATCGCCACCTGCCTTGATGAGCAAGCGCAGCACATCTGCCTGACCACTCTGTGCGGCGAGATGGACTGGGGTGTAGCCGTATTCATCACGCTGATTGGGGGAGTCTCCCTGAGCAAGTGCTGCTTTAGTAACAGCAAGATTGCCCGATACAGCCGCCTCATGCAGGGAGGCAATATGTGCCTTGCTGCGTGCCTGTATGAGCTGCTTGTAGGCTGAAATATTCTTTGCTAATACGCTAGTTGGAATAGCGAGACAGAGGGGAAGGAGGAAATATGCGCGATGAAGCATGCCACCACTCTAGCACATATTTCCTCCTCATACAAGACTAAGCTCACATGATGGCTTGCTTGCTGCCCCTAGGCACATGACTGCTATGCACCATGCCATGGGAATGCGCCTCGGCAAAGCAACGCGCCGCATCGGCAGAGTGGGAGTACTGATCATGCAAGGGGCTGTTGTGTATCTGCCCATTCTGCCCCGGTGGGCTACTGCGGTACATCTCCAAACAGCGCAGACCACTAGGCTCTTCTAATCCACGCGCGTTGATGAGACCCTGTAGAGTTTTGGGGTGAAACCAACTGTGCAGCAGCAAGCCACGCAGATGATTAATCCCCCTCCATATATCAGGTGTACGCGGAACAATGCGCACATGAGATATGCCCAGTGCAAAGAGGTTTTCCACGTAGGACTGCCCATGGGGGTCGCGGTGTGCGGCATCATGTGGCAGCAGATGTTGGGTGATAGGACCATATTCTCTTTCCCACTGCTGCACCTGCGCGGCAAAGTGCTCTATGCCTTGCTGGTTGATGGCATAATGATCCAGCCAGTAGATATTCTCTCCTATCAACTGGATGAGCCACAGAGCCGTGTGGTCGCTGAGTCCCAAATCCCATGAGCAGTAAAGGGGATGCTCTGGGTGGTAGGCACAGTCTGCGCCAATGCGCCCCTGCTCTCGCAGGATGCTAATCTGTCTGCCGTAGATAGCCCCCTCATTGCCCGTGGCAAAGGCCTCATCACAGGTGGAAGGGTACTCCTGCTGCATGGAGCTGCCCATGATTTGCTCCATACGGCTGTACCATAGCTTTTGCTCCTCTCGTAGGCTGATATGCTCCTCCTGCTCCAGTTTGTGAAAGTAGAGAGAGAGCCTATCTGCCCAGCGCGGCTTGCCCGATAGCTCATATTCCTCATGGTCAAACCAGCTGAGGAAGAAGAAGGCAAAGTCCAGCTCGCTGATCTCCCCCTTGGTCCTATTCTCCATGGCTTGAGCCATGATTTCATAGTTCACCCCATAGCGACCGCCCTCATGCGTGCTTTCTAGGATGATGCAACCATTCTTGGGCACCGTGTTGATGCCACCAGTGCGTATTTCCTTCGCACGCCATGGGCTATGGACAGAGGTATGGGCTAGCTCCGACACATGCAGCATTTGCAGCGTACCTCCGCGCAGGTTCGTGCCTATGCGTATGTCGCTACCATTGGCAAAGGCAAGGCGAGAGCGCGTGTCCGATGAGGGACAAAGCTTGTCCCCGCGCTTTATACCTGTGTGGTACTTCACTATGCTGCCTAGTTGCGCAAGCGCCTGTTGCTCCAAGCTGGGCTCGGGTGGCAGGTAATCCAACTGCTCCCACGCAAAGCGTATCTTGCCCAACTTTTGCTCTGCATCAGGCAAGGACTTGTCAATGATGCCCGCGTGATAATTGGGCGTGAATAGACAATTATCCAGCATGAGCAAGGCAGTAAAGGTGGATATACCCAGCTGTCGTGCCTTGAGCACCGCATTGCGTGAGTGCAGATTATCATAGAGTCGTCGCTGCGCCGCATTGAGGCGAAAACGCTGCATATGACCCATTTTGTTTTCTATCCAGTAGAGGTTATTGAGTCGCCAGAGCTGATTATCAAGGCGACCCGAGAGTACTTCTGCGAGGCTATTCATAGTCGTAATAAGGGTTTAGAAGCCAAAAATATCCCAGTAGCCAGTGGATTTCTTCCTCTTTTTCTTCCCATTCTCATCCCGCTCATTGGGTTGACGACCCGACCTGATGCGTACTGGTAGTATGCCCTTGCTCACAGCCTCACTTTTTGAGGTTTCCGACTCCCTGTATTGCTTTTCGATGATATCGGATATTCCCAGGGCAAAGCGTGAGCGTTGCATTTCTCTTTTGAAGTTCTTGCGCAGGAAATCCGAAAGCGAGCGAAAATCTTCTACAGGTTGAGAACCATAGACTATCTTGGCTAGGTCATAGTTGATCTTCAGCATGAGCAATTGAGGGGGTGTCATGTCCTCTATACTCTTATTGCGTATGTCGTAGGAAAAACCCGTATCCTCTGCCAATGTGATGAGCAAATCTTCCAATCTCTTTTCATAACCCGCCGCAACGCCCTCCTCTGCATCCTTGCCAGAGAGTTCTTGCACCAGCCTATTGGTGAGTCGCTGGGACATGTCCTTTGCAAGTTGACTATTGGTCTCCGCATTATGCCAGTTGAGTGTGTATCCCTTGAAGTAGTCCAAGCCAAGAATACGATTGCTGTAACTCTCGTCATCTTGTATAGCCTTCATCTTATCATAGTAAATACCGCCACGCGAGCGTATGGTGTAGGGAGAATGCTCCGCTGGGTTGTCAGAAAACTCATTGGCGGGCATGAGGCGCAGCGTGTCTGTGGGATAATACTTATCGCGGAAGAGGCTAGCAAAGCGCAGGCTCTCCCAGTTCAAGCTCTCTGGCAGTGGCGTGAACTCATAATCCAAGATACGCAATGGCTGCCCATCTTGCTCTGCAATGCGAGATTGTATCTCCTCTATGTGGCGCTCTAAGGTGCTGAGCGGTCGCTCCACTGTCCAATTATCCTCCATGCCGGGTAGGAAGTTGGCATCCTTCCCATAGCGTTCTCCCCTCCACCATATTCCTGTCTCATTGCTAATCGCGCTCTGAGAATGATAGCGGCGCAAATCCCCCAAGAGTCGCAGGGCGGGAATGATGCGCTCATCTTCTCGGAAGCTATCTGGCACATCCATCACCTCTTCTGGCCTGTATCCAAGCTGCTCAGAACGGGGGACTTCCCAGTCAATGCGCTTATAATGCGGCTCAGAAAGCGTTAATTGCTCTGGCGTGGGATCATCCAGACGGAGGCGCAGAATCTTGTCCTCACTTTCCAGAGATAGTGCCACCTCATGCAGCTCTGGGTATTCCATCAAGACATCACCCAGCGTATCCAGTGCCTGCCCAAAGCTGTCCATGGACTCATAGACATTTTCCCTGTTGGGTAGCTTTATGTATAGCATCAAACAGCACTTGCTGGCGCTCTGCGGGGATACGCGGCCACATGGTCTTGGGATAGTTAATGAGGTTCCAAAGACGCGTTTGCTGCGTTTGGGTGGAGGTCTGACTACCATAAAAGTGACTCCAAGAACGTTCATAGGACTCCTGATTATTAAAGCCCAGTGAGGCATTAATGAAGGGCATGAGGCTGCTAGCCGCTATGCTCTCCTTGCGCTGTCTCATCATCTGCCATATATCGCCCCTCAGTTTAAGACGCTCTGCGGTGTTGCGATTATTGCTTCGCATGAGGGGGCGACGTCTATAACCCACCGTGTAGTGCTGTGGGATAAAGCTATCAGGCACAGTGGGACTCAGGGGTGCGAGTCGCAACCAAGTCTTCACCGAAGCAGGCAAGGCGTAGTCATCCATGTTCGCTATCACATAATCTGTGGACAAATCAGCTAGAGTGAGCGCAAGATTCTCTTTCCTCTGCATGATGCGACTGTAATGGTCATCATCATTTCTCGTGTAAAAGCTGAGAGAATCATTGATGGGGATTTCTACCCCATCTTGAGGGAAGAGCTGCGCCAAATCCGAAGCTGGCAGCAATTGATTCTCGCTAAGCAGGGCATGAATCTCCTCGGGATGGAAAAGAGAATCATTAATCACGCCCTTCCAATAAGCGTGGGCACGAGAGCGCATCAGAGCATAGGGAGTTGTCACCGAAAACTCATCCAGTTGGAAGCGCGTTCTCTGCTTCAGAGTGTGGTCGAGAGGTGTAATCTCTAGCATTCTCAGAGAACGATTGGGTGAGACCCTTTTATGGAAACGCTCAAAACGCAAACCTGGTAAGCCTCTAGCCACACTTCCTGTGTTGTACTCGTAAAGCTCAAAAAAGCCCTGCATACCCAGCTGGTCAAAGGGAGAAAAACTCTCCTTGCTATCAGGCAGGTAGTTGATGAGTCTGTATTCCTCCTCAGAAATCAGGCTTTCTTGCCTTTCTCTGTTGCTCTCTCCCAAGGGGTAAAAAAGCGTTGCCGTACTCAGCATGAGGTCGTTGATAGCCTGCTCCCTCGTCTCATGCCATCGGGTGGGAGAGCCATCAGGTAACTGCGTGCGCCAGTAGCTCTTGCCCTCCAGCCCTTCAGAGGATTCTAAGGGAAAGCCCGTGGTCGCACTGTAGTTATCAAAGACAACTTGATGCCGCTGGGTAAGGAGGTCTAAATCGCTTTTGTTCGCTTGCTTGTTCACTAGATCAAGGCGATATTCCTTGAAAAAGTCTGTGTCTATGTCCAGTTCTCGTGTGAGAATCTCCGAATAGGCTTGCGTAGGTGTCATCCCACGCCCGAGAGCACGTTGGAAGTCATCCATCTCTGGCAGCAGTTCATAAAGATAATCAGCAGAACTTTCCATGCCTACAAGCAGACTCGCCGCGTGAAGAAACTCTGGCGGACGCTTGCTATTAATCATCTGCTTTTCCGTCATCATGGCAAAATCCTGCAAGTTACGGAAGTCGGTGAGAGAAACATTCTTGATCCAATAGGGTGTGATGCTGCGGTGCTTGATATGGCGGTAGCTCCTGAAAAGCTCCTTTTGCAAGGAAAGGTGACTTTCGGCGCGACTGCGTCCGTTGGCACGCTCCAGCACTTCATTAGCAACACGTATCAAAAAGCCCTTACGCACACGATCTTTTCGGGCAATAATTCCCTCCATGCTCGTGGACTTCAACTGCAACATCTCGGGCGGGGACGTGTTGAGGAGGTATTGATATGAGAGGTCATGCAGCTCTGCCATCCTATCGCGAAGGACAAGGCGGCGTTCTTTTTCCGCAGAGGGATGGTAGAAACCACGCAACAAACGACGCGGCAAGAGAGGTTCTGCCTGTCTCACATCCTGCTGGTACCTCAGCTGTCGCTGTCGAAGGGCATCGTTGACAAACTTCATACGAACAGGCGCGCTTTCCTGTCTGTACTTTTCGGGGATAAAGCGTTCTACATTGGATTTTTCCCACCAGTAGTCCCATATTTGCAGGGTTTTGCCGAGTCGCATGGGAGAGCCCTTGACCGCTCCATGTTTTTCTTGCAGGGCATCCACTGCCCCCTCGGTATCGGGATCACCCATCTGCACCTGCGCCTGTGGCAGCGAGGCCATCTCGGGCGGCAGGTTAAGGAAATCACAGACAATTTCTGCATCCTTGAAACCATCAAAGTAATCTGTGTTCATCAGTTTGAGCGACTGCATGGAGTCGCGCAGGAAGTCAGCCCCACCCCAGCGAGAGCTTTGAGTGAGAGCATCTTGCAGCATTTTATTGGCCTTCATCGGGTTATTTTCTTGGAGTATGCCTTCTATGTGCTCTGGTGCTATGCCCCATGCACTAAGCGCGGCAGCGTTGTTTTTAATCTCATTAGCCGCGGCAAAGTGGTGTAGCTGCGCGCGCCCAGCACCAATGAGGAGGTAGGGTAGATTCATAGCTGATTCTCGCATGTTGCTTTCAATATCAGCGAAGTTATTGCCGTAGCTTTGCCAGTCTATGTTGGAACTGCTTTTGTCAATAAAGGAGCTCAGCTCATGCAGCCCGAGGTCAGCCAGTGCCCCCATCTTCTGCTCCACGGCCATTTTTGCCGTCTCGGCAGTGAGCAAACCTCCAGAAGAAAGCGTGGCTAGGCTGTAACGCCCTAGCCCCCTGCCCTTGGCTCGAGCAAACTTGTTCAACGAACGCTCAAAGACACGTCCCCCCACCCTTGTAAAACCAAAGGAAATCGCCTCCTGTATACCCGCTGCCATAATGCCAGCTGCGGTCTGGGTGGAGAGGTCACCCGCGCTGTTTCTCTCCCGCGCTTGGGAGATGGAAGAACCTATACCACTTGCGATGAGCGTGCCCCAAGAGGCAATCCCCCCAAAGCCCATCACCGCCTGCGGAGTCCCCCCAGCCATGTCGATGAGAAATTGCTGGCTCAACTCCGTATCCTCTGGGATATAAAGAGGAGCATGCTGCTGCTGCGCCACCTGCCGTATTTCATGGGCAACACGGGCGCGCAAATCTATATCATCTGCGCCCTCTTGTAGACCCTCACTATTGACCAGCTCTCCAAGGGAATCCATTGCACCTGCTGAGAGATGCAAAGCCCCCAGACCGAGATCATAACCCACATTGGTTGCCCCACGCTTTGCAGAGCGCAGGAGTTGGCTAGTGAGCCCCGCTTCCTCTGCGTCGCCCCCCTTTTTCACCTTTTCGCGCTGAGCGAGGGCGAGGTAAAAGACATTTTTCCTCTCTTCGGCAGAAAGGCGGCGCATCTGAGAGCTAGCCGCCTGCGCACTGGGTGCAGCCTCAGAAAATAAGTCAGGACTAAAAATACGCTGCTCCGCATCCACCATCGCATCCATGCCCACGGCCAACTGCTCTGCAATGGGGAGCAGACGCTCCCTCTCCTGCACACCACGCTCAAAGGCCTGCTGCGCATAATTTTCTATATAAATTTGACGCGCCCTGTCTGTCGTGCTCTTCTTTTGTTGGAGTAAGGCATCTAGGCTGCTGGACTCCTTTCCTTCCAAGCCATATTGGTAGCCTCGGAAGTAAAGTTCTGAGGCCAGCTCCTCATCCAGCTCTCGGCTCTGCTCTGCGGAAATGGCGTGAAACATCTCCTGCTCCGTGTTGTCTAGCTGCCTGCCTTGGCTGAATTCCCTGCGCAGCTCTGCCCAGTTGTTTCGTATTTCCTCAGGGTTTTTGTCGCTGTGGTCAGCTAACCAAGACTGGTTTACCGTGCGCAGCAACTGCTCTTCCTTTTCTTCGGCAGAGAGTACTGCGCCCTCCACCCCTGCAGCCTCTCGCACAAAGTGAGGGATACTATCGGGATTATCGGTCAATATGGGTAGCCAGTGCTGCTGCATTTCTGTGCGATGTATGCTTTCCACCCCCGTTTTGAGCATACTGAGAGGAGACCAGCCCTCTTCCTCGCTCATGGGAATAGCGTCTTTGGAGCGAGGTAGGGGTGGATGGGTGACCTCTTGCGCCTCCACTCTTTCTTCCTCAGCGGGTTTTGTGATTGGGTCTAGGGGTGCAGCTTCTTGGATGAGCTCCGCGTTTTCTGCCATATCTGTTGTTTCTGCTGTATTGATTGTGTTCATGCTTGTTGGGGGGATGAGGAGTTATTTTTCATGTCGCGCAGCCTTATCCACTGCGTTTTTGGGGTACTAAATTGCTTGAGCAAAGTGGATAAAGACTCGTCGCGCCTATCTGCCAGCGCGTGGGGGAGAAGTCGTTGCAATCTCGCGAGACGCTGCCACGTAAGCTCATCGCCCACTGTGCCCAGCTCTCCAGCCTCGTAGGACTGCTCAATGCGCTTTTGGAAGGCGAGACGCTTGTTAAAGTCCTGCTGACTCTGGCTATCGAGGCGCGCATAGAGCTCTCTCTTGATAGAAAGCGGTAGTGCCGCTGCCGCCAAATCCAATTGCAATGCCACCAGCTGGTCCTCCTCAGGAGCGCAGCTATCTATACGCGACTGCCAGCGGCAATAATCCGCCATGCGCATGCTGTGAGGTGCGGCCTTCTTGATGCCCTCTATCTGGGCATCACTCAGAATACCCGCCTCCTCAATGCGTGCCAGAGAGGGCTCATCCATGGGCTTGTCATCTACAATAATGCTGCGCAAAAACTGCGCTGCCCCAGCCCGACTGGCGCGCACCGTATCCTTGTAGAGTTGGGATAGCTTTGCCTTGATAGGCTCGCTCTCAGGCAGCTCTTGTGCTGTGGCGGCGCGGTAGGCACTCAGTCCCCCCAAGGGATCTTGACGGAAGGCATCATCCCAGATCTTGTAACGCGTGCTACTGCTGATATTGCGAGCCACCTCTGGCAGCTGCTCTTGGGCGATGAGAGTCCCCTCAGCCAGATTGGCCAACTGCAAGGCCGTCCCCTCATCACCCGAGGCAATAGTCTCTTGCAGCGTGTTCCAAAAGTCATTTTGAGAATGCGTGATGCGCATGAGCATATGATTGCTCTTAAAGCTCTCCTTGCCCTGACTGGCGTAGAGCGGAGCAAGCTTACTCGCCTCCTCGCGCAGGGGCTTATCCAGCCTAGAAATGGCATCATTGATATGAGAGTTAGCGGTTTTATCCCAGAGGTAGTCTATGTCGCCGCTCTCTTCCTGCTCATAGAGCTCTTCGGCTGTGTTCTCAATAGCCTCGCTGAGCTGCTTTGCAATTTTTCCCACGGAGGCACTTTTTTCGAGCTCTGCAATCTGTGATTCCCAGCTCGGTCTAGCCTCCTCTGGTGGGGGTGTCGTGGCAGTGGCCGCCTCGTCCTGCGCCTCTTCTGCGAGAGCATGTGATAGATTGTGCCCTGACTGTTCAATAGATTGAGCCCTGTTGCCTATATGCCTGACAGAGCTGTGTATACTTTGCCGCTGCCCAGAGCGGTTTACATTTTCTGCTACAGGGGCTAACATGCCCCATTCTTTCATGCGAATTGCCATTCGATGACATTCGCAGCTTCTACGTCCATCGGCAAGTTTGCTAAAAGGAGGAGCAGTCCCCTAATCAAAAAGAATCTTGACCATCTCCCTTGATTTTGCTAGAAAAAAGAGATGAAAAAACCTGCAACCATTGCTCAATGGTCATATCCTACGATAACCCATCATTATCTACAGAAAATATAGCTCTCAATCTCCTCACGAAAGCTAAAAATACAAACACAGTCCCATGAAAAAAAAACGAATAGCCATTACCGGTGCAGCAGGAAATTTAGGCAGCTTACTTTCGCAGCACGTAGTCGATGATGATATTGAGTTAAATTTACTCATCCATAAGAAGGATGTACCCGCTGCCCTCAAGCAGAAGGCGAATGCACATGTTTTTCGCATCGATTTGAATCAAGCAGACAGCCTTCGCGACGCCCTAGAGGGCGTGGATACGGTGGTTCATTTTGCAGGCGTTTTGTTCCAAGGCTCACCCCAAAAATTCTTACCCAGAACCAATGTCCAGTACTTCAAAAATCTCTTAGAGGCAGCTAGCAAAGCAGCAGTCGAAAGGATGATTTTAGTGAGTTTCCCTCATGTGGAGGGAGAAAGCAGTCCTGACAATCCCGCGAGGGGCTCTCTTGATGCAAAGCCCAGCTCCATCCACGCATCCACACGATTGGAGGAGGAAAAATTGCTCCTGTCCGCAGAAAATATCGTGCCCATCATCTTGCGTGTTGGGATGGTGTACGGAAAGGGTATTTTAATGATAGAGGCAGCGCGGTTTTTTTCTCGCTATGCCCTACTCGGGATATGGCGGCAGCCTACCTACATTCATTTGATTTCCACGGCGGATTTTTTAGCAGCAACAAGGGCAACTATTTACCATCCCCATGCCAGAGGCATCTATCATCTAGGTGACGATGGTGTCCAGACCCTGCAAGAGTTTTTGAACGAAGCCACACTTTACTGGAAGACCACAAGTCCTTGGAAGATGCCCCTATGGATGATATACACAGCTGCTAGTTTATTTGAGGCATGGTCATTACTCACTGGCTGGCGCAGTCCCTTGACGCGTGATTTTATCACAATAGGTCGGGCATCTTATTACGGTGACACTTCACGTATGAAGAAAGAACTGCTGCCAGAGCTAATGTATCCGACTTTCAGAGAAGGCCTTCACACACTTTGAATGCATTTAAACTTGATTAAAAACCCACACTTTGTGTTAAAAGCTCTTCTAATGAACAAATTTTCTCTACTCGCTCCTCTCATCGCCTGTATTGCTCTCGTATCATGCAATATGAATCAGTTGACCAATGACGACAACGCTTTTCAACTACTAATGGGCGCGCCCAGCAAAGAAGCCTTAAAGGCTGTAGGCATCCCAATGAAGCAAAGCGGCAGCCTCAGCAATGGCACCATGAGATGGTATAAAAACTATGACATCTATGAAACTGTCGAAACCAGGATAGACCCATCAGACCTAGAGTCAGATACAGTTATCACAGAGGTCAAAGTAAAAAAGCATTACGATTTGAATATAACGACATCAAAGGACAAGGTTGTCACTATTTCTTACGCGGGCAATCTCCCCATAGTCTACGATAAATGGTTTTACGACAACATCGTACGCATGACATTAAACCATGCCTGCGCCGAAAATGACTTGCAATTACTGCAATCCCTTCTACAAGAGCATGCTTCGCTATGCTCAGCCCCCATCATGGCACAGGCTGCCGCACAGGCCGCACGCTACAAATCAAAAGAAGCTCTAGATTACCTCATCCAGACCCAAGGCGTAGACGTCAATGCCCCCTTGCAAACATGGATGAGCACAGAAATCAGGGGTGGCACAATGCTGACTCTCACCAATACCACTATTGCAGAAATCATTAAAGCTGCTCAATAATCAAGGAGTACCCTTCCTGTGCTTTGGCCTTAAATTGGAGAATCGTTTTATCAGCTGTAATCTTGATGCTGTTGGGGGTATCTTCCCCTGCACTGTTGGGTCACATCCTCTGAGAAGCTAGAGTATTCCAACTGAACTACAAGATTAAAACACCCAGCCAAATACAATCCCAAACAGGCAAGGGCGCAAAGAAAAACATAAAAATAACCAGCCCAAGAATGGGATGTTCTCGTAATTCACAAAAAGATACGAAAATAACCCACGAAATCCTTTGTTAAGCATTTTCCACGCTCACTTTAGCAGAAAACGAATTGCGAGAACTTCCCGAATGGGCTGGCCGTGAATCATAAAAATCTTCTATTGATTAGTAGGCACCCTTGGAATAGGTAACCTCATAGCTATGAGAGTACACTTCAAAGACAATGCCAAAGGGGTCTTCAACATAGCACATACGGTAAGGCTTTTCTCCGGGATAGTACTCTTTGATGGGCATACGTTGCTTCCCACCATGGGCTACTATCTCCTTGACCAAGCCCTCAATATCTGGGTCTTGGACGCAGAAGTGGAAAAGGCTTGTGTTTTTATACTGGAATTCGGGGCGCTTATCATCATTATCAGCAAACTCAAAGAGTTCTATACCAATGCTGTTCGAGGTGACCAAATGGGCGATTCTAAAGTCACCGTGACCTTTACCGAAAACCTCTTCGCACATGATACCAATTGCGCTGCTATTGTCTTCTTTAACTAAGGAAGGTTCCATAACAACATACCAGCCCATGACATCGCGATAGAATGCAACAGCTGCATCCAAATCGGGAACAGATAGACCGATGTGAGAAAAGGCGCGTGGGTAGGGTTTGTCAGCGGATTTTTTTTCATCTCCCTGCGCAGCGACTGGTGCGTTGGTAACAGCATTTGCGAGAACTGGTGTTGCAGCAACTGCTCCGGTTGTCAGAGCAAGGTTTTGCAAGAAACGACGACGTGATGGGTTTTCTTTCATAATAATATTTCTAATGTTAGCCTAAACTTATTTTGCATTTTATGAAGAGTATGTAAACAAAATAGTAATATTATGACACGAAATAACAAAAAAATCCCTCCTCAACATTCAAAAGAGGGATTTATTATTATTTTTTATCCGCGTGCAGGATATGCTCTTTCTGATTGCGCCAAATGGGTAGTTGATTGATGCCGCTGCCGTGGTGGGCGACTTCCAGTATTTGCCCTACTTCTTGCACCTCAATGCTATTCACGCCAAGGATGACATCATTGCGTTTGAGTACAAATATGCTAGCGAACACGCCTTGCTTTGGTGCATTGAGGACGAGCAAGCCATACTTGCCGTGCATGCCTGTGGCGGAGACTTCGCCATCTGTGCTCAATTTCTTGACCAAGCCAGCGAATCTTGCACATATTTTTTTTATAAATTTTATGTATTATGAAGATTATATCAATTTTTACTTTGATTACCCTGACTGTTTCTGTCGAATTGGGGGGTATTCGAGACTCTGCCAATAGCCTTGCTGACGAACCGCTTTCCACTTTCCGCTACCATTGGACCAAGGAAGTCTACCCCCATCTAGAAATGGGAGCAGGCTATCAGTTGCGCTATGGCGGTCTTGAAGGCTTTATATGCCCAGATTCTATGCTCACCCAAGAATGAGGTAGAAGACTTCCGTGTTTCTGTTGGTATTGAGTGCTTTTACAAATTCTAAGAAAATCTTTATCTTCTTTTACAGCGCGTAATCTCTAAGAGATTACGCGCTTTTTTTGTATAGATCTTGACAACGAGAAATGGTAGATGCAAAATCATTATCATGAACAACAAAACAGTAAATCCCCCCATTCACCCCAAGAAAGCCGCCCTCCTTGTCATCGATGTTCAGAATGACTATTTTTCAGGTGGTGCCTATCCACAGTGGAACACAGAAGCATGCCTTGACGCCGTTATGGAGAGCGTCGAGCACTTCAAAAAAGAGCAGCTACCCATTATCCTCATCCAGCATGTTGCAGACCCACAGCTGGGGATGGCTCCTTTCTTTAATACCGGCACATGGGGCGTAGAAATTCACCCCCTACTTGCTGCGCTTGCTCACACTTCACCCATTGTTATCAAGCATTACGCAGATGCCTTTCACCAAACAGATCTAGCAAAAATACTCTGCGAGCAAGAGGTGAATAGTCTCTACATCTGCGGTATGATGACCCAAAACTGCGTGACTCACACTGCCCTGTCTCTATCCGCCCAAGCATACGAAATCAACATCATCAGCGATGCCTGCACTAGTGTTGATGAGATGATACACAATATCGCCCTGCACGGACTCTCCACAAGGGTCAATCTATGCCAAAGCACAGAGCTCAATGCAGCGACAGCTTCATAACAAAGGTCATTTTTGGGGTCTCTGCTTCATCTTGCCTTTAAGGTTTTCACCATAGATGTGACCATAGCCAGAGAATAGGTATTCATAACGCTTTCCATCCTTGATGATGCGCAACACGCTCACTCCGTACCCCGGCTTGTCAAAAGTCTGCGTGACGCTTTGTCCATTCTTTGGTCCACCAATTGCCTTGAAAATGAGTTTACCTGTAACCTCATAAGAGATAATAGAAAGCTTATAACTATCTAAATTACCAGGAAAGCGCTGCTTCAGAAATTTCTCGATATTCGCTCTAGCGATCTTTTTATGTTCAGGGTGTACGCTTTTTTCAAAGTTTTCTATCTGAGGCAAAGCGAATAATGTCGATGCAGCAAAAGTAAAAAGTGCGATTAAAGACAATGTTTTCATAATAAGTGATTTTTGTTTGAACTATTACAGCAGTAATGCTTATTCAACTAATATTGTAGCAAGTCAGTGTTAGGATGGCAAGTTTTTATGAGTAACTTTCTACTTCTCGCGCTTTCAGCTAAACTCTCCTTTGGGTGCGCATCGTTGACCGATTCAAGCGTTAAACGGAGAGTAATACAAATAAAACTGATTTCAAGCTTATTACGCTTCATAGAGAGTGGTCGAAAAAGATAAAAAATGAAAAAAAATAAAAAAAGACTTGCACTGTCTGAAAAAATCAGCTATATTTCCCCCGCACTACGAAGCACGCGGGTGTAGCTCAGT
>CAZRZE010000034.1:0-14273 GCA_964604535.1 uncultured Akkermansia sp.
CTTCTTTGTGGTGGAAAAGGCGTTGCCTTTCCCTCCACAAAAAGCTTCCTGCTATGTGGGGTATTGCAGGAAGCTTTTGTTGCGCATGTGCGCCCCACTTTTTGGTAGAGCGATGCGCTTTGATGTCTATTGATGTCTATTGAGGTCTATTGAGGTCTATTGAGGTCTATTGAGGTACTCATTTTTCACACGCACGTACTTCAACGCATGTTGGTAGTTTGCCTCAGCTGTGCTCTCATCCAAGCTTTTGACAACTTTTGCCGGTGATCCCAGCACGAGGCTATGCGGTGGAATGATGCTCCCCTTGGTGACTAGTGCGTTCGCTCCAACGATTGAACCATAGCCCACCACCGCTCCATCAAGGACGGTTGCTCCCATGCCTATGAGGCATTTGTCCTCTATCTTGCATGCATGCAAGGTGACGCAGTGACCAACGGTTACGTAGTCGCCTACCTCACAGCCGTAGTCGTCTGCGACGTGCAGGCAGGAGTTATCTTGTATGCTGGTTCCTTTACCCACGCTGACAAAGTTGATGTCGGCTCTCATGGTTGTGTTGTACCAGATGGAGGAGTCTTCTCCTACAGTGACTTGTCCAATGAGGTCGGCGCTCTGTGCGATGTAGGCGCTGTTATGTACCTCAGGACTGTGATCGTAAAATGTTTCAATTGCCATGGATCTATCATAATCTATAGCAAGGCATTGGTCAATGCTATGAAGGCTCGCAGAGCTATCTTTTAGTCACTCCTGCGCGGCGCAGGGTTTCTTCCCAGCTGACTGGTGTGTAGAGGAGGGCGTTGAGCCACGGATCAAAGCCTATGTCCTCAGCTCGCTGAAAGGCTGCTGGCTGGGTGATGCGGGTGAAGAGGACACGCGCTACGTCGCTTTTGGCAATTTGTTTGGTGTAGATGCCTTCTTGCCCTTTTTCATCTCGTTGGTGCGATCCCCAGATGTAATAGTGCTCTGCGTCTTGCTTGATAAGGAAGGCGAGGTGGCCTCGCTCTTTGCCTCCTATTTCATTAGTCCACCATATTTTGATGATGTCGTGACGACGCGCCTGCGCTGGATTGGTAAAGCTATATCCTGCTCCCAACTTGTGGATGAGGTTGGCAAAGCCTGCTGCGTTGGCGTTGGCCCATCCCCAGACTCCTTCGCCATCTTGTACGTTACCGGGTAGCATGCTATCCCAGTCTTCTTTGCTGAGTGAGATTTCTGGATGGGTGGAGTCCCAGTGCATGAGGGCGGAGAGTAGTGCTATGTGGACTGCTCCAGAGCAAAAGGAGGGTGTCAATTTGCTAGGCATGTAGTAGAGTTTACCCGATATCATGCCAAAGCCAAAGCAGCTACGCAATGCGTAGTGGGCATCTGCACGGGTGCTGTAGCACCCCTTGCCTTCTAGTCCATCTGTGTTGCTGAGTTGCTTGATGGCTCCGCTGAGTGCCTGTGACCAGCTCAGCGGGCTATGCTGATGAGGTGGTGGGCTGTCTATGGCGTAGGCTACTGGTGGGCTTGTGCAGGAGTTGAGTACTGCCAGTGCTGTCACACTGAGGCTAGCAAGGAGCGCTGAACGACGGCGGGTTGTCATGCTTATTTAATAGTTGGTGGGTTTTCCGTTGCGCAGCTGTTTGCCTTCTTTGATGTTGTCGGACATGACTTCGTATTGCTTTGAGAAGAATGCTTTTTTGTCGGAAAAGAGGCGGTATTTTCCATCATAGCAGCGTATGGATAGCCAGAATTCTACTGGGTTTTCATGTCCCTCTGGGAAGTAATGCTGGTAGTTTTTGGAAAAGAAGGGTTCATCTGTCCAGTCTTCCTGGTCTAGTGTCCATGCTTTGAGGGTAACGGTGCGTCCGTTCCATACCCATGGGTCAATGACCCATGCATGTGGCCATTTGCCCTTTGCTGTTGCGATGTAAACGCAGCTATGGGAGCGCGGTGTGCCTTTGTCTCTCATACAGGTGCCTATGCGGAAGTGGTCTAGCTTGCGACGGCGTAGTTCTCGGAAGAGATCTTGCTGGTAATGCCAACATAGTCCTCTTTCTTGCACGTGCATGTTGACAAACCAGTTACCTAGCCAACCAGGGAAGTAGGAGCCGTTGACTCTCGCTATGCCAGCACCTGCTTGATAGGATACCTTTGCTAGCCACGCGGCTTCTTCTTGCGCACTTGCTTTTTGCCGCTCTTTTTCAGGGAGTAGGGCGATGAGTCCTAGACGAAGTTCTTCAATTTCCTCTATGACGGAGCTTTTGTTTGTGTACTCCACGGTGGGTGGGGCACATTGTACGAGTATAAGAGGTAGACAAAAAAGTTGTAAGATGATTAATATGCGCCTATGCATGCGCATGTAAGTTTATCATATCTGTCTGTGCTTGGCAAGTATCATGACTCTATGATGGGGGGTATGAAAAAAAATATGACAAAATCAAAAAAGCGATTGACACGGGCTCTTATTGCAGATATACTTCGGCTGTCGCCAGTCTAGGCTGGTACAAAAAACTCGGGCAGTAGCGCAGTCTGGTAGCGCACTTGCATGGGGTGCAAGGGGTCGTGGGTTCGAATCCCGCTTGCCCGATAGTTAAAAATGGTCAGTTGCTTTGCAGCTGACCATTTTGCTTTGTGAGTATTTAGATGCTTTCTTCTATAAGTTATTGAACTATAGGATGTATGTTAGTATCTATGAAGGTATGGAACAAAGAAAATGGTGGCATGGCTTTGCCGATATTCTGCTCTTTCTCTGGAGCAAGTCGGGGACTCTCTCTTCTCTCGCGTTGATGCTGGGTGCGATGGGGATGCTGATTTATTATCTTTCTGGTAAGCCGCAGATGGATGAGCCGAGGTGGGAGTATTTTCAGGGTGCTTTTAATCACGCTGGCCCTCTTGCCCCAACAGCTATTGGGAGGAAGCTGCAAGAGGGGGAGCCTATGGGGCATTCTCAGTTGCGCTTTTCTTACAGAAAGGATGGTAAGGTTGAGCGCATTCAACATATAAACGAGGAGGGTAATTTGTCTGTTATGCCGCACAGTAGGGTGGCGGAGCAGCTGATTCACTATGACAAGCGGGGGCGTCTCATTGCGAAGGAAAATCGCGATGCCTACGGTCAACCAGTTGGTGATGCCTCGGGGGTTTTTCAACGGCAGTATGATTATAATGAGGCGGGGCAGTTGTTGGAGTCGCGTTTTTATGATGCCCAGAGCCGCATTACGCAGCCTCTCATGCCCGGTTATGCTATAGAACGCAGGAGTTATGATGATCAAGGGCGTCTTGTGGCTATTGATTACCTAGACGGTTATGAAAAACCTGTTATCAATGCCCTTGGGGAGAGTGAGGTGCGGATTAGTTATGATGATGTGCAGATGTCTCGCACGCGCAAGAATTATGTAGCTGGTGCGTTGTCTCCCAATATCCACGGTTATGCTGTGGAGAGGAGTGTGCGATCCAAGGATGGACGTTTTGAGCGCTGTGATTGGTTGGATGAGCATGAGGTGCCTGTTTTTAACCGAGAGAGGTCTTGCGCAGCTATTCAGAGGGAGTTGATTGAGGATTCTGCCTTGAGGCGAGAGCTGTATTTGGATGAGGATGGGCAGCAAATTGCCTCATATCCTTTTCCCTCGGAGCATGTGTTGCGTCTTAATGAGGATGGTCAGATAGAGTGGGAGGCCTTTCTTTGTGCAGATGGTTTTCTATGCCACAATCCCCAGACGGGTTATGCAGAACGGCACTGTGAATATGATGTGAAGCAGCGGCTCTCTCGAGAGCATTTACGCGATGAGTTGGGGCATCCTTCGACCTGCTATGAACGTCGCCATGTTGAAGAGGGCGGTGAGCGGCGCGTGCTAAGTCTTTACCGTGACGGCTCTAGCTCAATTGCGCATGCCTCAAATGTCCTCTAACGAATATTGTTAATAGAGCTAGTCTGAGCTTGACAAAAGGCGTGTTAAACGTTAGTCTATAGGCTCATGTTGTCTCGCCCCCTACAGTCAGTGAACGCTTCGCAGAATATGCATCTGCGCGTGTCTCGCGGATTTGTCATCATCGCTAGCTTGGTGCTCATGATTCTGATTGCCTTGATTGCGGTGGGGCTCATGGCACTTGTTTCTAGCCGCAATCGCATTGCCTCGCACAAATTGCTAGTCGCGGAGGCTAGGCAGCAGGCTCTCATAGGACTGGATGATGCTATTGCTGTTCTGCAAATGGAATTGGGCGTGGATCAGCGCGTGAGCGCGAATTCGGGCATACTCAACGACTCGCAAAATGAAGGCAGTGCGCATCTCCTAGGTGTTTGGGATAGCTGGACTGCTTCTCTTTATGGCAGCCCAGAGGGCTTATCTATAGATAATATTCAGAGCAGTTATGACAGGGGGCGTAGCAAGATGTTTCGCCGCTGGCTGATTTCTGCTAGAAAGCAGGAAGATGTCCGACGCATGGAGGCCTATGATGATTTGAGCACGCGAAAGCAGGGAGAGCGCATTTGCTTGGTGGGGATGGGGACGCTGGGTAATGAAGCAACAGTCAATCAATATATTTTTGCTGACCTCATCACCACGCCTTCTCGCGCGAATAAAGAAACACAGTTTGCATGGTGGGTTGGGGGTGAAAACCAAAAGGCGAAAATCAATATGCACTACGAGGAAGCCGCAGAGCCACTGGAGGCTTTGAGTCGTACTTGGGATACGCCGCCGCCTTCTTTTGCTGGTAGTATTCGTTACCCCGAGCTGGATAGCGACTTGGGAGAGCATGAAAAATTGCTTTCCCTACAATCGTTGTCCCTCGCTAATGAGGCTTCTCAGGGGGCGGGTACTCCCTATTTTTTTGACGTGTCTCTGCATTCTCGCAGCTTGATGACCAATGTGCGCAGCGGTGGGTTAAAGCAGGATCTCTCTCTGCTGCTCAATAAGCCTACGCTAAAGGGGACAGAGTTTGCCCGCCGTGGCTCTCAGGATGCTCCCTTGGTTGAAAAAGATAGAGATATTCCTGCTGGTAACCAGAGCAATATGCCCATAGGTTCTTGGCAGGTCTTGCATGCCTATCACAACACCTACCCTACGGGGCAGCAAAAGGAGGGGGCTTTTCAAGCGCGATTGCAGGGCAGTATTCAGAACCCCCACACGCGCATGAGCGGGGCTGCCTTTGCGGAAGATGAGTACCAGCTAGACACCAACGCTGCAAAGGAGTCCAACTTTGACACCAAGGTGCTCTTAGAAGAGGGCTCGGAGACAGCAGGCTATGCGCGCGTGCCTGTGCTGCTTTCCTTCATCAAAAGTTTTTTCATGGTCAGTGAGCCCGTGGGGCAGGCTACAGGCGCGGATCAGCGTTATACCTTCAGCCTGGGTTATACCCCAGTTGTGCTTTGGTGGAATCCCTACAATGTCCCCATGCGCGTCAAGGGGCGTCATCTATGGGTGCATACCATCCCCTACAAGACCATGTGGTTGCAGTCTTTTGCCAAGCATAATGACGGGCTTCCAGCGCGCTGGACCAATTACTGTATGATGCAACCGGGTGTCCCTGACCCCAATAATATGAATGGGGCTGTGTCCTACAATAATGATCAGAGTTTTGGAGAGGACTATGGGCAGTTTTTTTCCCTGTCGCGTCAGGCGATCGAGCAGGATATAGTCTTTGAGCCGGGGGAAATTCTTATTTTTTCGCCCTCGGAGGCCACCGCTCTCACCGACCAGAAAAAACCCTACAGCAATCCCTTCATCAATGAATATGACCCCAAGATGACCTCGGGTTATAGAGCCTATCTCTACAGCTACCACACAGAGGAGGGCATCAAGCAGGATGACAAGCCGCTTTACCTGCGACTGGGTACAGATATAGAAAATGTGCCAGCCAGCTCTTCGGGGGTGATGGGACGCGACTTCAGCGGTGCGCGAGAGGCTATCACCTACCGCAACGGATATAATGGGCTCTACGATTGGGATAGTGGTGATGACAAGGTAGGAAAGTATCTCAACTCTCCCCAGCGATTTTCCATTGCGTGGTATGATTCTGATGTGGTAAAAGATAATACCGACATCATGGACAAGGAGGCATGGAATGTCCACACCCAGAATGACAACAACCAGCCCTACTATGTCGCCGCCGTTGGTATCACGCCCAAGTCGGCTAATGGGCACATGCGCACGCGCTTTGCTACGGGTGATTACAGGACAAAGAGCTGGCAGCACTCCAACCCCGCCTTTTTTGGCTCTCGCCTTATCAAGCCTGATGAATCCATGCGCACCTACCACCCCTATCAGGTGGTAACCATGCGTGTGACAGCTGGGCTGGGCTCTGCCCCCGTGGATAGCGTGGGCAAAAATGGCTTTTATGGCATGACGGTTGATGGGGAGCAGGTCTCCTTTATCTCCTCGCAGGAGATAGCGGTTCACCCACCCTTTTCGTTGGCTGGCTATGCGGGCATGAGGCTCACACCCGGTTGGTTTGCCCACAAGGGGTCTTTTGAAAATACCTTGGCGCGACAGCAGTATCAGGCTGGTGTGCCCGGTGTGGGCATAGGCAATGCCTTTGCTGATCCAACACTGCCTGCTGATGGGGTCTATGTGTCGCATGATTTGCTTTACCCAGAAATCAATGGACTGGAGAGCATCTTTGATGATTTCTACGACCATGGGCTTCTCATCAATGACGCGCTTTGGGATAGATTTTTCACCTCCTCTATATCTGACATGCCCCTTGCCAATGGGGTGAAGAAGGCTCAGCAGACTGCAGAGCAATTTTTCTCTGGCACAGAGGCTCTGCCTGTTTCGCGTTACAGCCGCATACCCACACCCTACAAGGACGATAGCATCGTGGATCGCATTATGGAGGATGATGGTTGGAAGTACCTAGCCCAATTTCTCTGGATTGAGGGAGGTTTTAACGTCAATTCCACCTCTGTGGAGGCTTGGGCGGCGACTCTGCGCGGTCTTTCGAGGCGCAAGCTTCTCACTAGCGTAGAGGGCAGACTAGGCTTTGTTGAGGAGGGCAAGGCAGAAAGCGATGTGCTCTTCTCTCGCTTCATGCTTTCCACCACGGACAAGAGCATTGACTCACTGGGCAGCTACAGCATGATGCGAGGGTCTAGCACTTTGCGCAAGGGGTACGATATTGCCACTGCGTGGGGTGAGGTGCGCAAGCTGAAGGTGGATGAAGTAGATGAGCTAGCTGAGCGCATTGTCGAGCAGGTGAGAGAACGCGGTCCCTTCCTCAATATGTCGGACTTCATCAACCGTCGTCTTGATAGCAGTCATGCAGAACATGCCAAGGTAGGTGCGCTGCAAGCCGCCATTGACGCGACTGACATTAACTTTGCCATGGAGGATTTGCAAATCAACTCTGTCCCCGAAGGAAAGCTTTACCGATTTCCTGAAGCCGCGCGTGGTTCTCTCCACACGGCTGCCCCCGGTTACCTCATCCAGAGCGATGTTCTCATGTCGCTGGGCAATATCCTCACCGTGAGAGATGATACCTTTACCGTGCGTAGCTATGGTTGCGTGCGAAATAAAAATGGGGCAGTACTTGCCCAAGCATGGTGCGAAGCTGTTGTTCAACGTGGTATAGACTACGTTGATCCTACGGACGCGCCCTATGAAAGCCAATTTCACCCCGATGGAAGCCCCGCCAAGGAGCTTAGTAAAGTCAATCAAGTTCTCGGCAGGCAGATGAAGATAGTCTCCTTCCGCTGGCTTGACCATTGGGACATCTAACCCACCTCATTAACATCAAAATAATATATGGCAAAGAACTTTAAACCGAATCATAAAGCGAACTCTGCTCGTCCCAACAAGCATAGTCAATCAACTAGCGGTGACTGCATAGAAGCACGTATCAGACCTCGCCCCGAAGCCGAGCTCTACGATATCTTGGAAGACAACCCTGAGGGGCTCTACCTCGTCCTTGACTGCATACAAGACCCGCATAATCTGGGAGCTATACTCCGTACTGCCGATGGTGCAGGGGTATGTGCTGTCATCGCACCCAAGGACAAATCTGCTAGCATTACAGAAACAGTTCTCCGCGTTTCCGTTGGTGCAGCACTGCATGTGCCCTTCATACAGGTGACTAACCTCTCCCGAGCCATGGAAGACATGAAGAAGGCGGGCATATGGATAACGGGTACTTCTGATAAGGCTGATCGCAGTCTCTATGATATGGACTTTAAGGGTGGTGTTGCCATCGTGATGGGAGCAGAAGGGGCAGGCATGCGCCGCCTGACAGAGGAAAAATGCGACTTCCTGATTAGCATACCCATGCAGGGAAAAGTTCCCTGCCTCAATGTTTCGGTGGCTACAGGAGTATGCCTTTATGAGGCATTGCGTCAACGCCAAGAAGCTCCAGAAAATAGCTAGGTGATGATGGTAGCTAGCCCACCAGATCAACTAATAATCACACGCGAGCCCGTTAAGGGGCAGCGCGTGCGCGTCATTTCGGACCTGCACTACGGGCATAATCGCAGCCGTGCGCCAGAGCCATGCCAGCTCATAGAGAGCATGCGCGGTGACATGGATATTTTAGTTATCGCAGGGGACTTAGCTGAGACCAGACCAGAGCATGCCTTCAAAGAACAAGGCATCAATTATCGCAATGAGCTACGACTCACCTGCGCTGAGGCAGGGGTGGAGCTCATAGAGCTTTCAGGCAACCACGACACAGACACCCCTGCTATGATGTTAAAGCTCTGGGAAGGTCGAGTCGTTGTTGTCCACGGTCATATGTTTTATGATGAGGTAGCCCCATGGGGCTGGGAATACCTCAGCAACAAAAAAGCCTGTCGCGCCCTTATTGACAGCTACAGCAATCGCAGTCATGATATTGTGGAAAAGCTAGAACTCGCCCGCGCCATGTCCCTACACAGCACACCGCAGCACCAATCGCACTGGCAGTCAGGCAGCCACTACCTCAACAAGATGTTGCACTGCTTTTGGCCGCCTCAGCGTCCTATAGCTATACTGCTCGCGTGGAAGAATGCTCCGAATCGAGCAGAGCTTTTTGCTCAGCAATTTGCGCCGCAGAGCAAGCACCTTGTCTTTGGTCACTTCCACCGCACAGGGCAGTGGAGGCGTGGAGAAAGGCTGCTATACTGCACGGGCGCATGGTTTGAGCATGCTTGTCCAGCTGCGGCTGACTTCTGCGATGGAGAACTGGTATCTTACAAAAAGATTATAGCTGAGAAATAATCTCTCTGATACGCGCAAGTCCTTCACGAAGGAGTGCTTCATCTATTGTAAGGGCAGGGATGATGCGCAATGTCTCTGGCCCCGCTGGGCAGCAAAGTACGCCTGCTTCCAGACAAAGCCCATTGAGGTAGACGGATGGTAGCATACCCTCTGGAGTGCTAAAGTTTTCTGTATTCAGACCTATGCCACGTAGCAAGCCCTTGCCGCGTACGCAGCTAATCTGGGGGAGGTTCCAGCTCATCACCTCACGCTCGACGAGCTCTCCTAACTGCTCGGCTCTCTCGGTGAGATTGTCCTTGAGCATGGTTTTGAGCACGGCCAAGGATGCCGCGCAGGCTAGGGGTGTTCCACCGTAGGTCGAGCCATGTGAACCTGCGGACATGATAGAAGATAGGCTGGTGCCTGCCTCATCAATGGCGCGGTCGCTCAACCAGAACGCACCGATGGGGAAGCCACCGCCCATTCCCTTGGCGCAGGAAACGAGGTCTGGCTGTATTTCTGGGCAAATGGACTGCCAGCCCATGCGTGCGCCTGTGCGAGAAAAGCCGCATTGCACCTCATCCAGCATGAGCAGGAGGTCATGTTGCTTGCAAAGCTCTGCAAGCGCTCTCAGAAAATCAGGATGCGCGGGGTTCACTCCACCTTCCCCCTGTACAGCCTCTAGTAGGATGCCGCAGGTCTGAGGGCTGATGGCGGCTTTCAGGGCATCAATATTATTGAACTCCACATGCTTGAAGCCAGGTAGTAGGGGGGAGAACTCTTCTTTAATCTTGTCCTGTCCCGTGGCTGCTAATGAGCCTAGTGTGCGTCCGTGAAAGCTTTTTTCAAAGGTGATGACCTCATAGCGTGCGCTACCATCTGCTGCTGGGCGGCGGTGGCCAAATCGGCGAGCTGTCTTGATGATGCCATCATTGGACTCTGCACCAGAATTGGCGAAGAAAACCTTGCCTTCTGCGCCGATGAACTCCTTGCTAATCAGCTCTGCCAGTTGCTCTTGCTGGGGGATATTGTAGAGGTTGGAGCAGTGCATTAGTGTAGCTGCCTGTTGACTAATAGCCTCCACTAAGGCAGGATGTGCATGCCCCAAGCTTACTGTGGCAATACCAGCGCATAAATCAATGTAGCGATTGCCATCGCTGTCGTAGAGGTAGGATGCTTCCCCACGGACAATGCTGATGGGGGCTCGGGCGTAGCTAGCGAGGACATAACTCATGGAAGAAAATCTACTACTCAACAGCTCCGCTGTCAATTCTTAAAAAAAAGAGCAGGGAGAATATTTTCTCCCTGCTCGATAAATGATGCTTAAAAACGTGAATCAATGACGACCGCCTCTTCCTCCGTGAGAGGAGTGAGAGCCGCTGTTAGTACGGCTTGAGGGACGTGGTGTATTGTTGATTTTGGTGTTTTGTTGCACACGTGGCTTGCTTGTATTGACTCTTGTATTTTGCTGGACACGTGGCTGTGGCTTAGTGTTGACTCTCGTGTTTTGCTGCACGCGGGGCTTGCTGTTAATCTGCGTGTTGTTTTGTACACGATGATTGTTGTTAATCTTGGTGTTGTTCTGGACACGATGATTGTTGTTAATCTTCGTATTATGTTGAACGTTCTTGTTGTTGTTTATGATAGTCGTGTTGTTATTTACGACTTTGCTAGGCCCCTTGCTGGGCTTAAAGTGCTGCGCGGGGTGGCGGTTGATAGCTGCATTCTTGCCACCTGGTGGACGACTTGATGGACGATGTCCTTTGGGGTAGCGAGGTGGTGCGTGGTGATGGTGAACGTGTACAGGATAGCGCCAAGTGCCGCGGTACCAATCTGCATAACCCCAGTCAGGAACGATACATGCTGCCGTAATGGCTGCTGCTGTAAAGATGGCTACACCAGCAGCTGTGTAAGCATAGACTGGTTGCCCGTAGGAATATCCATAGATGGGAATACCCGCTGCGTCGTAGCTAGCACTAGTCCATGCTGTGGTGGATTGATAACTGACTGGAGTACCCACTGGGACACCGTAAGCAGAAGATGTGTAGACCGACCCTCCTACCGTTGGGTAGTAGTAGCAAGAGCTGAATGCAAATGCTGATAGCATTGCTAAGGCTGCGAATCGTGTGTGTTTTTTCATAATAAATACTCTCTATGTTGAGGTAATGAAGTTTATGCTAGCAGATGAAAATACATCTGTCAACCATATATTTTTAAAGTGATTTTGTGTGTTTTTACTAAAAATGGGCATTTTATGAGACTTTTTAGCCGAAATTTGCATCAAAATGACAGTTTTTTTGCGTTTTGAGATGTTTTTTCGAATTGGAAGCAAAAATTAATACTGACAGAAATAGTCTGCTTTGAGAAGGATGTTTTGTAATTTATCTATATCATTGAGTATAAATGATTATATTTCGATATAGGAAAATCATATAACATTGTCGGTTGTGTAATAAAATATTCTTTGTGATGCAAGGCGAAAAATCTACTAAAGAACAAATTATATACAATCTGCGTTATTGCGGCTTCAATATAAGCGATATGAATAATGTTATACTAGTAGAATTTTCTAACTAAAAAAATTGACCGTTATAATTTTTTTTTCTTGACAGTTTAAAAAAAGCCCAATAATTATGATTTAAATTGATGTATTATTATGATATTTAGTAGATAATAAAAAACGCAAATATTAGTCTGAACGTAAGTATAACTGTGCTTCTTTCATTTCTATTTGATTTACACTGGGTATAAAGATAATACAGTATGATATGTAGATATTGATAATGAGTGATTAGTGATTATCACTTGATAAAAATTCGACAATGTGACCTGCGTTGAGATTGACGATCTTCTACGAAAATGGTGTGCTCGCCTTTGCGAGCAAGAGCAAACCACTCATCACCACGCTGCTCCAGACGCATGCTGCGGCAGAACCAACGCGCATGGTGCGGGTTGATGGTGCTGCGCAGGGGGATGAGCATTTCTTCATCCTCATTTCCCACGAGGGTGATGACCGTCCCATCCGCAGGCATAAGGACGCGAGGAGCGCGATTGAGGTCCCTGTCGTAGTCTATGCTATACATGTTTTTCACCAAATCACCTTGCGCCTCGTACCAGTCAATGAACTCTACAGGTAGTAGAGCACGTCCTTCTTCATCATAATCTGTGGGGTTAGCAGGGGTGGGGATTTGTTCCTCCGTCATCCACTCTGTGGCTAAGTACTTTTCAGGACTGTGGGCTAGCTTGCCTGTACGCTTGTCCACGCTGCGCTCCTGTAGACCATCGGGTCTGGCAAAGGGGGTGAGGATTTCATCCTCATGCAAAAAGCGCATCACGCGTTGGAAGATAGGCCCTGCGCCATCCAGCCCGCTCACGTCCCTCATGGGGCTTTGGTCAAAGTTGCCTACCCACACTGCCACCGTGTAAAGAGGGCTGTAGCCCACGCACCAGTTGTCGCGAAAATCCGAAGAAGTCCCAGTCTTCACCGCGCAGGGGAAGCGGAAGCGCAGGGAATCTGCCCTACCCATACCAGGTACTCTCGCGTCATTGTCGCTTAGCATGTTGCTTAGTTGGTACACATAGCGTGGATCGAGTAGGTCGCGTGGCTTTATCTCACTGCGAGCATCATCTAGATAGTCGCGCAAGGGCAGTACCTTGCCACCGCGTGCAAGTGTGCTAAAGGCAGCAGCCTGCTCTCGCAGACTGACATGAGCGTTGCCAATGGCTAGCCCCAATCCGTATATGTCCTCCTCTATCTCGTAACCCATATCGGTAAGCAGTGCTAGGAGGGCGGCTTCTCCTCCGTGATTATTCAGGGCTAGCAGGGCAGGGATGTTCTGAGAGCTAGCCAGAGCAGTGCGCATGGTGATGGGTCCTAGAAAGAGATTGTTGAAATTACTGGGAGCATCGATGCCACTGGAGTCAGGGAAGGAGGTGGGAACATCCGCGTAAATGCTGCTGGGGTTCTCTCCTGCGCGTAGGGCGAGCAGGTAGACAAAGGGTTTTAGCGTGGAGCCAGCGGAGCGACGGACACGCGTGCCATCCAGTTGACCTCCCCTTGGATCTAAAGGATTCGCGCTAGCTATGCTGGCTAGCACCTCGCCTGTCTCATTGCGTACGACGATGAGAGCGGCTTGCTGCACATTGCGAGAGCTTAGCGCGGACACCTCTTGCTGCACTACATCGTAGGCATAGTTTTGCAGAATGGGGTCTATGGCAAGACGACCTGGGTATTTTTTGAGATGCGGGGGCAGATTGTCAACAGGGCGTTGTAGTCCCAGTGGATGCGAGCAGTCTTCTCCTAGGAGTTTTAAGATACGGTTGCGCGCAGCGAGGGCGCGTTCTGGATAACGAAAGGGATTGTAGCGCGTTGGCGATTGGAGTTGCGCAATGAGCAAGGCTGCCTCTGGCGCGTTGAGGTCGCGAGCGTCCTTGTTAAAATAATGACGAGAAGCCGTCTGTATGCCACGGCAGAGATTGCCAAAGTCCGCGTGGTTGAGGTAGGCACGCAGCAGCTCTTCCTTGCTGTAGCTCATTTCCAGACGGCGCGCGAGCAGTGCCTCATGCAGCTTTGTCCCTAGTCCTCTGTCCGAGGCCGCCAGCGACATCTTGGCGAGCTGCATCGTGATGGTAGAAGCCCCGCTGCGCCGTGCAGAGCCAGTCATGTTTTGATACAGCGCGCGACCCACAGCGAGAAAATCCACCCCTATGTGGGAGAGAAACCTCTTGTCCTCACTAGCCAGTAGGGCGCGCTGCACCATGGGCGGGATGGGCTCATTGGTGGGTAGGGGCTCTTGCCTGTAGTAATCCGCCTGCGGCAGGTAGGTCAACCACTGTCCCTGCCTATCATAAATAGCCGTCGTTGGCAATGCTTCACTAGGGAGGCTAGGTGTGCTCAGGTAAAAGGGGAAGAGCAAGGCTAGTCCCAAGACTAGCAATAAAAAAAGGCTGATGAGTAATTGAACGCGAAAGTGGACAAAAAAATTCTTCATAAGCCTATCTTGAGAATAAAAAAGGGGAGAGAAGATGAGCTCTTCTCCCCCCCCTATTAGTTTTTAAGATTTGGTTAGTTATTCATATTCAACTGATAGAAGGGCTTATTATTCTCTGGATTGAGAATAGCAAAGGCCTCGC
>CAZRZE010000035.1:0-14076 GCA_964604535.1 uncultured Akkermansia sp.
CTCCAAAGAGCTTTTGCACGAGGGCGGGGAGCTCTTCCTTGGGCGTGATGGCAAAGAAGAGCCTGCTGGGCGCGAGTGGGTTGGCCTGACTGTCCTGCTGGCAGAGCAAGAAGTGTAGCTTTCCCTCCTGCCGCGAGGCAATTATGCTTTGCAGCAGGTAGGCATCATGCGCAGCGTAGTTGTTGTCGCTGCGCAGCTGTAGCTGCTGCCGCACATGGGGAGTGAGCCAAGACTCCGTGCCCCACTTTTCGGGCAGTGCGCTATCGTGAAAGGCGGTGATGATAACTTGCCTAGCTGCACTGTAGGGCAGGTCGCGCCAACCCATGATGTCAAGGCTGGCATGGACATCGCGCTTGGGCGTGCAGCGCAGCTTGTCGCAGGAGAGCAGCAAGAAGCTCAAAACTAGCGAGGCAGACTCTTTGCTTTTTGCTGACCAAAGTGCGCTGGCATGCTCACAAAGCGAGAGCATGCTTTGGCTGTAGCTCTCGTGCAGGATACTGTGCTTGGGGGCGCTGGGGCTTGTCGCTAGCAGGCGCAGCTGCTCTAGGAGGGTGGAGGCAGAAACGAAGAGCTGCTTGAGCCAATCGCAAAGCTTACCTAGGGCGGCAAGGAGTTGCTGCGCATCGCTTTCATACTTTGCCTCTCGTGGGTAATACTTTGTCCACTGTGACAGGTCCTTTGTGATGCTCGCGAGGCGCGTGGGGAAGCAGCGCGACTGAATGCGGCTCAGCAAATAGTCCTGCGTCTCTGCTCTCTTGGCAAAATCTGCCCCCTGTAGGAAAAAGCCGAGGAGTGGGTTGTTGTGCAGCTCCATCAGCGTGGAGCTGGGATAGAAATCAACATTGGAAAAATCTATGCCATTGCCTGTCAAATGCTGCTCTAGGCTGGATAGCTGTGTGAGTAGTTGATACCAAGCAGAGCGATGCATGCTGTAGCCACGTGGTCTGTGTGTGGTCACGCCCACTGAAGAAAAGCATTCTTCGAGGCTCGCTTCCTTATCTGACTCAACATTGCAGAGGGCGATGCTGTGCAGCGTGCCGCCTTCCTGTGCATTGAGTCGTCCTGCTAGTTGCACAGCCTGCTGAGCCATGCTCCAACTGTCGGGGCACAGCGTGATGTTTTCTTGCCATGCTGCGGCTGTTTCTGGGCGCGCTTGCAGCCAGTTGTCCAGCGGTCGCCCCCATGGGTCAAAGCTTTTTGCGTCTTGCGTTGGCGCGTGTACCCAAATCTCTAGGGGATGCCCCGATGTGGTGAGGATTTCTTGATGCTGTCGAGAGAGTTGAGGCACGCAGGCGAGGATGATTTTGCTGCCAACTGCTAGCTGTAGCTGGGGAGATCTTTCTGGGTAGCCGCGCTTTTGCAGTTGCTTGACCTGTTGGGATTTGAGGTAGAGGAGGCTGCGCCAGCGCGACTGCTCCTCACCTAGTTGATCTGCCTCTATGCTCTGCCAGTGGACGGCATCGCGGTTCAGCTGCGCAAAAAGGTCTTGAAACTGCTGCGCCTGATAGAGCCATGATTGCTCCTTCCAGGAGGTGCAGGCTGTAAAGAGAGCCATGCTTCTATGCTCTGGTTGACGCAGGCATTCCATCCAGCAAAAGAGTTCTTCCATCTCGCTGGGAGGGCTGGGCTCGCAGAGGGAGAGTAGCTGGTTGTTGGGGATGATGCGCGGGCTGAGGCAAGCACCCGCACTGCCAGCACCTCCCTTTGCTGATTGGAGGGCGAGTTGTTCTTTGAGGAGGCGCGCGGCCTCCTTTGTCGGGACAAGAATGAGAGCATTAGCGTCAGGCTGCTGCAAGAGCTTTTGAGCGACGAGGGTGCTGGCGGCTTTTTTCCAACCAAGAAAATGAAGAGAGTGGGAGCGTGGCATGTTGAGATGGGTGAGGGAATGCTCCTGCTATTTTAGGCTGAAAGTGGAGTGCAAGTAAAGGTGTTTTTTTGCAGGAAGCTAGCTTTTTCTCGCCATGCTGCGAGAGATGTGCTAGGCTGTGGCTAATATGTTACAGCTTCTCCAACGCGCGGCTCTGATGCTGAGCCTTGTTTCACCTCTTTCTGCTGCCTTTTCAACTGATAGCAGCAAGCCCAATATCATCCTCTTTGTTATTGATGATATGGGTTGGCAGGACACTAGCCTTCCCCTCTGGCTCAATGAGGATGGAAAGCCACAAAAGACCTTTCTCAATAGGCGTTACAAGACCCCTCATATGGAAGCCCTCGCGGGCAAGGGGCTGGTTTTCACACGCGCCTATGTTTCCCCTCTTTCCTCACCCACGCGCGTGAGTTTCCTGTCGGGCATGAATGTCACGCGTCACCATGTGACCAACTCCGTGTCGCGTGTTGATCACAATGCAGACGGACAAAACCCCGTTCTACAAACACCTGATTGGAATTTTAATGGTTTGCAACCTGCCGGGACTTTTTACACAGGAAAGACCAAAGCGCCCATTACAGGAAAGACAGTGCGCTATGAGATGAAAAAAGGCTTTGCCAAGGTTGCTGCTCTGCCATATTACCTCAACAAGGCTGGTTATATCACCCTGCACAGTGGCAAGGCCAACTGGGGGGCAGAAGGCTCTCCCGGTGCAAATCCGCTGTTACAGGGCTTCGATTACAACATCGCTGGACGTGGTAATGGTGATATAACTGACTACCGCGGTAGGATGAAGTATGGTAAGCGCTCTCAGCAGGATCTAGGCTTTGCCGAAGCGGCTACGTATCATAAAAAAGACACCTTCTTTACTGATGCCTTGACACAGGAAACACTGGCGATGCTCACAAAGCTTGAAGGACAGGCAAAGGGCGCGCCCTTCTTTCTCTCACTGGGGCATTTTGCTATTTCTACCCCTCTTAATGAGAAAGGAATGGACAAGCGATTTATAGACAATTACGCCGATGAACGCCAGCCCACGCATCCCGAAGACCAAAAGCACTGGGGCCCTGAAGAACGCGTCTACTCCGCCCTGATAGAGGGCGTGGACAAGAGCTTGGGCGACATACGCCGTTGGCTCAGGGAGCATAAGTTGGCGGATAATACCATTATTATCCTTATTTCTGACAACGGAGGATTGGCCGTCAGTGGCCGCATCCCCCGCGAGGCGAATTACCCCCTCAGCTACGGTAAGGGTTCTCTTTATGAGGGCGGTATACGCGTCCCTCTCATCATACACCACCCGCATCATGCCAAGGAAACGCGATACTGTGATACTCCAGTGATAGCGGAGGATATTTTTGCAAGCATTATCGATATGGCTAGTGCCAAAGCCCCACAGCGTGATGGTCTCAGCCTCCTGCCCCTCCTTGTAGGAGAAGAGGATGGCTATGAGCTGAAGCTTGCAGAGCGTCCGCTCTTCTTCCACCTGCCTAACCAATGGGCAGGTGGAACGATGACTGGTATAGGCTATCAGCCCATGACAGCTGTCATCCACAAACAATGGAAGCTTATCCAAGATTTGGAACGTGGCAAGCTCTACCTTTATAACCTAAACGAAGACATAGAGGAGAAAAACAATCTCATTGACAAAGAAGAGCTCGTGGCGCAGGATCTTTGCGAGATGCTCACAGATCAATTGAACTCTCTGGCTGCACCTATGCCTCATTTTATTCGAAACAATGAGCGCGTGCCCATGCCTGACAAGCTGCTTCAGCAACTTCGCGAGCAGCAGAAAGATGATAAGAAGAAATGAAAACCCCATCCGATCGATGAAGGGATGGGGTATTCTCAGGGTTTTGGATCTCCTAGCGGGGAGCTAAATGTAGTTGAATCATTTAATGCTCTATATAATAAAATACGCAGCTAGAATAACAAATCTTTCATTTAGTTGTTAAAAATTGTTATTTTTTAATTTTGTTTTATAAAAATGTTGATTTAAATGAGTCAGCCCCCATCTCATGATATGAGATGGGGGCTGAGTTTGTAGTAAGCAAGCTGTGATTCTTTAAGCTCTGCGACGACGACGTGAGAGCAATCCAGCCAGCGCCAAAAGGCTTAGTGTGGCAGTACTAGGTTCTGGGATGGTGGCATCATGTTCACCAACGCGCTTGATGATGAAATCAGTAGCTGTTCCCGTTAAGGGGACGATCCATCCATTTCCTTCAGTGTAGGCATAGTCAAGACCATCATATTCTACCACAATGGTTTCCAGTGCATAAGCCCCAGGTCCAGCGAGTGCGTTTTCTATGTCTTGAAATGTCACTTTAAAAGAGCCCCCCATTGAGTCCAATAGGTCGCCATCAATGAGAGTGAGTCTAAACTGTTCTGTTTGCATCAGCTCTGCACCCAAGGTGATATTGATTTTCTGAAGTGTCTCAATACTTGCGAGACTCTGGTTTTCTATGATGAGTTGAGAGAAATCTGTTGCAGAGTTGACATGAATGTCCATCACGTCAATCATGCTCAGATCGCTCACACGGCGTAGCTCAGCAGGACTGCCTTCGATAGAGAAACGATCGCTTGTTTGTGCAACATCGCTAGGTGTTAGCGTGACTGTACTTGTCGTCCTTGTGCGATCATCACCGATAGAGGCATTGTTCAAGTACCAGAAGTCAGATGTAACATCGTAGGTTCCATTTTGGAAGATTAGTTCTGTGTCGGTTCTGCCAGAGCGAGAAACAATATCTCCATGTAGAGTGACGTAGGGATTTCTGGTCGTCGTCGGTTCCTCGGCATCAGGATCAAGTGGGGGTGCAATATAAGCTTCTGTAGTGAGTGTCACTCTATCCACGTCAAAGGCAATCACGTCTCCTAGGGGCGAATTGTCGCTAGAGGTAACGTCTTCTCCCACCCATGATTCCATGATGGCACCATCGACAAAGTTAAGGACAGCCTCTACTCCTTCTTGCAATGTGCCAGCTCTGTTTTCAACGAGGATGCCAGTACCTGACTTGGAGACGTATTCTTCACCATCTGTTGTCGTGTGTTTGAAAATATGAGGCTCGTTTACAACCACGTCAAGTTCATTGTAGATGAGACCGCTTTCCAGCACGCCTGCTGTGGTTAAATCTGTGTGGAAATGGTAGCCTATAGCAGAATTTGTGCCCAAGGATTGAACATGGCTCTTAAAAGAGCCGATCTCACCAAACTGATCAATATCCATGCTGAGAGCGGCGATATTGCTATCATTAACCGTATAGGTGTTATTGATGCGCATGGTGCTGTTGATATGTTCGATAAAACTCGAGTCATTTTCGCCGATAAAGACACCAAAGCTGTCATTGCCACTGGCGTTGACGGTGACATTAACGGTGAACCGATCAATGGTCGTGTTGGTGAGCTCATGGCTACTGACATGTATGCCCGATACCAAGGTGCTAGAGCTATTGATGCTGATGTGTGTGTTTTCTAGTTTATACGCTATTTTGCGTCCACCAGCATTGTCTTCTTGGATAAGTGTGTTGTAGTCTTCAGGAGCAAAATCAGTTGCGTGATCTAAGGTGACGGCAAGATTGAGCTCTTGTCTTTCAGGTACATCTGCTCCATGTCCATTGACGTTGATGCCAGTGATATAGCCATTTTGGATGGCGTTCGCATTGATTAGAATAGCACCGCTGAGGCGATCAAATTTCTGTCCAACGATGCCAACAATCTTACTTGCACTGTATGTTTTGAGGTTTTCGTCGGATTCTCGGACTGCGGAGTTGATAATAACCTCAGAGTTATCTGTGTTACCCACAGGTGCAGTCAATGTTGAGAATCCTATGATAGTACTCTCATTGTTTGCTGCAAAGGCATCCTTTGATGCGACATAGTTTGAGTTAATGATGAGCCTGGAGTTGCTAAATTGCCCAGCGCTGAGCTTTGTGCCAGGTTGAATAAATCCGACGATATTGCCCAACTGATTATCGTTAACGTTGCTTTGGAAGCCACCAGTTGTATTGATAGTCAAATCTGAATTGGAGCTATTAAGCAGGTTGGGGGTGCCGACAACTACAGGATTATTATCTTCTAGATGAAGACCCGTAATTGTATTGAATCTTACGCTTCTTCCATCACTAGCCAGATTGTCGAAGGTCACCTTAGCGGTAGAGAAGCCGAAGGCTCCAAATACTGTGCTTTCTTCAATGTACATACCAATGATACTCCGATCTTCGCCAACGCTACCATGTAGAATTGCACCATGGTCAGGGAGACCATTATCTGCATTGAATTGGAAGAGAATATCTGTATCGGGTGGGGCAGATTGTGCTGCTGCTATATTACCGACGAGATAAAGTATCAGAGAAGTGAGATGTTTATTTATTTTCATATTGATTGTTTGTTAGCTGATCGGGGTATAATAGTTTGTAAGTGGTAACCCCTACATGAATAATAGGAAAAATTCTAAATGTTGTCCAGTAAAAATATCTGATTATGAATTGTTATGACAAATTAACAGTTATCGTTACCTTAATGTTAGGCTTTATGGTAGATAAAAAAATTGTCATTACTGACACAATTCAAAATCAATCAAACGGTTTTCTAGCTGCACGTGCACGGGAATGACTTCTACTTGCATTCCTGCAAGGTAGCTGCGCCCGTCGAAAGAGTCCCAGCTTTGACGGCTTCGATTGAAAGTCCAGCGCGTGTCATCGGGGAGGGTGGCAGCCATGACCATTCCCTTCATTTGAAGGAGAGGGATGTCTACGAAAAGCCCCATGTTGCTGACATCATGAATGATGCCTACCCAGCGGCGGGGGCTGTCCAGCTGGGATTGGTCGTAGAGGTATTGGAGAAGCTTTGCTTGCTGTGCCTCATTTTCTGCTTGGGCAGAGACGCGTTCTGTCTCTGAAATATGCTCACTGATGCTCAGCAGTTTTTCCATATTGGGCAAGGCAGGGCAGCCCAGCTGACAAAGGCGGCGTATGCTGCGGTGGACGATGAGGTCAGCGTAGCGGCGTATGGGGCTGGTAAAGTGGCAGTAATCCACCTTGTTAAGTCCGTATTGACCCAGTGCCTGTGTGCTGTAACGCGCGCGCATCATAGAGCGTAGGACAGATTGCTTGAGCATGACTTCGTCGCGTAGACCCTTGATTTGCTGCAATGCGCTGATGAGTTCTTCTCGTGAGGAGAGATGACCGCAGGAGATGTCATATTGCTTGAGCAGCACAGAAAGTTCCGTGAGCTTGGAATCAAATGGAGGCTCATGGACGCGGTAAATGGTAGGTTGGTTGGCAACGCGTAACTTGTTAGCAATGCAATCATTAGCCGCAAGCATGAATTCCTCAATGAGGGCGTGTGCCTCATCACTGCGTTCCTGCTCCACATCAATGGTACGCCCAAAGTCATCGACAATGAGACGCAGTTGAGGCATATCGAGGTCTAGTGAACCATGATCAAAGCGTTTTTTACGAAGAAGGGCGGCAAGTTGTTGTGCCTCGCGCAGCAAGGTGGCAATATCTGCGTCCTCGCAGCTGGCTCTGCCTTCTAGGATATCAAGTACTTCCTTATAGTCGAAGCGGTGCTGAGATCTAATAACAGCCTGAGCACAGCGTGATTCATAGCAATGCCCTTCATCATCAAAGTTCATCAGACAAAGCATGCTAAGCCTATCGACATGTGGGCGCAGGGAGCAGATGTCATCACAGAGGCGCGCAGGCAACATGGGGATGACGCGGTCGGGCAGGTAGGTGGAGTTACCGCGCTTTTGCGCCTCCTCATCCAGTGCACTGCCAGCGGAGACATAGTGACTCACATCGGCTATATGGACAGCTAGCTCCCAGCCCTTGTCATGGCGACGCACGCTGATGGCGTCGTCAAAGTCACGCGCTGTAGCGGGGTCAATGGTGATGACGCATCGCGTCCTCCAGTCTTCGCGTTTCGACAGCTCTTCTTCTGAAATGCTTTCGCTGATGGCGTCAGTCTCTTCTAGGACAGCGGAGGGGAATGCTTCGCGTATGCAGTAGCGGCGTATCAGGGCGGTCATCTTCACCCCGTCATCATCTGGCCAGCCCAGCACCTCCACAATATGTCCCTGTGCCTCTCTTCCCTCGGAGGGGAAGCTACTGGGCTCTACCAGCACCATCATGCCAGCAATGGCATCGGAGGGGGCTTTCTGCATGAGGCGTATGAGGGGAGGGTGATGCTTTGCTTCGCTCTTCACGTGGCCAAACTTACCATTCTGGTTATCATAAATACCTTCCCATAGTAGTTTTCTACGCTTGATGATGCGCTCCACGCGAACGTCAGCGCGTAAATCATCTAATTGTGGGCGGTTTTTGTTACGGCGAGAGTGTTTTTGGCGTGGGGGGCGCAGTTTGATATGCACCTGTACCAAGTCGCCATCCTGCGCACCACCGCTGGCGTAGTCGCGTAGTAAAAAGTCGCGCAACTGCTCCTCACCGAGGTGGGGCATGCTCTTGCGCAGAGTGGCACGGCTTTCCTCATCTGGGATGAAGAGGAGTTTCCCCTTTCCCTGCGTGCTAAGACGGCGTATGCGTCCTAGTAAGGGCGTGCTGTCTTCGGAAACTTGGGAGGCTGCTAGCGTGTAGCGAGACTGGCGGAGGCGCAGGATTTTTCCTGACTCCTCCCAGCGGCGCAAGATGTCACGCAGCTCTGCCCTCTGGCGGGAATCAATGCCTAGCTCCCTCGCTATCTCCGAGCTGGTGCGCGGACGAGAGCGTTGACGCTGTAAGAAGTCGATGAGCTGACTTTCTAGGCTGTCGGGGCTACTAGGCTTGGGCATGTAGAGGGTGGGACTACTTCACCTGATTGACTATATCAATGAGGACGAGTGGTAGATTTTTGGAGTTATAGTACTGCGCGGAATGCAGTCGCTGTGCCTGTCCGCGTATATGTTCATTGATTTCGCGGATGAGGGGGAGGTAGGCATTCTCGTAACGAGACTGCTCTTCCTTGGTCAAGGGGGTGAGGGTGCTGAACTTTTGCCCCCATTGGATGAGCTGTTTTTGAATGCCTATGAGCTTTGCCACGGCTGCTTCTGCGCTGTTGGGATCGTTGATGCCCTCGAGGACTTCATAGAGTGAGGCGAGCAGTTGCAGACCTTCGCGCACATGCTTTTCTGCCTCGGGTAGTACCGTGGCTGGAGGCTGTTCTGCAGGAGTGGGGGTCGGCGCGTCTTGTGCCATGATTTGACTAGGCACTAGAAGAGCAAAAAGGGCAATAAAAGGGCGTGATTTCATTGGTTAAGAAGTTGACAAAAGACTTGGAACTGCTCTAGGAAGGGTTGAGAGCCGAAGCATTGCTTCTTTTGAATGCGGAATATTTCCTGATAAAGTTTGCCCCACGCGACGCGCATTTCTTGCTCATATTTTTGGCGTATGGGTTCACCTTCTGCCTCTGCTAGAGGGGGGATTTTTTCTAATTTCTTGCGTATATCATCAAGGCGCAGGACTAGTTTGCCTAACTCCTCGCTCTGTGCAGTCGCACTTTCGCGAGAGTCAACTTTCAGGAGAAGGGTAGTGATGTCCTCAGCTACCTTGATGTAGTCAGCCATGAGGCTGTCAAGCTCATGCGAAGCAGCCGCTACCTCTGCAACACAAGGTTGCATGAGGGCGGCTGTGATGAGAATGGGAATGCTTTGCTGTATCATTAGGACTTTTGGGCAGCCTTACGACGTCTTTCCTCTCTTTCCTTGAGCTGGCGGGCACGTTCTGCTTCGCGTTCCTTGCGACGCAGTTCATTGTCTCTAGCACGTTGAATGTCTTCGTAGATAGCTTCGATTTGCGCTTCACTGGACTTGGTTGCGTTGGTGAGTTCGCGTTCGAGGTTAGCGATGGCACGTTCTTTGTCACGCTTGTCGTAGAGGCGTGTGCGGATTTCTTGCTCCAGTTCGCGATACTGCTCGGTGATGTCGCGGCGGTATACTTCGGGGAGCATGTGACGGTTGAGGGAGATGAGCTCGCGGAGTTTTTCATCGTCATCAATGAGTTCATCAGCCTTGTCCAGTTCACCAGTGGTCATTGCCTTGGCGATGGCATCCATGTGCGCCCATACCTCTGTCAACATGGCGGGGACAACACCTGCACCCTTTGTGTCTTCGGGATTCTGGCTCTTGTCGTCATTTTTGCGGTCAGGATTGATGTAGACACCAGAAGATTTCTTGTTGTCCTCATCTTTTTTGATGTACTTAGCAGGACGAGATTCAAGGGCTTTTGTCGTACGTGTGACGTTCAAACGGAGAATCTTGTAGCATTTCTTAGGAGGAGCCATCCAAACGCGGTTGACGTAGGTGGTGACTTCTTCTCCCAGCTCTGCTGTGATTTTATCCATGATTTCATCTTCCTCTTCTTCGGCAGCATCGAGCTTTTTGTCGCTCAGACGCTCGCGCTTCTTGTTTTCGGATTCCAGTTGCTTGCTCCAATGTGCGTGTAGCTTTTCTATCATGTCGTAGTAAAGCTGTGCAGCCAGCTCATATTCGGGAAGACCACGGTAGGTGGTGTGCATTTCTTCAAAGTAGTTGAGAGCGTCTACCTTTTTCTCAACGCTCTTATCCTTGAGTCCGTTGACCAGTGCCTGATAGACGGCTTGACCATCGGTGACATACTTCATGCGGTCCACTGGTTTGATAACGCCGAATTCGAAGCTGCGGATGAGGGAGTTTTGGAAGTCAGCTTCTGCCTTGGCTAGCTCGATGGAGAGGGCGTCAAGCTCCTTGAGTCGCTCCAACTGAGCTTCTACGCGGGCATTGACTGTGTTGACAAAGGACTCAACGGGAGTTTCTAGCACTTTGAGCTTTTCAGGGACAAGTTCCAGCTTGGTGCGCAGGTTGATGGTTGCGTCGCTGGCATTGCCAGTGTGGACGGGGACATTGTCTATCATATTAGACTCAGCCTTGTCGTCAGCCTTATCAGCCTCGGCTGGTGCTTCTGCGGGAGCTGGTGCTGTGTCTTGTGGTTTTTCCTTGTCTTGAGCGAGCACGAGAGATGTGGGCGCCAAGAGGGAACAGAGCGTTAGAAGGGAGGATATTTTCATAGCAAGAATTTATATAATGTCAACATAGCAGAAAGCCTTCATCTTGGCAATTTAAAAATGGACGCAAGGGTGGTTTTGTTGGATTTTAAAAATGGAAAAATATTTTAGTTATTTATCAGTTAGAAAGTTATGTTGATTTCTTTGCTTTTTGCTTGTAAGATTTTCTTTTAAACATAATCAAGTTGATTTTATGAAAAATGATACACCCCCCCCCTCTGTTGAAGAGAAAAATACTGGAAAATGGCGTTTGGGCGTCTTTGCCCTTGCGATGATTAATGTCGCGGCTATTGTGAGTCTACGAGGTTTGGCTGCGGAGAGCACCTATGGTCTCGGCTCTGCCTTTTACTATCTCTTTGCCGCTCTATTCTTTTTGATACCTGTCTCCTTGGTCGCGGCAGAGCTGACGACTGCATGGCCGCAGAAAGGAGGCGTTTTCCGCTGGGTGGGAGAGGCCTTTGGCGGTCAGCTGGGCTTTGTAGCCATCTGGTTGCAGTGGATACAGAGCACCATATGGTTTCCCACGGTACTGACCTTTGCTGCTGTTTCCATTGCTTTTATCGGTCCTGACCAGCAATGGGATCAGGCCTTGGCTGGTAATAGCTATTATGTTCTTGCTATTGTGCTGATGGTGTACTGGGCGGCAACCCTGCTCAACCTGCGCGGTATGTCCATGAGCGGGACTATTACCAAGTGGGGCTCTATCTTGGGGACAGTGATACCAGCCGCGGTGCTCGTCTTTCTGGGTATGCTCTACTGGGGCATGGGCAACCCCATCAACATACAGATGAATCCAGAAAACTTCTTTCCTGATTTGAGCAATTTTAATAACATTGTTCTCGCTGCTAGTATCTTCCTGTTCTACGCTGGTATGGAGATGAGCGCGGTTCACGTGAAGGACGTAGAGAACCCCGGTCGCAATTACCCGCTTGCCATTGGGATAGCCTCAATGATAACAGTCTGCATCTTTGTCTTTGGGACATTAGCCATAGGCTTTATCATCCCCAATAGTCAGATTAATTTGGTGCAAAGCCTGCTGATAGCCTATGACCGCTTGTTTGACTTCTTTGGTGTATCCTATCTGGGTCCTGTTGTTGCTGTCTGTCTCTCCTTTGGGGTGTTGGCACAGGTGGTGGCATGGGTTGGCGGTCCCTCCAAGGGCTTGTTAGAGGTGGGTAGTGCAGGTTATCTGCCCCCCTTCATGCAAAAGACCAATAAGCATGGGGTGCAGATTAACATCCTGCTCATACAGGGGACAGTGGTCACCCTGCTGTCTTTCTTTTTTGTGGTCATGCCCAGTGTGCAGACGGCTTATCAAATCATCTCGCAGCTCACCATTCTCCTCTACCTCATCATGTACATGCTCATGTTTAGTGCGGCTGTGTACCTGAGATTCAAGTCGCCAGACACCCCACGCAGCTTTCGCATCCCCGGTGGCAAGTACTGGGGCATGTGCCTAGTGGGTGGCATCGGTTTCTTGGGCAGCTTGATGGTCTTTGTCCTCAGCTTTATTCCGCCAGGGCAAATATCAGTAGGCAGTCCCTTGTTCTATGTGCTCATCCTGCTAGGAGGCATGATAGTCTTTGCGGGCTTACCCTTCCTTATCTACAAATGCCGCCGCTCCGAATGGGTAGGCAAAGAGGGCTTTGAACCCTTTAGCTGGGAAAAGTAAGAATCACAGCGCAAGTAACTTTAGCACAAGTGGTTCTTGGACGGCGAAGAGCTCATCGCGCTCTTCTGCCGTCTCATCCAGATAGCCATGCAAGTGTACAAGACCATGGATGAGGTAGCGCATCAGCTCCTCGCGTGGGGATATGCCATGTTCCTCCGCGTAGCGAGCAGCGGTATCGACACTGACAAAGATCTCTCCGTGATGGAAGGTGATGACATCCGTGGCAGTGGGATCTTGCAAGAAGTCTCCATGCACCCTTGCGATGGTGTCATCATCAACGAGGTTGAGCTCCACCTCCTCTAGCTGGCTGAGGACATGATCCACCCCCTTGGGGTAGCACAATAAATCGGGCAAGATGCTCTGCAAATGGGGGAGAAGAGCTTCGCAGTCCTTCTCACAAAACCAATCACAGTCTGTGTGCAGGTAGAGGCTTAATTGGGGTGTCATATGTCTTCTTCTATGAGGGGATCTTGTTCTGCTAGGGCTCTGGCAGCCAACTTGCGGCGCTTTGCCTCTGCGCGTGCTTCGCGGAAAAAGCTCTGGAATTGCTCCAGACAGAGTTCTTCGAGCACACCTCCCACTGCCTCACAGCGGTGATTGAGCGGTGGATTGGAGTCCAGAAGGTTGATCCAGCCACCGCAGGCACCGCCCTTGGGGTCTTTGATGCCAAAGACTACTCTATCAGGGCGGCAGTGGACAATAGCGCCAGCGCACATGGGACAGGGTTCTTTGGTCACATAGAGGGTGCAGCCTTCTAGTCGCCAGTCACCGAGGGCAGCTTCTGCTGCGGTGAGGGCCAGCATCTCCGCATGAGCGGTTGCGTCCTTGAGGCATTCTACCTGATTCCAACCACGGGCAATGACGCGTCCTTCCTTGACAATGACGCAGCCGCAGGGTACCTCGCTTGCAGCGCGAGCTTTATCTGCCTCCCGCATAGCAAGAGTCATAAAGTGCTCATCACTGTTCATCTCTATCATGATAGTTGAAAAAAAACCGCCGTGGCAAGATGACACGGCGATTGTTGAAAAATGGGGCTACAAGAATGCTTATTCGCCACGCAGGGTGAAGCGAGGCTCTGCATCAAGAATTGTTTGAAGCTCTGCCCAGCCTTCCTTAGTCTGGTTTTGGAACATTTGAAGGTAGACAGATACTGTGCCTGCAGGATGCTTGTCGAAGAGGTCATTGACCGCTACGGCGAGCTTTTCTGCATCGAGGCTTTCTGGCAAATCGCCATCAACCATGCCATGACCGTTGTGCTCAATACCGAGGTCGTTGAGGAACTTGACGAGCATGCTTTCTTGCTTGCGTACAAGCCAGACTTGCAGAAGGTGATCACCAATAGTTTCTGCGGGCTTCCAAGAAAGCATTTTCTTAATCCACTCAAATTGTTCTGCGAGTGGTTTTTGCTTCATGTACTGAGGACGTAGCTTCTTCAGAGCGGAGAGCTCATTGATGGCGGCACGGTAAAGACCGCGTTCTTGATTACGTAACCAGTCGAGAATGA
>CAZRZE010000036.1:0-13901 GCA_964604535.1 uncultured Akkermansia sp.
CCGCCAACCAAGGTCTCAGCTGCGCCATAGCCCCCAACGGCAGCATGCTGCATGAACTACGCAATGAAGAGGGCGAGCCATGGACAAGGGGCTATAGCTACGCCGTCCTCCCTGTTGATACAAAAGCGGGACTGACATTCTACGCACAATTCGGAGACTGGGCCGTCCTGCTCTGCCTATTGGTAGCCGTGGCACTGTCCGTGCCCTCCCTGATACGAAGGAAGTAATGGACAACCACCCCTACCATATTGCCTTTGCAGCCGATGCGGATTTTGAAATCCCCCTCGCCCTTGCCCTATACTCCCTAGAAAAGCATCTAGCAGAACCTGAAAAGTACTGCATACACATACTGCACTCTGGGCTGAAGGAAAGCCGCTTTGCGCCCTTGGGGCTCAAGCTCTGCTTCTACGCCATGGATGACGCACTGCATCATCTACCAACCCAGCCGCGCCTACCCACCTCCACCTACTACCGCTTTTTGCTGCCGCAGTTGCTTCCGCAGCATGTTAACCGTGTGCTCTACATGGACTGTGACATCATGGTCATGCAGGATCTCAGTCACCTTTGGGATAGTGAGATGGGCGATGCCATCATCGCCGCCTGCCCTTGGAACATCTATGGCAAGTACAGAGAAGAGTATGAGCCACATGTTCTCTCCTTCCCCCAGCGATTGGGTATCAGCGACTGGGATAGCACGGCCGACCAATACTACTATGCCTCCTTCTTGCTGATGGACATTGCCGCCATGAGGGAACAAAACGTCACAGCGCAGCTCATCGCCACCGCAGAAAACACCCCGAGAGAACAGCTCATCTGGTTGGATCAGGACACCATCAACCTCGTCCTGCGTCGCCGCATCGCAGAGCTCCCCCTCTCCTGCAACGTCATCCCCCTCTTTGCCGCCGACATGCAGCAAGAAAGCAAGGAAGCACAAGATGCCTATGAGCATCCCAGCATCATCCATTTTGCAGCCACAAAGCCCAACATACTCACAGGCGCAAAACTGCCCTTTGAAGAAGATTTTTTCCGTCTCTGGCAAGAAAGCCCATGGAGGCGACACATCCCCTACCCCCTCGTCTCCCTACGGCATTACCCCGCAACCCTGCGATGGATCATCACACTACCTATACGATTGGGCATTAATTGCCCAAGATTCCTACGCCTCTACGGAACTTTACTCAACACCCTACGCAGAGCAAAATAAAGAGATAAAGCTTTTTATAAAAGCCCCTCTTTAGTGCGAAGGTGCAAAAAGATACGAAAATAACCCACGAAATCCTTTGTTAAGCATTTTCCACGCTCACTTTAGCTGAAAACGAATTGCGAGAACTTCTCTTTAGTGTGCTCAGCTTTTGCGCAGGGGGGCAGGTAGGATGCCGAGTCGCTCTCTGTACTTGCTTACGGTGCGTCTGGCTATTTCTACGCCCTCTTGCTGGAGGAGTTCCACCAAGTCTGCATCGCTGAGGGGTTGATGCGGCAGTTCTTCGGCTATGAGTTGCCTGATGCGCTGCTGCACGCCTACGAGTTCTTGCGCAAAGAAGCTTCGTAATTCAAATGTGCCTCGCTTGCAGTGTAGGTATTTTCCGCGTACGGCTCGCGAGACGGTGGAGAGGTGCAATTGGGTGTCCTCTGCGATTTGCTCCATTTTGAGGGGACGTAGTTCTCCTTGCGGATGGAGGAAGAAAGCTTGCTGTCTTGTGACGATGGCTCTTGCGACGAGAAGGAGGTTGTGCTGGCGTTGCTCTATGGCAGCTATGAGTTCTCGCCCTTCTCGGAAGCAGCGGCTGAGATAATTGCGTACTTGGGCGTTGTCCGCCTGCTCTGCCATCATGCTGCGGTAGTCTGCGTTGAGGGCTAGTTGGGGGATGTATGCGCCTGTGAGGGTAACTAGGAGTTGTTTTTCTCCGCGCTCTTCTTGATCTTCTTCGATGACTTCTATGTCAGGGATGATGATGTCCTGTTCTACGGGCGCAAAGATGCTGGCAGGATGGGGGTTGAGGCGGGCGATGCGGTGGGCGGCTCCACGTATGGCATCTTCGTCTATGTCCATGGCTTTGGCGGCCTCTGCATAGCGGTGCTGGATGAGTTGCTGCCAATGCTGACTGATGAGTTCTGCCGCTATGCCTTTGCCTTCTCCCAAGGCGTGTAGTTGGAGGAGTAGGCATTCTGAGAGACTGCGCGCGCCTACTCCTGCTGGGTCTAGGCTCTGGATGAGGCGGAGCGCATCGCTGTCTACTGGGGGATTTTCCTCGTCAAAGTAGCCACGGTCGTCTAGTTGCTCTATGAGTTCTAGCGCAGCTGTGGTGAGCGCGGGGCTATGGTTGTCCTGCTGTATCTGGTCTTGCAAGTGTTCTTGCAGGGTGATGCTGCTACCAACCTGTTCTATGTAGTTGGAGCTGCCGTATGATACGCTGTTTTCAACTGGGGCGCTGTTGCTGATTTGCTCTTCCAAGGTGGGGTTGCTTTGCAGGGCTTGGGTGACAATTTGCTCTAGCTCCATCTGGCTAGCCTGTAGGATGCGCATGCCGAGCTGCATGCCAGCTCCGGCCGTCATGCTTTGGTGCATGCCTTGCTGGAGGTGGGATTTACTCATTGTATCATTTGCCGCAGTTCGGTGACCTGCGTGAGGAGAAGTTGTTTTTCTGCTGCGCTGAGGGCTGGATTGCGCAGCTGACTTTTAAGCTGGTCTATCTGTTGCAAGATATGGGCATGTAGGGTTTTTTCGCAGCAGAGGGTGACTTGGTCTTCTATGTCGCGTAGGTCGTGCTCTTGGTGCTCTATGTCGCGAAGGGCGGCGGCTTCTTCTGGGCTGAGGCTTTGCAAGAAGCTTTGCCACTGCCCCTCATCACCGGGCATGGGTAAATGCTCAAAAAAGCGCATGATGATGCTACCACCCGGGAAGTGCTCAATGGCTTCGTAGAGGTCTTCTATGCGGTCGAGGAGTTGTTGCTGTGCTATCTTGTTGATGGCAGCCAACTGAATGATGCCACGCATGGTGGGGTGCATGCTTACCGCGCGCGCTGGCGGGGCGATGGTGACGGCTTCATCGGGGAGGTAGTTGCTCTCGCTGTCCTGCATATTGTCGTATAACCTGCGGGGCGCGGGGGCATTTTTTCTTTCAGCAAGCTTGTCATTAACGTTGTTGCGCATGAGCTCTATGCCCAGGTTGAGGCGTGTTGCGAGCTCTACAATGGAGAGGTCTCGACGCGTGCTGTCGGGTATGTCCGCAACGAGGTCTATCATCTCATCAATGAAGCGTGCCTTCTGGACGGCATCGTTATTCTGTTGGGCGAGTTCTTGGGCGCAGCGTATTTCGAGGTAGGGGCGGGCTTGCTCTACGGCTTGTTGCAGGGCTTCTGCGCCTCGCTGGTTGATGAGAGAGTCGGGGTCTTCTCCCATGGGAAGAGGGGCTTGGTAGACATCGAGTCCTGCGATAGCGAGTTTTCTGTATGTTTTTTCTGCAGCAGCTATGCCCGCCTTGTCTCCGTCGTAGCAGAGTATGGCGCGTTTTGCGTACTTGCGCAGGGTGGTGGCATGCTCATCGGTAAAGGCTGTGCCCAGACCTGCAACGGCATGGCGTAGTTCTGCTTTTTCATGGCAGGCTATGACGTCAATCTGACCTTCGCAGATGAGGACACTCATATCTTTTTTGCCTATGGCGGAGGTGGCCTTGTTGAGACCAAAGAGGAGTTCACTTTTGCGGAAGGCGACAGTTTCGGAGGTATTGACATACTTTCGCGGGTCTTTTTGCTCATCCATGACGCGACCAGAAAAGCCAACCACTTCGCCTCTCACATTCATGATGGGAAACATGAGGCGGTCGCGGAAGACTGGGTAGCTGCCGCGCTCATTGCTACCCAAGAGGTAGGCATCGACGAGGTTTTCATGAGAAAAGCCCTGCCCCTGTGCCAAGCGGATGAAGTCTTGCATGCTATGGGGCGCCCAGCCCAGTTGCCATGCGCGGGCAATTTCTATGTTAATCTGGCGGCTTTTGAGGTAGTCGCGCACGTGGGCTGCCTCTGGCGCACGGCAGAGGAGGCGGTGGAAGTAATCGGTCGCAAGCTTGTTGAGCTCTACAACGCGTTGGCGCTGGCGACGACGGCGCATGAGCTCTGGACTCTCTTCTTCTTCTATGATGGGGATGCCATTAACATCAGCTAGACGGCGTAGGGCATCGGGGTAGCTGAGGTTTTCAAAAAGCATCAAAAACTTGATAGCATCGCCCCCTACTCCGCAGCCAAAGCAATGAAAGCTCTGTCGCGTGGGGTTGATGTGGAAGGATGGTGTTTTTTCCTGATGGAAGGGGCAACAGGCTTTCCACGCAGAGCCTGCTCTACGTATTTGTATGTAACGCCCAAGCAAGTCCACGATATTGGCGGACTGCTTGATACGTGCCTCGCATTCTGCGGTGATTCGTGACATGGATGGCGACTAGGATTGTATCTTGCGGCCGTGACTCTCGTCCCGCCATGCCGCGGAGTGGTATTTGCTCTCGACTAGCTCTGCTACTTGCTGTGCGAAGCCATCATAGGGTTCATCGCCTTCAACAAGGATAACTTGGGGGCTGAGTCCGTGGGCTAGCACTGTTTCCCATCCGGCGCTGGGTTGACATTCTTGTATCAATCCTTGGTGGACGACTGCTCCTTTGTAGCGTCTCTGCCCTGCCCCTGCTAGCTTCATACCCTGTGGGTTGACGATATCGCTGGCAACGGGGCTAGCCCAACAGGCGCGACCGCCATCTGGGGCATCACTGCGAAGCAGCTCGCAATCCACACCATGCTCCTGCAAGGCATGAGCCAATGCCCCATGTATCCAGAGGTAGAGTTCATGGCTGGATGGGTACATGACACCCTGCTGCGCTGGCAGTGTCAGGGTATAGGTCTGTCCCTTGCGGTGGTCTACTATGCCACCACCTGTCCAGCGGCGTATGTATTCTAGGCTTTCGCCCTCATTGGGGGGGAAGATTAGAGCGGCCTGCTCTCGCGTGTCAAAGTGTCCGTAACTAACGGCTGGCAGTCGCCAGTCATAGACGCGCAGCCATGCTTCCCCGCGCAGGGTGAGCAGCTCATCCGCTGCCATATTTTCATAACCGCTACGAGCGATTGGATCTATCCAGAAATAGAGCTTTGAGGGCGGTAATGCGGAAGCTGAGCTGGCACCAGTAGGAAGCGGCTGCATGGGTGCGTGTATAAGATTGCGTAGGGTCTCTTCTCTTTAGAGTCCAAAGTGAGGAGGAGCAACACGTGCAGCATAAGTGCGTGTGTAGCGGCTGAAGAATTGCTCCCTGTCGGTGATACGTGTTTGCCCCTGACGGACGCGGTCAATGATGTGCATACCTTCTTCTGTCACTACAGTGAAGGAAATATTGACGGAAACGATGCGTGCGTTATCGTATCGCTGACCGCTGACGCTGATATGATCGCTGTTGACACGCACATCTTCTTGTCTTCCGCGGGAGCTGATGATGGGGACGGAAATCTGCTTGTAGGTGACACGGCCAGTATCGAGAGGGACGGCTTCATCATTGTAATCAATGGTGAACACGAGGTTCATGTCAATGATGTTTTCGCAAAGCAAGTTGCCTTCCTGCACATCGCGGTAGGACTCATAGGCCGCTGCGAGATTGCTCTTACCCATGAGGTAGGTATAGGCATCACGAGGGCTAATGAGCTGGCGGTAGAGTGAGTAAAGAGGGAAGTCATCCAGTCCTCTTTTCTTCTTATTGCCAGTTTCACCTGGTCGCAGAACGTCATCGCGGTAGAGCAAACGGTAGGCAACAGCATTCACATCGCCCTGTGTATCGATGTTGTGTGCCTTGGTGCGGCGGTAGCTTTCGCGGAGGCTGTTATTGCTGCTCACAGCAGGATTTCTGTCCTTGGTGCTAGCAAAGAAAAGGCATTCTGTGGAGAGGGGGATGGCTGACTTTTCAGCTTTTCTTGTCCTTGTTCTCTTGACACTGAGAGCCTTTGAGGCTGTATCATCACTCTTCGCAAACAACCACTCATAGTTATTAGATCCAGAGCCAATCTGAATGGCTTGAAAGTCGTTAACCAAGGCATTGAGAGCGACATTGGCGCGGGAGTTGGTATCAACGTCCTCACGTGCCACGCGGAAGATTTCTACGCTTTGGTTGGTCACGGTGAGGATGATGAAGACGAGTATCGTTGTAATCGTCATCGCAACGAGGAGTTCTACTAGGGTGAAGGCGCGTTGGATGCGACTTGAAAGGGATTTTTTCATAATATGCTAATGACGTGAATGAATGGAGAGAGGGATAGGGTTGGTTCAAAAAGGCGGCTCTTTAGCGACGGAAAGAGAGATTGGCTTCAAAGAGAGGTTTTTCAAACTGACCCCATGTTCTGGTTCTGTAGCGATTGGGATCCTTGGGGAAGAGTCGGAAGAACTCTGCGCGGTAGAGTACTGCGCCACCCCATGCTTCCTCATCCTCTGGATCGGAAACGAACTGCTCTGGTGAAGAGGCATTGGCTATCACACCGGGGCTAGCGGCCACGCGGTACTCACCATTTCCTTTTTCAATGAGCTGGGTCATGCGCACGAGATAGACAGGACCTTCTGAAAGACGGATGGAGTCGCGGTGCAATGAGCTATTGAGGGGGCATGCGATGGTGACAAGGTCCATATTCTCTGGGCTAATCTTCTTACCACGTGGGACAGGTGGATAGGTACCGTCAGCGCGGCGGTTTTTGCTGATGTCAGCCATGTAGGAAAAGATAACAATGCTGGTGTAGGGGCGTGAAGAGCCGCGTAGCCAGTAAAAGGACTTGTCAAAGGTGGTGAGATACTGACCTGGTGCGCTCTGGGATGCGCCAGAACTTGCGTTTTCATTGGGACGCAGTTGGGACATCTCTGCCCTCAGCACGGTGATAATCTCTTCTGCACGCTCACGGGAAAGTGCAGCTGTAAGCATGGTTTTAACAGGCACAAAGAGGGTCATGAATATCCCAAGAAGCATGCCAATAATACCAATGGCGACCAGAGCCTCTACTAGGGTGAAGGCGCGACGTGTCTGTTTTAGAGTTTTTTTCATATGGATTTGTGATAAAATTCGTTAATATTAAAAATCTGCGTAATGAGCTTTGCTATATTAGTCACTGCTACGAGAGCTGCGGGCACTGCGCTTCTTGGGCTGAATACCTGCGCCAATCTGGTCACGTGTGCGCATGCGGACATTATGTCCAGTGGGGTAGAGCACAACACCCTTTGCAGAGAGTGGGCGGTTATGATTATCGACACTGGCAGGCTTGATACCGCCGATGTACTTTTTGTCACTTGTGGGGACACCGCGCATGACAACGAGGCGCAGAGGAGGTGTGCCAAACTCTGGGTCTGCATCCTGACCGACAAAGCGACCTTTTTCGTCAAACTCTACGTAGTAAACATTGGTCTTGCCAACACCTGCTATTTGCATGAAGTCGTGCCCCAAAGCTGTTTTACCCTCTTCTTCTGACCATTCCAAGGGAGTACTGTGTGATGGGCTAAAGTAGACCCCCTTGGGGAAAGAACGACCTCTGGAGACGGACTTCCACAAACCACGCGTGCCTATCTCTGTACCATCGTAATTACCTCTGCTTTTCTCAGTCTTGTGCAGCATCATAACCATGGCGTAGCGCAGGTGCTTGTCATCACCTGGATCATCCACGATGACCACACGTGTAGAGGTATCGTTACCCACTGCAGTTTGCTTTGCCTCTTCAAGCATGTTCTCTATCTCTGCAATAGCGGTATCGACACTACGCCCCTGACCTATATCTTGCAATAGATTAGACGCAAATGTCATCAAGATGGACAAGATAGCTATAACAACTATCATTTCAACGAGGGTGAAGCCCTTTTTACGTTGAGCGGACTTTTTGTAGAAGTGGGAAAGACGAGTCATAATGAGAATACCTACTATCTATACCAAAAATCACCCCACACGGCAATCTTTTTTTTGAGCCACGACAGTCTTATTCGTTATTTTCTCGCTACCCATCGTCATGACACAAGAAATGCCAAAGATTTCACAAAGTGTTTTTCGCTGAAAATAAACATGATTATATCCAAGCTATACAAAAACTACCCTCTTAATGCGGATTTTTCTTACGGAATACAGTAATAATACGGAAAATCCACTTGACAGGATTGATGAGTGACGTATAGTTAGAAACGTGAATCAAATCTTCATTCCCACTGCAATGTCGTTGATGCTCACGGTAGCAACTGTGTCTGCACAGTCAGGAACTATCTCAGCACCAACAACTCCCACCCCGAAAGAACAGGCAGAGGCCGAAAAAGCCCTCCCTGTTGCAACCGCTGTATCACAAGGGGCAGTTTCGTCCGTTGTGACGACAGCCCCAGAACAAGCAAAACAAGCAGAAGCAACCAAGGACACCCTCAACCTGCCACAAAATTACCGTGGTATCGTACGTGTGGAAATGTCCAAGAGACGCAGCAACTACAAAATGCCTTGGCAGAGCGGCAACTACGGCGGCGGCACAGGCACAGCCTTCATGGTTGGTCCAGGTCTTTTCATGACCAATGCCCACGTTATTGCTGATGGTGAGACCATCTACATCTCCAAGTATGGTGACTCCCGCAAGATACCAGCCAAGGTAAAGCACGCAGCGCATGATGCTGACCTTGCACTTCTGGAAATCAGCGAAAAGGACAGAGAATTTTTCCGTGACATCAAGGAACTGGAGTTCAGCGATGAGCTGCCTCGCCTTGAAGACACCGTCCGCGCCGTTGGTTACCCTGTAGGCGGTTCTCGCCTCTCCATCACACGTGGTATTGTCTCCCGTATTGACACACGTCCCTATAGCCACCCCAGAAACAGTGCTCACCTTTGCGTACAGATTGATGCCGCCATCAACCCTGGTAACAGCGGTGGACCCGTCTTCCTCGGTGACAAGGTAGTAGGCGTAGCCTTTCAAGGTCTCCTTGAGGCAAACAGCACAGGCTACATCATCCCTGCACCTGTTATCAAGCGATTCTTCAAGGACATTGAAGATGGCAACTATGACAAGTATGTTGACCTCGGTGTAGACTTCTTCCCCCTCCAAAACCCTGCAATGCGTCGCCACTTCGGTCTGAAGGATGACGGCAAGGCAGTTCTCGTCGGTCAAGTCATCCAAGGTGGCACAGCCGATCAGGTATTGGAAGCAGGTGACGTCCTCCTCTCCATCAATGGCAAGGAAGTTGATAGCTCCGCCATGATTGAACTGGACGGAGAGCGCGTCAACCTCACAGAAATTGCAGAACGCTCCTTCAAGGGCGACGAATTGCGCTTTAGCATCATCCGCAATGGTGAAAAGATGGAAAAGGTAGCAAAGCTCCTTCCTCGTCCTCACAAGGGCATGACTGGTCCTACCTTCGGTGAATATGCACGCTACGTCACCTACGGTGGCCTCGTCTTCCAACCAATGGACTACGACATGGTACAAGAACACCGCCTCGGTGTAGGAAACATCACCCTTCAGGTCAATGACTTCCTCCTCAAGAGCCGTGAAAATCCCAAGAAGGACCTCGTCATGCTGACACAGGTACTTCCTGATGAGGCTAACTCCCGCCAAACACGCTTTGGCACACGCCTTGTCAACAAAGTCAACGGTGTAGAAGTCCTCGGCCTCTCCCACCTCTATGAACTGCTCTACCCCGAAGGCGAACAGACCAAGGACGGATTTACCACCATAGAGTTTGAAGGAGCTGACATCCCCATCATCTTTGAGCGCAAGACCATAGAAGACACCAACCGTCGCATCTGGTCCACCTACGCCATCGACCGACCCGCTCGCCTCGAATCCACAAAAAACTAATTTACCCAACACACATAGAACAAATTATATGCGTATTTCTTCCTTAGTAACGCTGACAGCCATGGCGTTAACGGTGAGCGTCCTCAATGCTTGCGAACCAACACCTCGCACCGCATTGAATGATAAAAAGCAAGACCAACAAGAAGCTAGCACTACAGCCAATGCGACAGCAGAAGCAACAGCAACAGCTGAAGCCCCCGCAGCCGCAGACAAAGCAGTAGAAGCTAACGCCACAAAAAGCGTTGTACAGATCAAAGCCGTCGCTGACAGCTACAACATCCTCACCCCATGGAACAAGACTCCATCTGCTACGAGCAGAACACTGGGTGTCTACCTTGGCGACGGACTCGTCCTCACCACTAGCGATGTTGGATCTAACTCTACATACATTGAATTGGGTATAGAAAACCAAACAGACCGTGTCACGGCCGTCGTCGTCAAGACTGACCCTGACCGTGACCTCACCCTCATCAAGCTGAAAAACCCTGCTGAAGGCGAAAAATTCTTTGCCAGCCGCACCCCCCTCAGCCTTGGCGAGCCCCTCAAAATCGGTGATAAAGCAGAAGTCTGGTTCACAATCCGTGGTACACAGGTACAAAAAGTCGGCTTGACGGTAGAAAGCAGCGACGAAGGCGCCTACTTCTCCCCCTTGCTTGAAGCCCGCGTTGAGCAAAGCATCGACAACCAATCAATCAACGGTATACCCGTCGTCAAAGACGGCAAAATCGTCAGCCTTGGTATCCGCTACGACAACGACACACAGATGCTCACCATGATCAACGCAGAAGTCATCGAAAACTTCTTGAATCAAAATGACAAGAGCAAGTTGCGCTCCCCTGACATCGCTATCAACTATCAACTCATTGATAACCCAACCCTCTTGCGCTACCTGAAGCTAGACGAAAAAACCCCCGGTTTCTTCGTAGGCGACATCACAAAGCACAGCCCTGCAGAACAAGCAGGTATCAAAAAAGGTGACGTTATCTATGAAATTGACGGACAAAAAGTCGACAGCAACGGTCTTGTAGAGCTTCCTCTCTACGGTCCCATCAACGCCTTCACCCTCTTGCAGGGCGTGAAGCAAATTGGCGAAACCACCAAGGTAACAGTTGGTCGCGATGGCAAAATAATCAAAGACATCGCCATCACCATGAACCGTGACTCCGACGACAAGGCTCTAGTCAAAGAACTTGCGCCCGGTCAGAAGCCACGCTACATCATGGAAGGCGGCATCCTCATGCAACCACTTACACGTGACTTCATGAATGCCATCTATGGCCGTGCACGTGGTGGCATGCCTGCAGAACTGCTGGAAATTGACAATCGAGAAGAAGAACTACTGGAAAAGGGCTACGAAGAGCTCTCCGTCATCTCCATCGCCATCCCAACGCCAGCCACACTGGGTTATGAAAGCGTTCGTTACTGCTTGATTGAGAAAGTGAACGGCAAGCCCGTACTCAACTTCAGCCAACTGGAAAAACTGCTTGATGAGCCCACACCCGATGGCATCACCAGCATCACCATTAACAAGGCTCCTTACACCATTTACTTGGACAAGAAGCTTGTACAGAGCAGCAACGACATGATACGTCGTTCTGACATCCCTGTACTGCGTTACATGGGTGAGAAGAAGTAAGACACTCTTCCCATTATCATCAAAGAGCCCTCTGCCATAGGTAGAGGGCTCTTTTTTTGTTAGCAATAGAACTTCCCTTAAGTCTGCGACAGTACTTCTAAAAAGCAAAAAGTTCGCCTCGCTTACTCAGCGAGACGAAGCTAAACGATTACACGATAGCACTATGTGCACGTGCGAAGCGCAAAACTGCGCCGCCGCACATCATCGCCCAAATAGCGATCTCTGCCAGTTCATGAGCTCTGCCATGCCCTGCTCTTCATCTAGAGCTATTGCCTCTATCTGATTACGTGTCGCAAGGAGGGATACCTCAATATCCAATTGCTCACAGATAGCATTACGCTTTTCCAGCCAGCTATCCACTCTATTTTCAAAGTTATCGTCAATTTTGCGTATAACGCGCTTGGGACGCTTCGGATAGTCCTCCTCATCCAGTGCATGGAATTGGTCTATCATCTTGTAAAATCTTTGGCTGCGTTGCTGGTGGAAGTTGCGCTTCGCGCTCACCGTACGGAACTGCTGCAAGGCATTACTCCACTCCAGCAAGTCATTATTAGAGCAGACCATGAAGGAGGGCTTGTCCCAAGCCGCTGCTTCCTTGTCGCGCCATGTCCAAAGAGCACGCAGAGCAGCAAGCCCGCGGGCATTAAGCTTTCCTGCACCCTTGATTCTCCATGGCTCTGTATCAGGGCTAGCATGGCGGAGGCGGGCTTTTTCCATGAGATTTTCGCAGCATTCCATGAACCAGCCGTGGCGACCCTTTTCTTGAAGGGCTGCAACAAAAATATCAGCCATGGGCAACATGTGTATCACGTCGCTTTTGGCATACTCTTCCATAGAGGGAGAGATGGGACGTTTACCCCAGTCAGCCTTCTGGTTTTTCTTGCTCAGCACGACACCAAAAAGTTGTTCAACCAATCCAGCAAGACCAAATTGCTTGTAACCCAAAAGACGGGCAGCAACCTGTGTATCAAGAATCATAGCAGGCAGTACGCCGTAGCTCTGTAAGAGCAGACTCATATCATAGTCCGCACCGTGCATCCATATCTGCGTCTCCCCCATCCATTGAACAAAGGGGCGCATGTCTTCTATACACAGGGGGTCAATGAGCTCTACACCCTCTACATCCGCGTATTGGATGAGGCACAGACGCTCCGAGTGGCGATGCAGGCTATCAGCCTCCAAATCGAGAACCGTACGTGTAGCAGGCTGCTTCAGCGCGCGCTTTCTCCATAACGAGAGGGCTTCTTGGTCAACTATCATGATAATAACGAAGTACTCTTAATGGCGCATTACTAACCCAGCGTAGACTGCATGCGCTGAATTGCCTTGAGCAAAGGTCCCTCGGCTTTCTGCCCCACGGTAACCATTTGTTCAACGCTTTTGAGCACCATTTGTTGCATGACTTGTCCTTCTGGGCTCAGCATAAACTCCTCAACCTTCTTGCCGACTTCCTCAATGCTACCATCCTGCTGACTCTTTTCCGACAATTGGACGAGATGTTGATGCAATTCCAGCATTTTATCAATGAGTGCATTGACTTTTTCAGCAGCTACTTCTTGGCTTATCTTGCCGTCACTTGCTTCTTGGCAGGCTTCACCTATCTGGACAAAAAGAGCAGCATTCTGCTTCATTGCATTAATAGTATCTTGAGGGTCAGCAGCATAAACAACGGTCGAAACAATCGCGCTGCATGACGCAAGAAATAAGAGACTCTTCATATGTGCTTACTATACCAGATCGAAGCCCCCCTGTCCATGCTAAGAGTTGCACGAAGTCGATTTTTTCTCTTGCTAGTCGCGCGCCTCTATCTATAATAGAGCCATGAAACGTCTTGAAGGCAAAACTGCCATTGTAACAGGTGCTGGCCGCGGTATTGGCCAAGCAGTCGCGGAGCGATTCGCGCAAGAGGGTGCAAAAGTCATCCTCATCTCCCGCAACCCCGACAGCTGCGGTCAGGCCGCAGAATCAATCAATGCCACTTATCCCGACTCCTGCGTCGCCTACCCCTGCGACGTAGCTGATGCAGCAGCTGTTGACAGCTGCGTCAAAGACATCCTCAGCAGCTACCCCAGCATTGACATCTTGGTCAACAACGCGGGTATCACCAAGGATGGACTCCTCATGCGTATGAAGGAAAGCGACTGGGATGCTGTCATGGACACCAATCTCAAGAGCGTTTTCCTCTTTGTCAAAGCCCTCATGCGTACCCTCATGAAGAGCCCCGCAGGGCGCATCATCAACATGGGTTCTGTTGTTGGCATCACTGGCAATTTTGGTCAATCCAACTACGCTGCCTCCAAGGCAGGTCTCATCGGCTTTAGCAAGTCCATGGCACTGGAGCTCGCCTCCCGTCAGGTCACCTGCAATGTCATCGCCCCTGGCTTTATCGCCACAGAGATGACAGATGCCATCCCCGAAGCCGCCAAGGAAGCCATCCTTTCCCGCATCCC
>CAZRZE010000037.1:0-13838 GCA_964604535.1 uncultured Akkermansia sp.
TAATGATTACTTCAGCATCGTTCCTCACTTCCAATATGTAATGGAACCAGCAGGTGACAAGCAAGCAGAAGACACCACATTCTTCGGTGTACAAGCTGTTATCACTTTCTAAAATTATCTGTTTTTGTATTCTGAGTAACTCTGTCTCAGGTGAGACAGTAGGGCGAGCGATGGGAATCGCTCGCCCTTAAATTTTTAAAGCCCCCATGCGATAAAATCTCGTATGGGGGCTTTTGGGAGGTTCTCGCAATTCCTTTTCTGCTAAAGTGAGCGTGGAAAATGCTTAACAAAGGATTTGGTGGGTTATTTTCGTATCTTTTTGCGAATTACGGGAACCTGCCTTTTAGTTAATGATTTTTTAAGCCTTGCGACGCCTGCGACCAAGGAGTGCAGCGAGCGCAAGGAGGCTCAATGTAGCAGTAGAGGGCTCTGGTACTCTGTAGTCGCCAATATCAAGGATGAGTTGATTGTCTCTCCATATGAATTGCGCCTGTTCTATATCAAAGTTGGAATTCGTGCTCAGGTAATTTGTCGCAAGAGCAACTTGCTCCGACTCTGCGTTGAGGGCGAAGTTATTGATGCCGAGAATATTTTCAAAGGCTAGATCGGTAAAGAGTATGTACTCGCTGCCCTCATTGTGGAATGATTGCAGGGTGAGGGTGATTTTGCCATTGAGATCACCGCTAAATCCGCCTAGATCAAAGTCCACCTGATTGCCCAAGCCTATGGAGAGCTGACCACCCGTGGAGGATGTAATCAAGGTACTAGAATCTTCTATGACTAGGGAATTATTCAGCACAACACCCGTCTGCTGAGAGATGTCCAAGCTACCGCCGCGCAGTAGCTCTACCAAGCCAAAGCTGACAGGGGAGTCGGGGCTTCCAGCCAGTGCTAGCTGCACAGAGCCTTCTTCTATGTAGAGCTTTTTACCCCCCGTGCTGGTGAAGGTGAGGGTGCCGCTACCTGATTTGAGTATGCTACCCTCAAAACCAGATAGTATATGGTCAGTGATTGTTACATTGCCTTCTGTGCGCAGTTCATTGAAGTTGATGAGATTCACCTGCGCCAGATTGCTAAAATCGCTGCCCGTTAGCTCCAAAATACGCCCACGGGAGACGCTGCTACCATTTTCTGCGCTTTCGTAGCCACCGCTTAGCGTGACGCCCGCGGCAAAGTTGACCATGTCGCTGACCGTGATCCGTGTGCTCCATGTTGATAACTCTGCGCCCGCGTGTAGCACTGTACCTGCGGCATAGACATTGCCTCGCACTTCGCCGCCTTGGAGGTTGACATGAATATCGCCTTGGGTGTAAACCCCAGCGCGTTCTATGCGAGAGCCGCCATAGATATTTCCCACAGAGGCCGTGCCATCTAAGGTGATATTGGCGTTCCCTATGCTGGAGTCACTGGAAAGTCCTGCTACTCCATCACCTGTGACGTAGAGACCACCGTAGATATCCTTGCTCACTTGGGAATCCGATTGGATGGTGAGTTGTATATCACTGGAGATGTTTACTATCTGGCCTGCACCTTCTATGTACGCACCAGCAACGATTTTGCTGCCAGCAGTGCCAGCGTAGTTGCCGCCGTCTAGCGTGATGCTAATCCCACCTGCCTGTAGCTCTCCCGTGCTGCCATCGGCATAACCAGATAGCGCAAAGCTGCCAGATGAGATGTGCGCCCCACCGATGATGTCTTGGTTGTAGTTTCCTCCGCGCAGCTGCATATTGACCAGCCCTTCCATGCTATTGCCTGTGCCTCCACTGCGTAGGTACATGCCGCCGACTATGATATCGTTAAAGCTAGCCTCTGGCGCAGAGATATGGAGCTGTGCTTCCCCCCTGTGGATGAGATGCCCCGAATTGTAGAGGGTAGCATCGCCACTGTCCAGTGCATCTGCGCGCGTGGTAGAGTGGCCGCTACCGACCAAAAAGCCATTAAATTGTGTGTTACCAACATTTTGTATGGTGACATTGCTATTGCCTTCTATTACTCCGACAAAGTCGCGCGCCTTGAACATCCCACCAATAATATCCTTGCCGAAAGCAGCATCGACAGGTGCGGTTTTAGCGAGGTCTATGTTCACATTGCTATTACCAATGTGCATGGTGCTGCATTCGGATGAGGTAGAGACCGCACTGCTGCCAATGATAGCATTATGGTAGATGGAGTCCAGCTCTCTTTCCGTTGTGCGGTTGAGGGCTGCATGGACAAAGACATTGGTATTGCCCCTGAGGGTGGAGGCATTGATGCTTTCATTTCTGTGGCGAACGACTATACCACCTATGACAGATCCCAATAAGTTATCGCTCATGATGGATACATAGCTGTTGCCGTTGAAATCCGCGCTCAATGCATTGCCGTAGTTTGCGCCGACTGCATATTCTACGCTAGCACCATCTATTTGTACATGCGTATTGCCCTCAAAATCAGCCGAATTGGAGCCATTGTAATTGCTAACACCACTACCGCCTGCAATGAGGTGAAAATCACCATCACTGGCGTGAATCCAGACATCTCTTTGCACTAGTGGCATGGTAGGCCGTGCCTCGCTGCCTTCATAGAGAGCAGTGTATTGCCCTCCTACAATGACAGGGTAATCGGGAAAGCCTAGATCGGTGTCGGTAGGAGTTGTCGTCCCAATGAGATCAATGGCAGTATAGCTGCCGTAGTCATAGGGATTGCTTGTACCCTCTGGATCGTAGCTATCGACTAAGCCCTTAGACTTGATGACTTGCCCAGAACTATTGATGGTGTAGGCATACTTGGCAGTGATGATTTCGCTTGGCGCAAGCAGCGCCTCTTCCCCCCATTTTGTATCCCATACGATTTTCGCATGGCTGGGGATGGTGGCAGAGAGGTAGCTGAGGATGATTGCAGCTTTTGGCGATAAACACATAAAGGTTTTTAGACGCGTTTTCTTCGACGATAAGAGAGCAAGAACGGCATTGTCAGTAGCATCAAGAAGGTGGAGCTAGGCTCTGGAACTAAGTTAAGCGTCCAACCCATTTGTGTTAGAAGGCTTAATTCTGCATCGCTGAGTCCTCGCTTCACTTCGCCATAGGCGATACCGTAATTCATCAGAGCGTCAGTGCTCTTGTCTATATGAATGATACTCTGAGAAGGTACCCATGAATCAGGGTTGTGCAAGAGAATGCCTTCGCTTGGATCTCCTAGGTAAATGTCTTCACCCAATGTTAAATTTTTAGGGTCACCACCTATGTTTTGGAGATAGAGAGTGTCGTAGGCTGTTCTATCAGAGGTGGTTGCCCCGGATTGGTTGAAGGCTTTTGAGATAAAACCCATTCCGTGTCCGATCTCGTGGAGGAGTACGGTATGGAAGTCATATTCATCGCTATCTGGACCACCTGTTTCTCCAAAGAAGAATCTTTCTGATTGGGATGCCGTTACAGTGAAATCGGAACCGTATACGCTGTCAGGGAATGTATAGTCGCGTAGCTTTCCTTCTGCATGTGTTGCCCAGTTGTAGCTCATTCCAGTGCTTTCATTCTCCATCCCACCCATTATAAAGGAGGCGTTCACCACAGCCTGTGCTAGAGCACCACCCGTGTAATTAAAATCGAGGTTGAAGTTTACCTTCTGTTGGTCAGTTTTTGGACGATGGATACTATCATCGAGGATAGAGGCCCAATAATTAATGGAATCCAAGGCTATACGCTCGATATCATCTTTGTTAGCGCCTTTATTTAATGCGTCATGCCCCGAAATGTTTACGACGAAATAGTCATTAGTGATTGTCTGCGCAGCTTGTGTGGACAAGCTGAGACCAAAAGCCGCTAGTGAGAGAAAGAATATTGATTTCATAGGAAGTTTCCAGTTTATATTAATTCTAACTCATGTCAAGCTAAAAAGGTGGAAGGTCGAAATTTTTGCACGCCGCTTTCTATTCCTCCTTATCAGTTTTTAGGAAAGGATTTTGCTCTATATCATAATAACCTGGTAGCCCGCTAGTTGAGCCCAGAACGCGCTGCACGTAGATTTTTGCCTTCTTTGCCTCAGCGCGTAGCAGCTTGTAGTTCTCCTCCGAGAATGCTTTTTCAAGCTGCACGACGACAGAGACCAGCTGTTCTGCTTCCAGTCCAGCCATCTGCTTCCACTCAGAGAAGCTACTCGCCCTTATCGATCCAGAATACACGGAGTATGCGTCTGCGTCGCTGAAAGTTACAAAGAGTTGAGGACCTTCCAGCTTTGAAATAGCCTCATTGATGCGCTTGAGTTCTTCAATTCTTCTCAGCGCCTCTCGGGGTGCGAATAATAGACGCGCCCGATTTTCGAAAAGAGCCTCAAAGTCCCAGTCGCGCGCATAGAACATGCGATAATATGCCAAGAGCAGCTCCCTTGCCACACCATTCGTGCTAATTAGCCACCAGAGCTCCAAGTCATGTCTCTGGATTCCATTGTAGTTATTGAGCTTTATCAAGAGATCTTGCAAAAGCTGCGCATCCTCTCGCCTTGTTACATGAATAGCGATCTGTTCTTTGAGTATTTGTATCTCTTTTTGCAGCGCGGGCGTGGACGAGGAAGCTTGATGACAGTTTGCAGCAATGGCAGAAATCATATCAGAAAAAGCATCGCTACTTCTTCTATATGTTTCATCCTCATGAGTCTTAATGTCCCCAGCGCCTTCGAAATCCTGAGCTCTGCTCCTACGTTGCTCATCGGAGCAGCGTGCTATGATACGCACCGCCCAATCGCGATGTTGATGAGCACCCTCCAGCCAAAGCCATTGACGCAGTGCAACATCGTCACAGTTGCACCAGAGAGCAAACAGCAGCTTTGAGTCTATTGATATGCTCTTCATTTTTGCGTCCTCGAGCAGTTCAGGCATATCGAGCCAAGGATTACTGATGCTTGCCCAAAGCCTCTGCTCAATAAGATCTTTTTCCGCCTTGCCAGAGGGCAGTATCCTTGCAGCCTCTTCTGCCATCAGGCTAGTTGAGGCTATGAGGCTGCAAAGATAAAGGGACTTTAACATGGATTTTATTTGTTTTCCTTTTTGCTTAGTTCGCGAAGTTCCTTGGATCGCTTGAGGATTTCCTCGGTTTGAGCGGGCAGGCTGTCAGCGGTTTCGATGATTTGGGCTGCCTGTTCTGGCATTTTTTTTGCCAATGTGTCTTTCATGAAGCTTTGGATGGCTAGTACGTCTTCAGCTGTTTCTGCTGTGATGAAGAGAAGTTCTCGCTTGAGGACGAGGAGGCTAAGCTCTAGCTGGGGGTGTATGTTTTCCTTTTCCAGCTCCTTGTTTAGTAGGGCGAGTCCAGCCTTGAAGTCTGTGCCCGTGCTGGCAAAGAGTTGGCGAAGTCGCTCTTGTTCTGCTTGAAGGTGCTCTTGCTCTGTATTTTCTGTGCTGAAAGCAGGGGCGCAAAGGGTGACAAGGGCGAATGCGATAGGGGCGATGGGATTAGTCATATTGGTATTTATTGAGGTTTTGTTTGGGGTTGTGCGCTGCTTTTGATGAGCTCTCTATACTGTTTAGCTTGCTCAATAACGCTTTCGGGGGAAGATTGGAGTAGGCTGACCATGCTGCGTATTCTGCGGTTCATCTCGCTTTCAGCATCGGGATCTACCTTGGAGAGTTCTTCGGTGAGGAAGAGTTGTAGCTTTTGCACGTCTTCTGCTGTCTCCAGGGTAATGAAAAGGAGGTTGGATTTGATGTGCATGAGCTCTGATTTGAGATTGAGGTGCAAGTTGGGCTTTGCGAGCTCTGATTCCACCAACTCCATGGCCTTGCTGTAGTCCATGTCCATGGCAGAAAGCTCTGTCTGGATGCGCTTGAGGCTCTCAGCGGCGGCTTGCTCGCTCTGTTCTTGCTCATTGTTGGGCTCTAATTGCTTTGCCTCATCTAATAGAAAGCGATTATGGGGCTTGAACATGCGGGGGGTGGCATCGTAGATGGCTTGCAGTGCCTTGGCGCGTTGACCCTCTGTAGCCATGAGGGCGGCAGAGCAAGCCTTTCTGAGGGGGCTTTCCTCATCCAACGCGGGGGCTAGGGCTTTTTCTACATCGGCAAAGGAGGATCGATTGCCGACAAGGATGGAGAGGACTACACCCTGTGTGTCCAGTACAAAAATGGTGGGATAACCTGCTATATCATACTTTTCTTTGATGGCGAGATTGGCCTGCTTGATTTCTTCGCTCTGTGCGCTGCGCTGAGGGTAGTCCAGCTCCAAGAGGACGTACTTGTCCTTGGCATAATTTTGGAATTCATCCTTGCTGAGTATGTTCTTTTTTAGATCAATGCAGGGGCCACACCAATCAGAGCCAGTAAAGAGCACGAGAACGAGCTTGTTTTCCTGTTGGGCTTTTTTAATGGCTTGGGGCATGCTTGTTTCCCATGCTGTTTCTCCGACGGCGTAGCTTATCAAAGAGGCTGTGGCCATCATAGGGCAAAGAAGGCTTTTGTATGTCATAGGTGGTCATTATCTCAAATCGATGCACCATAGCAAGAGAAAAAATGAATATTTTAGAAAAAAAGGTTGACATAATAAAGCGGTCAAGCTAAACTCTGCCACCCCTGCGACGGAAACGCAGGTTTTAATATCATGAAAGCTGATTTTCACCCCAAATATCATCCCGTAGTATTCCTCGACATCACCACTGGTCGTCGTTTTATCACTCGTTCCTGTGCAACTTCTAAGAAGACTGAAGAAATTGATGGCGTAGAACATTACGTTATCTCCTGCGGTATCACTTCTGATTCCCACCCCTTCTTCACTGGTAAGAACCAGTTCGTCGATACGGAAGGTCGCATCGACAAATTCCAGAAGCGCTTCGGTGCGGTACGCCGCCAGAAGAAGCCAACTGTTTCCTAATTTTTTTTCATTGTTGTTTTTTGTTTCAGAGACTCCTCGCTTCGGCGAGGAGTTTTTCTGTTTTATGGGTTGCAATGTCGTGTAGATTATGCTTAGATAAATCGTTCTTACTTTAAATGACTTTACCTTTTCTTTCCAGTATTAGTTTTTCTTGCTCAATGGCACTTTGTGCTCTGACAGCCATGGGTGGGCTTTGTGTTGCTAACAGTGATATTGACAAGCATATTGCCAGCTCTCTGGCTAGCCAAAAGCTGGAGGCGACTCCTGCCTGTGATGACGCAACTTTTCACCGCCGTGCCTCCTTGGTTTTGACTGGTCGTCTGCCCAGTTGGCAGGAGGCCGAAGCCTTCTTGGCTGATAAGGCTGAGGATAAGCGCGACAAGCTCATAGACCGTCTGATGAGCAGTGATGCCTTTGTGGACTTTCAGGTGCTCAAGTGGGGTGACCTCCTGCGCATCAAAGCAGAGTTCCCTAGCAATATTTGGCCCAATGGGGTGCAGGCCTACACACGCTGGGTGCGTGAGCAGGTGCGCGCTAACAGACCCTATGATGAGATGATTTATGAGCTGCTGACCAGTACAGGCAGCAACTACCGCGACCCCGCTGTGAACTTCTACCGCGCCTTTCAAAAGCGAGAGCCCGCCCTCATTGCAGATAATGTCGCGCTGCTCTTCCTCGGTATTAGAAAGGCACCAGAGAGCTTCCCTCCCTTCTTCACCCAACTGCGCTACAAGGCAACCAAGGAGTGGAAAGAGGAAATTGTCTACCTCGACCTAGATGCACCCATGAAGGAAAGTTCTTTTGAAATGCCCGATGGGCAGACTATCAAGTTGGAGGATAGGCGCGACGCAAGACGTTATCTGGCACGCTGGCTGGTAGGTGAGAGGGGGAAGCGCGTCAACCACGCCTTTGCACGTTGCATGGTCAACCGTGTTTGGTTCTGGATCATGGGACGTGGTATCATCCACCCCGTTGATGATCTCAATCCGAAAAATCTTCCAAGTAATAAGGCCTTGCTGGATATGCTGGAAAAGGACTTTGTCGCCTCGGGCTACGATATCCAAAAGCTGATGAAGAGCATCTTGCTCTCCGATGCCTTTGAACGCAGCTCCCTCTACGGAGGAGAGCAAAAGGAGCAGGCAGAAGCGATCAAGCACTTTGCCGTCTTTCCTACCACACGCCTCACTTCGGAGCAGCTGATAGATGCCCTAGGCGACATGACTGGTATTCTTGATGTCTACACCAGCAAGGTGCCTGAGCCCTATTCATACTACCCCAATGATATTCGTGCTGTGCAGCTAGAAGACGGCTCTGTCGGCACGCCTCAGTTAGAGCTCTTTGGTCGTCCTTCTCGCGATGTGTCATTAGAGAGCGACCGCAGCAATGATCTCAACTCCAAGCAGGTGCTCTACCTCCTCAACTCTGCTGGGGTCTTGGTCAAGCTGGCAGAAAGCGAAAAGCTCAAGGCTCTTTGCGATGAATCCGCTGATGCACCCGAGCTGCTGAAGCGCATCTACCTGATGATGCTCAGCCGCTATCCCTCAGAGCAGGAGAGCGAGCTTCTCCTGCCCCATCTAGAAAATAAAGCCACCCGCCACAAACAGGCTCAACTCATCATCTGGGCACTACTCAATAGTCCCGAATTCCTCTTCAACCATTAACTCTATAAATAAGCATGAAACGCCAAGAATTCTTACGCCTCGTTCTCGGGGCAGCCGCAGCCTCCTATATTTTCCCACTCTTGCCCACGGCCTCTGCGGCAACAGCGGATAAGTTCCTTTCCCTCAAAAAGAAGGCGAAGAGCGTTATCTTTGTTTTCCTCGCAGGTGGACCATCGCACACAGATACCTTTGACCCCAAGCCCAATGCGGGGCGCGATATCTATGGGACTTACAAAAAGCCCATAGCGACAAATTGTCCCAAGTTGGAGATTAATGAGAACCTCAAAAAGCTAGCCACCATAGCGGACAAGTACAGTATCATCCGCAGCATGACTCACTTTTCCAATGCGCATGAGGTGGGACAGTATCTCATGTACACAGGGGATATGACACGTGGAAAGGTGGTTTATCCCTCCTTTGGAGCGATGATTTCTTATCTCAATCCCACAGAGTACCACAAGGCACTGCCTCCCTACATCAACTTTGTACGTCCAGCAACGCGCTTTAATGAGGGGGGCTTTTTAGGCTCTGTCTACAAGCCTCTCAACACGAGCGGAAAACCAGAATCAAATTTCTTTGAGGTAGAGGGTATCATCAACAAGATGGTCAATGACAAGCAGTTGCTCGAAAAGCAAGAGCTGCTCAACAGCATCTCCAGCCTACAATCAGTGGAGCAGAATGAGGAGGTGAAAAAGCTGGATAGCTTGCAGAAAGAAAACTTTGAAATGCTGCTGGGCGAAAGCCGCAAGGTATTTGATCTTTCACAAGAAGATGATGAAATGCGCGAACGCTACGGCATGAATGACTTTGGTCAATCCTGCCTCGCTGCTCGACGCTTGGCAGAATATGGCGTGCCTGTCATCGGTGTTACCTACCACGGTTGGGATACGCATAAGGAGCACTTCAAGCGCATGAATCAGCGTCTCGGTACGCTTGATCAGGGGCTTGCGGCTCTCATTTCTGACCTTGACGAGAAGGGCTTATTGGATGACACGCTGGTTGTTTGCGGAGGTGAGTTCGGTCGTACGCCGCAGATTCTTTGGTCGCCCCCATGGAATGGTGGGCGCAATCACTTTGGTGCGGCCTTCAGTTACCTCGTAGCAGGTGGCGGTTTGAAGGGCGGTGAGGTCATAGGTGAGACTGACGCACGCAGTGAGGTGGTGACAAAACGCCCAGTTTATCCCGCTGACCTCATAGGGACGATTTACGAGCTCATGGGCATTGACCCATATCAGAAGCTCCCCCACGCCCTCCATGGTTCTCTGCCCATCCTACCCTCACTGGGGCAGGAAAAACAGAGCGCAGGTCTGCTCCGCGAGCTCTACAAGGAAGAAATCCTCAAAAATAAGGGAGACTTGGCATGACCGCACTGCGCTACCTAGCTATCTTGCTCTGCTTTGTTGCCCTCCCTATACTGCATGCTCAGGGACAAAAAACCTACATAGGCTACATCTACCCCACTGGTGGCGCACAGGGAAGCAGCGTCATCGTCGAGTTTGGGGGGCAAAAAATTGCCGATGCTAAAAGCGTGCTGGTCAGTGGCAATGGCATCAAGGCAGAGATTCTGCCACCCCTTCCGCCTCCCGTAGTAGAAGGCGCGAAAGGCAAAAAGGGCAAGAAGAATCAAAATAAAAAGAAGAAAAAAATCATCACGGATGAGGATAATATGCAGATAGCTGACCGTCTGCGTGTGCGCTTTACCATCGAAAAGGGCGCAGAGCTCGGTCTGCGCGACATCAAGGTAGTTGGTGCGCGCGGGACTATATCCAATCGTCTTTTCTTTGAGGTTTCTCAATTCCCCAACAGCGTGGAAAAAGAGCCCAATGGCACTTTGGCAGAGGCAACACCTATTGTGACTTTGCCCACTGTTATCAATGGTCAGGTGGAACGCGGTGGTCGCGACTGGTACCGGTTTTCTGCGAAAAAGGGTCAAACCATCGTAGCCGCTGTCAAGGCGCAAGAGCTTGTCCCCTTCCTAGCCGATGCCGTGCCAGGTTGGTTTCAACCTGTGCTTGCCATGTTTGATGCCAAGGGCAGGGAGGTCGCTTTCAGCGATGATTACAAGCTCAAACCCGATCCAACCATAGTCTACAAGGTGGAGGAAGACGGCTACTATTATCTGGAAATCAAGGACTGCATTTTCCGTGGGCGTGAGGACTTTGTCTACCGCATTTCACTGGGCGAGATACCACATGTTTCTGCGCATTTCCCACTAGGCGCAAAGGCAGGAGAACCCTTTTCTCTCTACCTGATGGGGGTTAATCTCAAGCAGAAGAAGCGCAATGTTACTGCACCCAAAACAGTGGGACGACGCGATATTTCTCTGAAGGGATTAGAGGATCTGAGCACCAATAAGTTTAATATAGAAATCTCCGATGATGAAGAGATTGTCCACTTTGAAGATGCTGGTGACACCCGCGCCAAGGCGGTCACCCTAAAGCGCGGTCAGGTCTACAATGAGCGCATCACACATGACTATGACGAAGACTGGATTCGCCTCAATCTCAAGGAGGGAGAGAATCTCAAGTTTGACCTCCTCGCGCGTCGTCTTGGCTCTCCTCTGGATGCGGAGCTGCGTCTATATGATTCTCGCGGCAAGGAAATTGCAAAATCCGATGACGTGGAGGATGAAAGAGAAGGTCTTGTCACACACCATGCGGATTCCCAGCTCATCTACAAGGTGAAGGACTCTGGTACTTACTTCCTGCGCATCACCGATGTGCAGAACAAGTTTGGTGAGAACTTCTGCTATCGTCTGCGCTATTATGATAGCTCGGAGGATTTTGCGTTGAATATCACGCCCTCTGCCATCTCCATCCCCAGCGGAGGGACGGCACACTTTACCGTTTTCCCCGTGCGTATGAATGGCTTTAAACGCCCCATTATGCTTTCTGCTAAAGATTTGCCCAAGGGCTACAAGCTCAGTGAGGTCAATATCACAGGAAAAGCCACCAAGTCGGTGAAAATGAGCATCACCGCCCCAGCAGGTGCGCCAACAGGCCCGGTGAAGTTCACCCTACAGGGCAAGGCGACTCTATCCAATGGAGAAGAGGCTGTGCGCATTGCGCAACCAGCGGAGCCCATGATGCAGGCATTCTTTATCACCCACTTGCTGCCCATTGATGAGTTCCGCGTTGATGCAACAGAGGCCGCTTCCTTCCGTATAGAATTGGATATACCAGAAAAGGACGAAGATACTTTACAGCTCAAGGGCAGAGATAGCATATCTATCCCAGTGCGCATTATTCGCAAAGAAGGATTTACTGATGAAATAGAGTTGAGCGTCAAAGGACCCAAGTGGGTGACGAGCTCCAATGAAAAAGCAGGACCAGACGACAAGCAGGTCATGATTAAGATAAGCTGCGATAAGTGGAAGCGTCCTAATCAGCCCATAACGCTGCATGTTTCTGCCGTTGTCGGCGCAAAGGCTATCAAAGGAAAGGTTGCAGGAAAGCGTAATCAAATTGCTACGACGGAAACCGTCATATCACCTTTCTTTGTCGTGCGTGCACCAGCCAAGGCCGACCCAACAGTTAAAAAGAACAAAAAAAATAATAAGAATAAAAATAATAAAAAGACTGAATAATAAGATGAATACAACTACCCATCATTATCAAGCATGCCGAGTGGAATGCAGTCACTTCGCCCCTCAGGGCAGCGAGATTCAGGAATGGATGCTGCAAATCCACTTTGCAGAGCAATCACCCTGCTTCCTCGCCCAGCTGCGCGCTGTGCTGGCAGCGAGAGCTCAATTTTGCGAACAAAATCCCGAGGCTCAGCCTGTGTTTGCTCGCTTCTTCCTCACTGATGCGGCTAACCAAGAAAGCGTTCTTCGCGAAGAACTGCCCGCTGACATGGGGGCAGTCTCCTGCATAGAGCAACCCCTGCTTGATGGGACAAAGGTCTCCCTCTGGCTTTATATGATGAGCGGGGTGGAGAGGGAGTATGATGCCGATGGTGCTTTGCTTTGCCGTCAGGGAGACTACACCCACCATTGGATGGGCAACGCGCGTCTCACTACTGGTGACAGCAGGGAGCAGAGCTACAATCTCTTTGACCAGTACACAGCAAAGCTCGAAGCAAAGGGCGGTTCGCTCTTTGATAATCCCATACGTACATGGCTCTTTGTGCAGAATGTGGACTGCAACTACGCAGGTGTGGTTGTTGGCCGTAATGAGAAATTTGACGAAGAAGGTCTCACCGTGGAAGAGCACTTTATCAGCAGCACAGGCATACAGGGACGCAGCGAAGATCACCACTCCCTCGTGCAGCTGGATGCTTATTCCGTACTGGGTATAGACTGGTCACAGATACAATTCCTTTACGCGCCAGAGCACCTCAACCCCACGCATGAATACGGAGTGCGCTTTGAGCGCGGCACAGCTGTCCACTACAGCGACCGCAGCCATGCCTACATATCGGGTACAGCCAGCATAGATAACAAGGGGGAGGTGGTTCATATTGGCGACATTGTCAAGCAATGCGACCGCATGATAGAAAATGTCGAAGCCCTACTAGCCGAGGCTGATATGAAGCTGGATAATATCGCGCAGATTATTCTTTACCTACGCGATATGGGCGATTATGCCTATGCAAAGCAGATTTTTGATCAGCGATTCCCCGAAACTCCTAGAGTCATTGTCCATGCACCTGTCTGCCGCCCCACTTGGCTCATCGAGATGGAATGCATTGCATGGAGGGGGTAAGGTAGATTTTTTCATTCTTGGTAGAACAAAAGGCTGGAACTAGTACCTGCCCTCGTGCTATAGTGGCAGCGTTATGTCAACCCCACCTTTTTTCTACCAAGAGCCCTTTCCTATCAAGGGTGACCAAACTCAGTATCGCAAGATAAGCTCCGATTACGTGAGCATGGGCGAATTTGAAGGAAAACCTGTCCTCAAAGTCGACCGCGAAGGCCTGCGCCTCCTTGCTGAGACCGCTTGGCACGATATTGCCTTCTACCTGCGCCCTGCGCATCTGGAGCAAGTTGCCGCCATCCTTGATGACCCAGAGGCATCTGACAACGACAAGAGTGTTGCTCTCACCCTGCTGCGCAACGCAGAAGTCTCTTCACTGGGCATACTCCCCCTGTGCCAAGACACGGGTACTGCCATCTGCATGGGTAAAAAAGGTCAGCAGGTCTGGACAAACTGCAATGACGAAGAAGCCATCTCCCAAGGCGCGTACGACTGCTACACCAAGGAAAACCTCCGCTACTCCCAGACTGTCGCCCTCGACATGTACAAGGAAACCAACAGCGGCACCAACCTACCAGCACAGATTGACCTTTACGCCACAGACCACGGCACAGACTATGATTTCCTCTTCATGTCCAAGGGCGGTG
>CAZRZE010000038.1:0-13769 GCA_964604535.1 uncultured Akkermansia sp.
CCTCCAGCCTCGACCTCAACGACCTGCAATTCATCCTCGCCCATGGTGATGATAACGATGAAGATGCCCCCATCGATGTATAAAGACAGCACCCACCTCACAGTATGAAGCACAAGACCAAAGTACTCAGCATCCTTGCAGCCCTCGGCAGCAGCCTGTTCAGCTACGCAGAGGAAAACCCATTAACTGACCTCTACACCACAGAGATCGCCCCCAAATGGGAAAGCATGGTTTGGGAGAATATTAATGGTGAAGCCAAGGAATGGAAAGACGGGAGCTCCGTCACCCTAGGCAAGCCATCGGATGGCCCTACCTTTTCCTACAAAATTCTAGTCTCTGATGACCTCACCCTCAGGGGGCTTTACATGGATGAGTATGCCCACTGGCATCTTGCCGCTGGCAGTGAGGAGGGAGCAATAAGCCTCCAAGACGCGAAGCTCCAGCCCTTTGGCACGCTAACCCTCAGCATACCGCTCTTTGCAACGAAGGTTATCCTAGATGACGCTAACGAGATTCGCGTCATCAAGGGGGGAGAGCTTGCTGTTGCAGACTTCAAGGGGGAAGACTCCGCACTTTACCTCGGATCAGGCGAAAATGTTATCAGCTTCATTGAACTAAGCGACAATGCTGTCATCGAAATAGGTGGAGATGCAACTCTTGAGACCAACGAAATACACCTCTTAAAATCCACAGTTGTCGCGGGTAATCTCAGCATCTACGGCCATGGATCGCATAACGACGAGCCAGCTCTAACTATCGGTTCCATTAAGGAAGATGAATATGCCAAATTCAGCAAAATGGGACTAGAGGGAGCTGATATCCAGTTTGCACAACTCACAATCAATGAAGGCACAAGCACAATCAAAAACTCCCAGCTTTCATCGATGAATATATCCATGCCTTGGGCTGATAGTGAGTTAATCATCGAGGATAGCGCAATCTTCCACCCCCTAGCCGAGTTCAACATGGTTGAAGGAGCCAAACTCAGGATAACAGGAGTGGGGATAGAACTCCCAGCTCGAGGCATTGAGGAAAAGGAAATCACCTTGGCTGACGGCAGCAAAAAGATGGTCTCTGTACTCCTTCTACAACGCCTTAACTGTAACCCAGGGCACACTCAGCTCGAAGGCACTGTGGCTGTGCAAATCCAGTGGGACGATAGTTCCGACAGCGATACAAAGTTGCTCAGTGATTTGGCTCAGGCTAAAAAGGACAAGAAAATGGTGGGCGTCGTCTTCCGAGACATCTTGTACAAAAACTGCAATATCACAGCGGCTTCACTCAGCCTCGCCAATGAAAAAGGTATATATACGAAATACATTGGCTGTGGTCAGGATGAAAACGGCTGTCTTGTTCTCTATGGAGAGTTTGAAGAAAATTAATTAAAGCTGACAGACAAAGTCTTTTAGAATGCTGGTGTTTCGATATATTTTTATTGAAACACCAGTATTAGTTTGATAACATTCTCTCACGCCATTCTGTCTATGTAGAACCTATACGCTAGCTTAATAAACCCATGAAAATCAGAACAAACTCCCTCACACTTCTCCTCGCTCTCTCCTTCCAGCTACTCAACACCACGCTGAAAGCCGAAGAAATCGCCCTCACCCATCCTATTGGAACAACAGAGGGAAAAGCTAACATAACCAACGAGAGCACCAGATTCTACAATATAGACCGAAGCACTGAAAATGGACGAGCGGGTCTCACCCTCGCCAAGGAGTTGAGCACCAATACGAACATCAATAAACCCATAGATTTACAAGCTATACTCGATGCTCTAGATAGCCTTATTATTGCAAATAGAGGCGCAGAAGCAGACAATCTTGCGGCAGCCATGGCTGGGTCAAGTGTCACCGCTATAGGATCTGCTATGATGAGCGATGTTGAACGTCAGATGAAAACCAACCGCCTGCGCGCAGCTGCTCTCCGTGGCAACTCCGGAGTGGGCGCATGGATTTCCGTAGAAGGGAACGATAGCACCTTGCACAATGACGCTAGCCAGATGGGACATAGCTTCAGTAACTATGGTGGCAGCTTGGGCTTTGACTTCTCCTTCGGGAAGCATTTGCAACTTGGTGTTTCCTTTACCACGCTCTATGGCGACCTGAACACCGATTCTATTGACAGGGCGAGTGGAGCTATGGACAGCAATTATCTCAGCATCTATGGGCAGGTGGAAAATGGACTATGGAGACACCGATTTGGCGCCAGCGCAGGCTGGGGGAAAGCAGACATCACCCGTTACGTCTTCCATGAGGGCGTTGGCTATCAGAGCGATGGCATAAGCAACACCTACGCCTCCGCAGCATTCTATGAGCTAGGCTACCATCTTGATCCCAACTGGACACTTCTCGGTTCTTTCACCATGCAGCACTCCAATGTTGATGCTTACAGCGAAACAGGAAGCGGAGCTGGATTGAATGTGGGAGCACAGTCCAGCAGCTGGAAAACACTAGGCATAGGCATAGAAAACCACATCCTTTATGGAGGAGGAGAGTACAATCCTAGCCTACATAGCCGCATCCTCTTCAAGACATACATAGGAGACAGAGGTAGTACTGCTTCTGTGCAATTCCAAGCAGGTGGAGAAAGCGCAATGCTCAAGGGCACAGAAGCAGGTGCTTTTGGCGTTGAGATAGGCACTGGCTACCGACTCCCCTTTGGCGAGAAAGGTGGTGTTCTATTCATTGATGCCTCTCTTGAACTACGAGAAGACCTCACTGATGTCAACGCAACTGTTGGCTATCACTTCACCTTCTAAGCAAAGCGAGCTGAAACAACACTTTAAAAAAAGCCCAGAGTGACGTTATGTCATCTCTGGGCTTTTGTTTAGAGTGTTAATCTGCGATTTAGATTTCTTCTTGCTCGCTTTCTTCCTCGCCACTGACATCATCAGCTACGGGCTCTTCGACAATTTCCTTGGGCTCTTCTTGATGAGCTGGTGGATTCTGCGAATGCTGTTGCTGGGCATGGGCGCGAGGGTTACTCCAACGCGCTGCCTCGGTGAGGTAGATTTCAGCAATACGGAAGGCGCGGCGTGATGCTTCCTGTGCGGCTCTATCATCAATGAAGGCAAGACCTTCTTCGGTGATTTCTCCGAGGAAGATTTTCCACGCGTAGCGTTCCTGCGCTACAGGGTCTATCTGCTGACGTTGCTGCTGGTTACCGTTGGGTTGCTGGTCACGATTATCGCCACGACGGTTACGACGGCGCTTGTTGCGCTTGTTGTTACCACCGTTACCGCCTTCGCCACCGACTGTTTCTACAGCACCGTAGTTGATGTTGATGTTATCATCACGGTCGCGACGGTTGTGCTTTGGCTTGGTGTTCTGGTGATCCTGTGACTTGTGGTTGGAGGGTGCGTCGTTTGACTTTTTCTCGGTAGAAGCAGGAGCTGGTGCTGCTGCAGGTGCGGGAGTTGCTACAGGAGCAGGAGCTGCTGCTGGTGCGGGTGCTGCTGCCTTTGGCTTACGAGGAGCGCGGGGCTTTTTCTCGCTAACAACGGGAGCGGAAGCCTCTGCAGCTACGGCTGCCTTTTTGGGACGACCGGGGCGACGCTTTGCAGGAGCATCGGCTGCGTCTGCGCTGGCTGCTGCACTGGTCTTTGTCTTGGGCTTGCTTTTCACTGTGCTAGCAGCTTTCTTAGCGCGTGGGGCGCTTGTTTTCTTGGTGGCACTGCTTGTGCCTGTCTTTTTTTCTGTGGCCATGTGTATGGGCTCTTTCTTTATCTACTGGGATGGGGTTGTTTCAGTGTCCGTCTCGTGGAACGATGGGGAAGCTCCAAGCGGCTTTGCCCTTGGTGCTATCCGCGTTGCTCCATGTGAGATGGACGGAAAGGTTATCGAGGAGTACTCTACTTGGAGGTGTCCAAGTGACTCTTCGGTTGAGTTTGTCTATTTCCAGCGGGACGGAACCGTATCCGCTGACGCGCATCGTAATGCTGTCTAGATCAATATTGGGGTATTGGTTGAGGCTAAGCTCTACGATGACTTTGTCTTCAGCTACACTGCTTTTGGGGCGTGGGCTGACAGGAAAAGGGGGCGTTGGGGTTGTTGGTGGCAGAGTACCGGGTGTTCTGCCGAGTAACTTGGCAATACCAGAATCTGTCAAACGAAAATCCATTGCACGATCAAAGGCATCATTATCAGTACCGAAAACAATGTATCGGTGTATATCAAAGACGCTTTCATCAGAGCGCACCTTTGACCCAATAACATTAAAGGCAGCTGTGTAACCCAGCCCCTCCATGCTGTCGAGCATAGATTGAAGAATGTAGCCACCGGGGTAGCAGTAGGTAGTGATGCGACCAAAGTGCTTTTCGAGCCTTTTTTTGGATTCACCTATTTCTAGGTTAATCATTTTTGTCAGGCTTTCTTCGCCTTCTGCCAAGGCCTTGTTCCATTCACTAGGATAGGGGTGGGAGACAGAGTGAGAGCCAACCGTTCCACCGTTTTGCTGCAATTCCTTAATCATTTCCACGTTCATACTATCACCTCTGCCAGAGATATAGTCGCTATAAAGGAAGACGGTGAAAGGGTAGCCGTATTCTTTGAGGATGGGATAGGCATCCGTGTACACGCTACGCCAGCCGTCATCAATCGTGATGAGGACACAGTTGGCGGGCAGTTCGCGATTGCCCTGCAACCAGTCCAAAAAGGCTGGCATATCAATGACACTGAGCCCAGATTCCTTGATATACTGCATCTGCTTTCGAAAATCAGAAGTGCGCATGCGCATTTCTGTAATAGGCTTTGTTTCGCTAAAATCGTGGTAACCTAGTATGGCAACACGGGTTTTTTCTCTAGAGACCGTCTTGGCAAAACGTGCAGAACTCGTATTAATCGTAGGCTTTTTCTTTTCTTCAGGCTTTTTATCCTCGACTTGTTTTTCGTTAATATCCAGTGGATTGATGCGCAACGGGGGAGGTTCTATACCATACAAAGCTGTCGCCAGCACCAGCAAAAGGAGCGGGTGCAAAAAGGCACGAAATAACGAACAACTTAGCATGTGAGGCACACTATTCTAGCAACTTGTGTGATATAATCAAGTTTTATTATTGTACGTAGGCGCGAGATATCAAATGCCACCATAACATCAACTAATAGAAGTTATTACAATGAGTACTGAAAATATGCTCGCCATGACATCATCATTATGATAGTATGTCGGCTGTTATGTTATCGAATCGCACCAAGGCTGGTATAGAACGTGCTCCTCATCGTAGTTTGATGAGGGCATGTGGCATGAATGATGAAGATATCAAGAAGCCGTTTATTGCTATTTGTAATGCCTTTAACGAGGTTATCCCAGGGCATGTCCACCTCAACAAGGTGGCAGAGCTCATCAAGGAAGAAGTACGCCGTGCAGGCGGTACCCCCATTGAATTCAATATGATTGGCGTCTGTGATGGTATTGCAATGGCACATTCTGGAATGCGTTATTCTCTCGCTAGCCGAGAGCTGATAGCCGACAGCGTGGAGACTATGCTCTCCGCCCATGCTTTTGATGCCTGCATCTGCATCCCCAACTGCGACAAGATTGTCCCAGCAATGATTATGGGCATACTGCGCTGCAATATCCCCACCATTTTCTGCTCTGGCGGACCTATGGCAGCTGGTCGTAGCAGCAAGGGCGAGGTTTTGGACCTCAACAGCGTTTTTGAAGCAGTCGCAGCTTGCAAGGCTGGAAAAATCACAGAAGATGAGCTTTACGACGTGGAGTGCAAGGCCTGCCCAGGTGCTGGATCTTGCTCTGGCATGTTCACCGCCAACTCCATGAACTGCCTCACAGAGGTGCTGGGACTTTCCCTACCTGGTAATGGATCTATCCTCGCGCAATCGCCTGAGAGAGAGATCTTCTGGCGCGCTTCGGCACGACGTGCTGTAGAAATCGCGAAGAGCGGTTCTCCCCTGCCCCGCGATCTCGTCACAGAAAAGAGCATAGACAATGCCTTTGCCTGTGATATGGCCATGGGGGGATCTACCAACACGGTGTTGCATACCCTCGCTATCGCACACGAAGCAGGGGTGAGTTACGATCTCGCTCGCATTGATGAGATATCTCGCCGCACACCCAATATCTGCAAGGTAGCACCCAGCTCCAAATTCCATATGGAAGACGTGGAGAAGGCAGGCGGCATCATGACCATACTCGCTGAGGTAAACAAGAAGTCAGGCATCCTGCACACTGACGTGCCCATGATTAGCGGTCAGACCATGGCAGAGCAAATTGAGGGTCTCGCCACAAAGGACGATGTTGTCATACGCCGCTTAGAAGAAGCCTACTCCCCCGATGGTGGATTGGCTGTGCTCTTTGGCAACCTCGCCACAGAAGGCGGTATTGTGAAAAAAGCAGGCGTGCTGCCCCAGATGATGCAGCATACAGGCCCCGCTATTATTTTTGAAAACCAGCAGGAAGCCTGTGATGGCATCCTTGCCAACAAGGTGAGCGCAGGCTCTGTCGTTGTCATTCGTAACGAAGGTCCCAAGGGCGGGCCGGGCATGCAGGAAATGCTTGCCCCGACTAGTTATATCATGGGCAAGGGCCTTGGTGGCTCTGTAGCCCTCATCACAGACGGACGTTTTTCTGGTGCAACGCATGGTGCCTGCATAGGTCACATCTCCCCCGAAGCCGCAGAAGGCGGACTCATCGGTCTCTTAGAGGATGGCGACATCATCAGCATAGACATACCCAACCGCAGCATCAGCGTGGAGCTCAGCGATGAGGTCATTGCAGAGCGTCGTCGTCACTGGACCCCTACCCTGCAAGATGCCCCCGGTAGTTGGCTGAAGCGTTATCGCAAGCTCGCCACCAACGCCAGCCGAGGAGCTGTCCTCGATTAACAAGAACTTCCATCAACCCACACACATCATTTAATCAATAGATTTATGTCACAAGCCAAGCAAAACCCCATTACCAAATACTTCTCGGAGTTCGGCGTCCTCAAGGACTGCGGTAAGAACTTCTGGTATACCAACATCATCCAATTTTTGGAGGGTCTGGGATACTTCTCGATGATTCACATCCTCACCCTCTACCTGATTCGCTACTGCGGTTTCTCCGATGCGGACTCGGCCTTCTGGGTATCGATGTACACGCTCTTCATCTCCATGTTCGTCTTGGCGGTGGGCTCTATCTGTGACATTATCGGATTGAAAAGAACCTATACCATTGGCTTTGCCATTCTGATAGGTGGTCGCCTCCTCTTGGGCTTTGGCTCAGATATTGGGACAACCTTTAATATGGCACAGACCAACTATTCTTATATCACGATGGCTGGTATTGTGCTGATGTCCTTTGGTACGGCCTTTATGAGTCCCTGTATTCAGACCTCTATACGTCGTTTCACCACACTGCGCTCCCGCGCCACGGGCTTTAACTTCTACTACCTCTTCATGAACATTGGCGCCATTGTGGCCAGCGTGGTTATTGTCCACTGGTTGCTTGGTAGCTATGGCGAAACAGAAGGTACATACTTGATTGTCAATGTTGGTACAGCCTTCTACGCTATTGCCTATATCTTCACCCGCCTGATTAACGAAAACTACTACGCTGTCCCCGAAGAACGCATGAAGCCCGAACAGGTGGAACGCCGCCGCCCCCTCAAGCTCATCGCTGAAGTGATGCGCGAAAAACCCTTCCAACGCCTCGTTATCTTCTTGGTACTCACATTGGGTGTGCGTCTCGTCTTCACCATCCAGTTCCTCGTCATGCCTCAGTACTACACACGTACAGTAGGTGATGACTTCGATTTGGGTATGATGAATGGTATTAACCCCATCATTATTGTGATAGGTCTCATTACCATTATCCCCATCCTCAACCGCTTCTCGACGGTTAATCTGATGATTTATGGTATGTCCATATCGGCGTGCTCTCTCATCTTCATGGCCATCCCCCCACAATGGTACTTTATCCTACCAGGTATTGACACATTGCCACAGGCCTACTTTGTTGCCATTTTGATTCAAATTGTCGTCTTCGCTATTGGTGAAGTGCTCTTCAGCCCCCGTTTCTCGGAATACATTGCCCGCGTTGCACCCAAGGACAAGGTGGCTACCTACATGTCTTTGGCTGCTCTGCCCATGTTCATCGCAAAGCCTGTTAACGGCGTAATCGGTGGTTTGCTCGTCTCCTACTTCTGCTACGAAGGTATTGCAGCCAAGATGGACACAGGTCACATCGGCTACTGGGATTCACCAGAAATCATGTGGTTTATCTACCTGATTATGGCTCTTATATCCCCCATTGCCATCATCATGACTAAGAGAATGTTCGTCTCCGCTGATAAGGATCATGCCCTCACCCCTGACCATGATACATCCGACAAGGATGAGGAAAAGAAGTCCGATGAACCCAGCACACAAAACGCATAATCACACAACATAGAATATTTTATCATGTCTGATTCATCAAATAACGGAAAGCCCAACATTGACAAGAAGGCTTGGAATGAAATCATTTCTGACTTGCTCATCCTTTCGCTCATTTCGGCAACAATTGGCGTGGGTCTCTATCTCGCGATGAAGCCCTTCAAGCGCGTCAGTCCCAGTGATGCCATATACTCCACAGTAACAAAGGGTGACCGCATCGCCATGAAGCGCGCGAGTCATGAGGCACAACTCAAAGCCCTACTGCAAAAAATCGTCACCGAAAGCAAGGAAATTGACGAAGAGGAAAAGAAAATCGACGCCGCCTTTGACAAGGAGTTTGAAGCTGGCGAGAAGGAATACGATGAGTTCATCAACGCACAAGACGAGAATGGCATCACGCCTCTCATGCGTATCTGTTACACCAACCTGCTGCGCAGTGAGCGTACAGCAGACCGTGACAAGACACGCCTGCGCTTTGTAGAAAAGCTCCTCAATCACCCCGATGTCGATATTCAAATAAAGGACAAGCACGGCTTCACCGCCCTGCACTGGGCAGCATGGAGTGGATTCCCCCTCATTGCAGAACGTCTCATCGCCGCTGGTCTCGACATCAATCAGCCAGAAGAAAATGGCCACACACCACTTGCCCTCGCAGCCATGCGCGGTAACAATGAGGTGGTAGCCATGCTGCTGTCAAAGGGCGCGCGCCTCGACGACAAGACAAAGGCAGACAAGACAGCTCAAGAGCTTGCAGACGAAAACGCAGCAGCTTATGCCATGCGTCAGAGCAAATTCTACTCCCTCATCTTCGCAGCAGAACATCTCAAGGCCTATGAAGCAACACTTCAGTTGCTCAACAAGTCTGAGGAGAAGCTCTCCGACAAAGAAAAGAAGGCCAAAGAAAAGCAAGCACGCCTTGACGCAGCCTTAAAAGTCGTCATGGACATCCTCCTTGAAGAAGAAGAGGAAGAAAAGAAAGAAGAAACTAAGTAAATCTTCTTTCCATCATCTCATCAACAACCCCATGTTGCACATGCAGCATGGGGTTGTTCATCTTCTCATAGAACAAGAGAATATCCAAATACGCTTGACTTTTTTTAAGACAAAGCCTATACTGATAGAGTCATGAACAAATATACTTCACTCACTACAGCCTTGGCGCTAGCCCTGACGGCTTCTTCTGCAACAGCACAGCATGTAACACCCGATGGCAGAATTATCGGCCCTGTACCTACTACAACACATGTACAAACAACGGTTCAACAGGTCGCTCCTCCAGTGATGGCACCGCAGCCTATGGGGCAACAAGGCTTGCTACCAGGCATGCCCGCCTACACTCGTCCCACGAGCTATGTTCAAATGGGCTGGAAAGGCATGTTCGCCACTGATGGTCTCTTTGAAACAGGTGGCGGCTATATAGAAGAAGATGAGGTCATCGACTTCCAATCTTTCTCTATCGAAGGCGGTATGGCTGTTGACCCAGCGCGTATGCACTGGTTTTTCATCTCTTTCTCCTTTGGTTGGGGTGATTATTCACACGCTGATCCCCGCTTTACTCGCCCCCTTCCCCCAGGCTCTCAATACAACGACAACATTCTTAACAGTAATGATATTGAATTGAGCGTAATCTCAGTAGGCTACCGCTTTACAGTACCCGTCAATAACTTCGTTACCTTCTATGCAGGTGGTCAGGTTGGTCTGAGTATCTTGGGCATAGATGATAACCTTTACGACGATTATTACTACGACCCATACGACCCATACGATCCCTATTATTACGATTATGCTGATGGTGCAGATGATTATGACTATGGCATAGCTCTCGGTATCGAGGTAGGTGTCAACGTCTATCTAGCTAGCAACGCATACTTCTATGCCAGCTATGGCGTTCTCTACAACTCCGCAAATCCTACCTACTACTTCACAGACGGTACTCGCGCAACAACTCGTGAGCAGGTCTATCATGTAGTTTCAGCAGGTTTTGGCTGGAGCTTCTAAAGACTAGACATAACACATGTCTAACAAAGCGCAACAAGTGGCTCTATGTAGCCGATCAGCTTTTCTGATTCGGTACATTTTGTCCACTTTGTTGCTCGCTTTTTTGATCTACCTGCTTGCCTACCATGACTTGGCGCATGAGAGCAGCAGGAGCACACTTCCGTACGGATTTATAATAAGCATATTAGGCTACCCCGCCCTCATTATATGCGGAAAGAAACGCGCATTGATCTGCTTTCTTTCCCTGCTGAGCGTCTATGTCCTGATACTACTAGCCTACCCCATTCTGAGCATATACTGGCCGGAGCTCATCTCGCACGACCTCCCCTATTGGATGGATTTGGGCTACCGCTTAGACGGTTTCATGGTCGCGATGCCCTTTCTCATCGTTTTCAGCGCCTCCTTCTGCTTCATCTCATGGTACCTGAGGACAGACTCCCGCCAGCCGCTCTATTCGCGCTTTTCAAAGGACAAAATTGAACCAGGAAAAGCCCTCTCCCTCAAAGAAATCCTCAACCGCCCCAAGGCAAAGCAAGCCCCCCTGCGCTTTGACAAAGTTGACAAGGGGCTCATCGCACGCTTTTACGAGCTCTACCAGAACATACGTAACAAGCAGGCCTACCTCCTAGACCAAGGCAGCAAAAAGCTCTATCTCATCCTCGTCATCATCTTCTGCTGCCTGTGGTTTATTGCACTACCCGCTTACTTTAGCACAACAGAGCGCAGCCTAGTGCGCGACAGAGCCCGTGTTGCCGCATGGGTAGAGGACAGGGTTGCAGGCAGAAAGCCCCTCAACAACTACCACATAGCCGCTGCTCTCAGGCGCCTCATTGACCATTACAACAGCAAGGACATGCTAGAGGAAAAGCCACTCCCCGAAATCCTAAGCATGCTGGGACTAGATCACCTAGAGCCTCTACCAAGCACGGCGGATATGAGCCGCACTGGACGCGTCATCATTCTGCAATTCCATACTCATAGCTACAACAGAAATAACCACCTCAACGGTGTCTACTGTTACCTCGATGACGATTTCCGTAGCGAAAGCGTTGAATTCATCGCTGACTATCTCCCCCTTCCCATTGCAAAATGAACGCTACACACCCCAAAGAGCAGGCTACTTCCCGAGAAGTATTCATTATTCAGCTCATTATAGCTAGCCTTCTATTAGGCTGCGTCTTATATAGCATCGCTCTCAGAGACGCTCCTCGCGATGTCATCAGTGCTAGCTTCATTCAATCCACTTTGTACCTTTTGATCTTCTACCTCGCGCTTCTCGTTATAGCAAGGGAGAAAACGCTCATCTTTTTTATCTCGCTGCTCATCGTCTATATCGTCTTCCTACTAGCCTGCCCCATCCTGCAATACTACAGACCAGAACTACTCTGGAATGATCATATAGGCTGCAGATTAGGTGATTTGTTCTACATCGTACCTATCATCGCCCTAGGCGGGATCTTCTTCTCAATGACTAGAGATTATTATAGAAGCGATTTTCACCCTCAGCTAGAGTCAGCTTTCCCTCTCAACAAAATCGTCCCAGAAAAGGCAAGAACGCTGCAAGAAATCCTCCAGCAGTCCAAGAAGGAGAATAAAGTACAATTCCGCTACGGAGAAGCAGACAAGGGACTTGTAGCCCGCTTTTACAAAATATACTACAAACTGCGCTACCATCACGAAAGGCTATCCCCTACGCAGAAAAAGATATTCAACTACTCCCTTCTTGGCATCATCTTTCTCTACCTATGGTGCATCCAGCTCCCTGCCAACATAATCACGGAGGAATATGAGCTCAAACGCGACAGGGAGTACGTCACGTTATGGGTTGAGCAATCTGGCGGATCTGAAAGTGCTGCCGCTGCTGCGTTACTGCGTCTCTGCCTTCATTACGAGAAGAACAAAATGCTACAGGGCAAGAGCCTCTCAGAAGTTAAGAGCATGCTTGGGCTAGAAAAACACAAAAACTACCCCGTCGAAAGCCAGAAAGATGGCATCAGCCTCACCACCCTCGCAGAACTCAATTACAACAGAAGCTCTTACACCATTATCTGCGTACTTGATGAAAAGCAAAATTGTAAAACAGTCATTCTTGAAGACTCCTACAAAGACTATAGGGGGCTTCTATTTTCTCGCGAGGCAAGATTTTGAGGTGATTTTCAAGTCGGTGTCCTCTGAGACGAAAATTCGGGAGAAATCCAGCTGAAAAGCGCTCAAAAGATGCCTCGTGAAGAGTTTTTGCATATTTCCTTTTTTAGAATAACGAGACTTTAGAAGTCCCCTATATCTACCGAATCTAGCCTGTTGTAAAAATAAGTAAAAGAATGATTTGACTTCGCAGGTCTAAAGTTCTATCATGGACGTAATTCAAAGATTTACGATCATGGAAAACGATATATTATACTCAAATAAAATTGAAACTGAACGAAAGACCTTTTACATCGACCTGAAATCGAATGCCAGAGGACAAGTCATCCGCATTACAGAAAAGGTCAAGTCCAATCGCGATCTCATCATGGTACCCGCCGAAATCATTGATGAATTCATCGCCGCACTGGAAGAAGTACGCAACGAAATCGAAAAGAGCGAATGATTTTACAAGTATATACACTTGTTTTACATTGTTAGATGAAAAAAACTAGACAAGGCTAGCAAGAGTGTATACAATTAAACTGGTTTTAACATTAACAACGCATCAAAATATGAGCCGCATCAAAGTACTTAAATTGGGTTGGGAGTTTCCCCCCTTGGTCAACGGAGGATTAGGAATTGCCTGTATGGGTCTATCCAAAGCTCTGGCAAAAAAAGTTGACCTCAGTGTCATCATTCCCCGAGCCGATGCCTCAACACACTACGAAGGCTTCAACCTACATGGAGTCAATCAGCTAGAGGCAGCCACGCTGCAATCCACTGTAGAACAAAGCTATCAGTATGAGAGCTTCGCCCTAGTGGAGCGCGCGGACATCGCCCTAGATCCCTACACCAGCATTGAGGGCTCTTCTGGGCTCATACGCTTTACCGAAGAGGGCAAAATTCTCTTCTCCCACGTGCATGAAGCCGATTTAGAGCTCTTCCGTGGTAAAGAAGACCTCTATGCAGGCGACCTCGCCCGCAAGGTGGTAGAATACTCCAAAATCTGCGCCGTCATGGCACAAAAAATGGACTTTGACGTTGTGCACGCCCACGACTGGATGACCTACCTTGCAGGTGTCGAGGTGAAGAAAGCCACAGGAAAACCCCTCGTCGTCCACCTCCACGCCTCCCAGTTTGACCGCGCTGGAGCTGACGCACGCGGCTGGATTTATGACCTAGAAAAATACGGTATGGAAAACGCTGATGCCGTTATCCCCGTCTCCAAGTACACAGGCACAGTTGCCTCTGGTCACTACGGCATTGACC
>CAZRZE010000039.1:0-13012 GCA_964604535.1 uncultured Akkermansia sp.
AAGCCAAGACCGCGCTGAGCATGATACAAACCATCTACATGCCCGCAGTAGCCCGTCAGCTAGGAGAACTTTGCAGCACAGTGAGCTCCATGCAGCAGTCTGGTGCCAAATATGGCATTGCACCCCTGCAAGAGCGCGTAGACGCCATAGGCAAACTCTACGACAAACTGCCTGCGCAGATCGCAGACTTGGAAGGTGCAATTGATAATTTCTGTGCCAAAAATATGCGAGATAGCATGGATGCAGCGCGTGCCACAATTGACGAGTTAGAAACCCTCGTCGAGGCCTCCCTCTGGCCCGTGCCCACCTACGCAGAAATGCTCAACATACACAGCAACTGATAGGTAGCAACTAAATTAGACTAATCAAAAGCGCCTAGAAACCCATGCGTGGGATTCTAGGCGCTTTTTTAATTGCCTCACTTCAGCGGATAGCTTATCTGGAACTCCTTGTGGGGACGAGGTAGATAAAAATTACGCAGCTCTGCAATTTTTTCCGTGCTGGTGATTTTTGTTTCGTGCACCGTAAATCCTTGATTGCTAATAGTACTAGAGGATACTGTGCTCTTTATTTCTACAGGCTCTCCCTTTTCATTATAAAAGCTGTAGTTGGTGCATTTCGGCGAGAAAAAGGTGAAGGTGTACTTGTAATCAGCCCCAAAGAGTATGCCGCGCTTCACCTCGACGGTGTAGAGCGCGTAATCCACCCCGCCTATAATGATGAGACCTCCCTTGTCCGAGCATGCCCCACTGAGTAGTTGGTAGGGCTTTTTGGAATAATGGCCTTTGATTTTAAGGATGCTATATGCGTCTTTGTTCCTTTCCTGCCCTTGCGTGCAATAAAGGTATTGATGGTTTGTCTGCTGAGACCATGTCTGCTTGTTTGCATAAAAAGACGAGCTGTGAAAATTGAAGGACTCATATTCACTAATGAAGGTTGAGCCTATACTAGGGGTGGTGAAACGCAGGACGTATACTTTTTCAAAAATAGACGAGACTGTATGTAGATTCAGGGCATAGCCCTTTGCCCAGAGGGTCATGCTGGGTACATAGTCTTGCTCCTCCGTGCGGGGTAGGCTTGGGGTGAGACCTATGGTCTGCACGGGGATGCTCAGCTTTATCTCGCGCTTCTCCGTTTCGGAGGAAATCAGCGTTAGCTTCAAAGTCTCCACGATGCTGTTGCGCTGAATGGAGCGAGAATAGACCTTTTCACCTGTCGATGAAAATAAGGATCGGCTTGCTGAGTAGGTCCCTCCTGCGCTGCTTTCCTTGCCCTTCTTGTCTAGGAGAGCTATTGCTATGAGGTGATTATCGTACGTGGATTTCAAAGTAACTCTATCCAACTCACCAGAATCAGCAGCTTTTTCAACGCTGTAGCGGATCAGCGTACCGTCTATGATTTTGTCCTTTGCGTCTGGGTCAATTGTTAAGGAAATATGCTCTATACCATCCTCAGAGTAGAGTAAGGGGATGCTAATCTGGCTTTCCTCCTCACCTTGCCAGTCATTGTCTATCTCTAATTCTATGAGCGTGCTTTGACTGAGCTCATCCCAAAGGCTGAAGACAACGTGGGCATTGAAATGTTTCCCCTTGCAGCGTACAGTTGCATAGCATCCCTCTAGGGGGAAGAAGATGCCCTTATCTGCTTTCACTCGCAGGGTGACGAGACGGCGGTTAACGGAGTTAAATTCCTTGATAGAGACACTCTCATGGTCAAATTCTGCCGTATAGTTCACTTCCTCTGCCTGACTCAGAACAGGCAAAAGGCAGAAGGCGAGGGGGAATAATTTTCTAAGGAAACACATAAAGATAGAGGTTAGCTTGATTGATTGTTTGACTAATTGTATACAAATTGAGCTATTCACGACAAGGATAAATTTTGAAAATTTCTCCTTGAAAGGATTCTTAGAAATGCTATAATCTTAACATATCAATCAGCATAACAGCTCATTAAAACGATGAAGAAAACATACTTTAGCTATACCAGCCTGCTAGCACTGGCTGCCTCTCTCTCCCTACTTTCCTGCAAAGAAGAAACAAAGCCCAGCCAAAAAGAAGCCGCTCCGGCGGAGGCTAAAGCCCCTGCCGATGCTCATAATAAGTCAAAATGCGAAAAAGCTCTTGCCCTTTATGCGAAGGGGGAGAAAGATGCAGCCCTTGCCCTGCTCAATCCTCTAGTAGAGCAGCAATACGCCCCCGCATATGCCCTGCTCGCCCAAATACTGTGGTCTGACAAATCCGGCGTGCGCGACATCATCAAATGCAAAAAATTAGCCCAAGCCGCAATAGATGCTGATGCCCAAGCCCCTCTAGGCAAAGCTGTCATAGGAGTCATGCGCTCAGAGACCCCGCTTTCCGATGTTTCTGAAGAACAGGCACTTTCTTACCTCCAAGAAGGCGCAGCCGCGGGGCTCCCCTATGCCATCTACCACCTAGCCATGTGCCAGCTGGACGGAAAGCTAGGACTAAGCAGGGATCCAGCAAAGGCGCAGCAACTCATGCAGCAAGCCGCTGAGAACAACTATGCCCCCGCGCAGTACTCCACCGCCGTTTTCTATTTACAAGGTTTGGGCGTAGAGAAAGACTCTCTTAAAGCCGTAGAATGGGCAAACAAAGCTATTGAAAGCAACAACGCGGATGCCTACATCCTCCTCTCCCAGTGCTACAAAAAAGGCGAGGGCGTTGAAAAGAGCGAAGAAAAAGCCTTTGAATACAACCACAAAGCCGTCGCCGCTGGCAACCCTGCTCCTCATTATCAAATCGCCTCCGCCTATGCCACAGGCAAAGGCACAGCAAGCAATATGGAGCTGGCGCAAAAGCACTTCCTCCTCGCTGCAGAAAACAAGGACAGCGATGCTATGGTAGCTGTCGCCAAATTCTACTACGCAGGAAAAGTCTTTGAGCAGGACAACGCCAAAAGCTTCGAATGGGCAAGCAAAGCCGCCGCCGCAAGCAACCCCGAGGGGCAGTACTTCCTAGCCGTCCTCTATCAACATGGACTAGGCACAGAAGCAAACCTCGAAAAGGCAAAAAGCTGGTACAGCAGCGCAGCCGCCAAGGGACATGCCAAGGCAAAAGAGGCGCTAGAAGCCCTCAAATAATCCCACCGCGGGCACCCTGTTCATTAAAGGCGAAACCTATCTAGTTGGAGACATTCATGGGAGACTCTTCTCTCTCATGAACATCCCCTTATCTAGTATTATTTTCTTGAAAACTATACTATTTATGCTATAGTTTCTTTAGTTATGAAAGTTCTTTCACCTATTTTGTCGTCTGTTGCCCTTTTGGGGATGTTTTCGTTGTCTTCTTTTGCGGAAGAGGGTGTTCTCCTTGTGGAGGGGATTGCTGTGGAGGAGTGCGTGAAGAGGTATGAGGCTCCTGAGATGGTGGAGAAATTGTTGACCCAGTTCTCAGAGAGCTATGCTGCGGATGAAGAAAATCCCCACATGGTTGAGCATATGAAGGATACGCAGGCGAGCTGGTTGGCTTATGTCGCATCTATGCAGCATTGGGCTCGCTTGCTTGATGCCAAACAGGTGGATGCGCTGACGGATTATCTCTATAAGCAGAGAGTCACAGAGATTTTGCAGTGCTATGAGTTTAGTGTTTCAGAAGAGACCCTGCTCTCTATCTCTAATTACTATCAGCTGGGCGATGTATCCGCTACAGAGGAAAAGTACAAGTATGTGGAAAAAGAGGGCGAGAAGAGGGCTGAGGGCTCTATGGTGGAGATGAAAGAGTTGTCTGTCGAAATCGCTATGCATTACCAAGAAAAGCTCAATGAGGCTTTGATTGCGCGCGAACAGGCTGTCTTGGCTTCGGATCTGCCCAATAAGAAGGAGCTAGCCGAGGCGGTGAATGTCGCTGCTGTGTCTTATTTTGCCTACTTGAATAATTGCCGTCGTGGCATTGCCTCTCAAAAAGGATCGGTTTGGCCTCTGATTTCTGCTGTCGTATGGTCAGAACTGCTGATTGGTCAGTTGCACACGCTTGATACATACTTCCCCCTTCCAGCAAAGAGCTAGAAATCTCTTTGCTGATTTCCTCGGAGGGAGCAGCACGAAATTCCCCTGCTCCCTTCGCCAATATAAGAACTTAGAACAAATGTTTGATACGTTATTATTGCCAACTTCTTTCAAAAAATAATCTAATAAGAAAATAATTTAAATTTTTCTATTGACATGTCGAGTGTATTGAGGTGTACTAAAGGGACACAAAGTGCACTAAAAGGGGGACATGATTCAAATAGACACAACTTTCGTGGGAAGCTACGACCACAAGATAGACTCGAAACATCGAGTGTCTGTCCCCGCGAAGTGGCGTGAAAAAGAGCTGGGTAAGCTCTGGCTTATTAGGACGCAACGTGATGAGTATGAAATCATTAAAGCGTACACTGATGAGTACTTTATGTCCGATTTGGAGTACATGCGCACCTTTGCAGAATTGAATAATATCGACCGTCCCTCCTTGTTGAATGAGATATCGCGTCGTATGCGCATGAGCCGCGATGGAGAAGTTAATTCTCAAGGTAAGTTGCTAGTACCCAGTGAATTTTGTGCTGAAATGGGTATCCTAGACAATGAAAAATTGGTAATTGCTGGTTGTGGTGGGTACTTTGAGATATGGCGCAAGGTGCATTATGATGTCTATGTGAAGAAGCCAGTGCCTGCTTCTGAAACCCTCTTAAAAGCTTTCCCAGTATGACCTTACAATGCAACAGATGGGCTTCGCCTGCTTTTCCCCGCGTCACCTGTTACAGGGTGTTGCTCTGGCAGGCTGATGCCATAGCACCCGATACATGGGATGAGTGGATATCCTCTCGTGCAGAGCTGCTTAAGCGTATGCAGGAAGCGGGCATCAAGGGTGCTCGTACGAAGCTACGTGGCGTGCAGGATGAGATGCGTGAGCTCTCTTTTTCTTTGATAGAGAACCCCTTGCTTACATGCGATGCGGCTGCCCCCTTTTATACGCGCGTGAACGCACGCGTCGACGCGCTCCAAGGGCTGCCCGCTGTGCTGGGCTATCAACTGCAAGGTGCAGCACTACTGCTGCTGCTGGAGCTGCAAGATGATCGTGGTTTGGATGCCTTGCTGGTTGACTGTAAAGATTTACTTGATGGAAATACACTTTGGTGCACTCAGCCTCTCATTGAGGCTCTGGATGCAGAATCTGCCTTCCTTCTCCAGCAAGAATGGCGCAAGGGAACAGAGAGCCAAGCTGATGTGGCAGTCAACAGCCAATGGCAGCAAATGGCAGAAAGCTTTTCCCATGTGACTGTGCTGGCCAAGGAGGCGAGCGAGGCACTGTGCGCTGGCGCTGGCAAGCAGCTGGTTGATGCTACCCTGGGCGGTGGTGGTCACACGCAGCGTTTGCTTGAGGCAGGTGCAGAGGTCTGGGGTATTGACCAAGACCCCGTGGCACGTCAGGCAGCGGCAAAGCGTTTGGAAGCTCATGCAGATCGTCTTCATGTGGTCTCGGGTAACTTCCGCGACATTGCTAGCCTTTTGCAAGGCGAGGGGCTGTCGGCAGTCGATGGTATTTTGGCGGATATTGGCATTTCCTCCCCACAGGTTGATTGCGCGGAGAGAGGCTTTTCCTTCCTCCATGATGGACCGCTGGATATGCGTATGAATCTGGAATCGCCCTACAGCGCAGCTGATCTCATCGCGACAGAAAGTGAGGCTGCTCTTGCAGACATTCTCTGGCAGTACGGGGAAGAGCGCGCTAGCCGTCCCATTGCACGCCGCATTGTCAGGGAGCGCGAAAACGCCCCCATCACACGCACCAGTCAGTTGGCCGACATCATCGCCTCTGTGCTACCCCGCAAGGGCAAGCAGCACCCCGCGACACGCAGCTTTCAAGCTCTGCGCATAGCGGTCAATGATGAGCTAGGTGCTCTCAATTCCCTTTTGGAGCAAAGCATGCAGCTGCTGCGCAGCGGTGGTCGCCTTGCCATTATCACCTTCCACAGCCTAGAAGACCGCGCGGTCAAGCGTTACTTCGAGCGCATCACTCGTCCCGAGATTGACCGCCCAGAGTGGCCAGCACCACGTCCCAATCCTGAGTACTGTGCTCGCCTTGTCGTCCGAAAGCCCATCATCGCCAGCGAAGAAGAGCTTTTCGCTAACCCCCGTTCCCGCAGTGCCAAACTGCGCGTCGTCGAAAAAATCTAAGTCTCTTATACCATTTTATTTAACAATTAACCAATCCCTCTAAGTATGTCTCATCCTTCCAGTAACAAGCGTAAATGTATCAAACTACCTACCATGGTTTGGATTATTGTCATTGCGATAGTTGTCGCATTGTGTGGCATCAACTATGCCTTGGTCAAAAATGAACAAACAGCCATCGAAAAGGAACTTTCTCGCATCGAAAGCAAGAGATCTCAGGTGGTCATGAACATTCATGAAATCAAGGAGCAGACAGAGCAGCAGATGCTGCGTTGGGTCATGCTTGACCGTCTCAGTCAGCAGAGCTCCCAGCTTTCCGCTATTTCACCCCAGCAAATCGAAGTCATCATCCCTGGTCGCGAACGTCAAATTTCCAAAAATAACTCGAGCATTTCCCTCTCCCACTAGTATTAATGAAGCATCAGTCTCATCTAGCTTGGCGTAGCATTTTGTTAAGCGCCTTTTTCATCTCCGCCGCTGCGTGGACGATGATACAGCTATTTAGTCTGCATCTTTTTGGTAAGGATGGGGATGAGGCAGTCTCTTACTATGAGCCCGCTCGCAGTACAGAGCGTATCTTAGCTAATAGGGGACTCATCATGGATCGTGAGGAGGATATTCTCACCAACAATATTCGTAATGCTCGCATCGTGGCAAACCGCTATCACCTACGTGACATCACCGTGGTGCTCGATGGGCTGAGTTACAATCTTGCATGCCATGATAAGGCTTGGGCAGAGAGCACTCCCGAGCAGCGCGATAAGCTCATCTCTCTGAAAAAGAGAAAGCTGCTCAAGCTAGCCCAGCGAGAGATGACCGCCGAGGAACGCCGCGCCCAGCGTGTCGAGGGCAACGGCGAAGTAGGTAAGGCTATCAAGGTGGTCAGCTACAAACCCGAGGTGGTTGCTCAATATATAGAGCAGCATGATGCTCTTATTGCAAACCTGCTCTATCCCTATTTGCATCAAGAAATGCTTGTTGAATGTGATGAGCAAGGACAGGAAACACAGCGCCCCATCACGAGAGAAGATATAGTAGAGCTTATCGCACAGACGGAGACGCAGCAGCAGAATGCCGAGGCAGAGGCTAATGGGCTTCCCACGCGCAATCTCCGCCAGAACATTATTTTGAGCAAGAATATCACCCATCAGCAGGGAGAGGAAATATCTCGCCTGCTGCAACTGGCTCGCATACGTGGCGTGAGTGTGGAATCCAATGCACGCCGCTTCTACGTCCAGCCAGAAAAGCTATCTCATATTTTGGGCTATGTCAACGCGGAGAATGTGGGGATGAACGGTATTGAGCGTGTTTTCCAAAGCTACCTTGCTGGCACACATGGTCTGCGTGAGCGTAGCTTTAACTCCCAAGGACAGGTACGCCCCAGCGCGGATGATCGTTATCTAGCACCCAAGCATGGTCTCAATGTTCAGTTGACTATTGATATGGCTATTCAGCAGATAGCTGAGGAGGAGCTGGATCGTGGTCTTTTAGAGTTTAATGCGCCTCAGGGCTGTGTTATCATTGTCGACCCGAAGACGGGTGACATTCTCGGTATGGCTAGCCGTCCTTCTTTCAACCTCAATACCAAGGAGGTTATCACGCCTCAGGGTACTTTTAGCAGGGAGGAAATGAAGAAGCTTCTCGGTAAGGCGGAGACAGGAGAGTTCAACTACGCCTTGCAGGGTAGGTATGAACCGGGTTCTACCTTCAAGGTCATTGCAGCCGCTGGTGTGGTGAATGATGGATTGATGAGCTTTGATACACCAGTAGATTGCAGTCGCTTTACCGTGGGTGGAGCTCCTGTCAGTGATGGACGTCGTAGTTACAGTGTTCTCCCACTTTGGGCCGTGCTCAAAAAGTCGAGTAACCCTGGAACAGTCCGCGCAGCGCGAGCACTGGGTTGGCCACGTTATCGCCATTATATGAAGGAATTTGGCATTCTTGACCCTGCTGATGTGGACTTGCCCAATGGTGGGGCTGTCCTGATGACTGATGGTAGCAATAGCGTGAACTTCTCTCGCATGGCCTTCGGTTACTCTATTGCGGTTTCTCCCCTGCACATGGCCATGGTTTATGCTGCAATTGCTAATGATGGCATACGTATGAAGCCCCGTATCATCAAGGATATTATTGATGAGAAAGGTGAGAGTTTTGAGTCCCATGAACCGATTGAAGCTGGACGTGTTATGAGTCAGCGTACAGCAAAGGGTCTCCGCGCAGCCTTGGAGACAGTCACCGAAAAGGCGGGTGCGCATGGGCAGGGTACGGCCATGCGTGCAGCCATTCCTGGTTTCCGTGTAGGAGGCAAGACAGGCACGGCCGAAAAATTAGTTAACGGACAGTATCACGATTCTCTTTACACTGTCTCATTTGCTGGTATGATTCCAGCCGACAAGCCCGAGTTCGTCATCATGGTAGTCATCGATAACCCCAAACCCAAGGATATCAAAGCCGCTGGTGGTACAGTTGCTGCGCCCATCTTCCGCAAGGTGGCAGAGCGACTGATTAGCCTTCGCGGTCTTACTCCCCATGATGCGGAAGCCTACGCAGCTTATCTAGAAGAACAGAAAAAACTGCAAAGCCAGAGCATCCCAACAGCCTCCCCCCACTAAATATGAACAGCGATACATTATTTTCCTGCCTCAGCGATGCCAGCTTCACTGGCACAGCTCCCACCAGCATCAGCCAACTAGTCGATGACAGCCGTCAGGTGACAGAGGGAAGCTGCTTTGTCGCGGTCAAGGGGATTAGCTTTGATGGTCACGATGCCATAGCCTCTGCTATCGAAGCAGGCGCCTGCGCCATCGTGGCTCAGACAACACCCAGCCCCGAGGCTGTGGAAAAGGGCATCTACTGGGTGCAAGTTGCTGATTCTCGTCTGACTAATGGTCAGTTGATGAGCCAGTGGCAGGGCAATCCTAGCCATGACCTCATTGTCCTAGGTGTCACAGGCACCAATGGCAAGACCACTATCAGCTACCTTGCCAATCACATCATGCGCAGCAACTGGCAGCGTGCGGGTCTGATTGGTACTATCGTAGTAGACAATGGCGAAAAGCGTCGTCCCTCTCAGAACACCACCCCCGGTTGCAGGGAGTTGCAAGCACTTTTTGCTGACATGCTCAACAATCGCTGCCGTGCGGTCTCCATGGAGGTATCTTCCCATGCGCTGGATCAGAAGCGTTGCGCCGGCACGCAGTTCAACGTGGGTATATTCACCAACTTGACGCAAGATCACCTTGACTACCATAAGGACATGGAAAGCTACTACGAAGCGAAAAAGCAGCTTTTCTTGGACATGATTGCTTACGGTGCAAAGAAGGCAACAGCCGTTATTAATATTGATGATAGCTACGGTCGCCGTCTCTATGCAGAGCTTTCTCCGCTGATGCGTGTGCGTAGCTTTGGTCTCAGTGCGGATGCCGACTTGCGCGCTATCCCCAATATTATTTCCCTCAAGGGTAGCCAGTTCGAGCTGACCTATCAGGGCAAGAGCTACTTGGTGCGCACACCACTCATCGGTCACTTTAATATCTCCAATAGCCTTGCAGCCATTGCTGGTACAATAGCTGCTGGTGTCCCATTGCGTGATGCCATTGCCTCCTTGAGCCAGACCCCACAAGTACCAGGTCGCATGGAGTTGGTCAGCAGCGTGAACAATGTTCAGTGCTTTGTTGACTACGCACACACGCCCGATGCTGTGGAAAATGTCTGCGCCACCATGCGTGACCTTTGCCGTGCGGGTCGTCTCATCACCGTCTTTGGTTGTGGTGGTGATCGCGACAAGACAAAGCGTCCCCTCATGGGCGAGGCTGCTGCGCGTTACAGTGACATCTGCCTTGTCACCAGTGACAACCCCCGCAGTGAAGACCCCGAAGCCATCATCAATGACATCATGCCTGGTATTCCTAGCCAGAAACAACAGCGCATCACCGATCGCGCTGAGGCCATCCATGCCGCTCTGGAAATGAGCCGCCCCGGTGATGTTGTCATCGTCTGCGGTAAGGGACATGAAGATTATCAAATTTTTGCCGAAGAAACCGTACACTTCTCCGACCTAGGCACCATCAAGAACTACTACAGAGAGCAAAACCCCGATGGCTACAGCCGTCCTTCACGTCCTTCTCGTGGAGAAGGCGATGCACCCTTCGGTGATCGTGGAGAACGCGGAGGAGATCGCGGCGACCGTGGTGGACGCTTCGAGCGCAATGATCGCTTTGATCGTGGTGATCGTGGTGACCGCTTTGGCGGCGACCGTGGTGGACGCTTTGAGCGCAACGACCGCTTCGACCGTGGTGACCGTGGTGACCGCTTTGGCGGCGACCGTGGTGGACGCTTTGAGCGCAATGATCGCTTTGACCGTGATGACCGTTTTGACGGTGATCGTTTTGGTCCTGCACCGCAGGATGATCAAGATCCCTCCATTTCTCCTTTCCCGGAATTTCCTGAACAATGATGCACATTGACATAGATACCCTTGCTAGCGTGACAGCTGCCCAGCTTGTCACGCGGGGGACTCTTGTCATCACATCTGGCGTAGTCACTGACACGCGCCAGCTTTCCGAAGGTTGCCTCTTTGTTGCGCTGAGTGGCGCACGCTTTAATGGCAATCACTTTGCAGCCCAAGCCGCACAACAAGGCGCAGCAGCTGTCATTGTATCCGAGGATATAGAGCCCATCAGCGCGGGCTGCTCTGTCCTCAAGGTAGAAGATACCCTCCTCGCCCTGCAAGCCCTAGCCAACTGGTGGCGCAGTCAGTTGAACCCCCGATGCGTTATCGGTCTGACTGGCTCTAGCGGCAAGACCAGTACAAAGGACATGCTCCTAGCTATTCTTAGTCAATCTTTCCGCAGCAAGGCGACCTTGGGCAACCTCAACAATCACATAGGTGTGCCGCTGAGCATACTTTCCACCCCAGCTGATACAGAATGCTGCATCTGGGAGATGGGCATGAATCATGCTGGAGAAATAGCCCCTCTTTGCGCCATGGCGCGTCCCCATATGGGAATCATCACCCACATTGGCACGGCACACATTGAATACCTTGGTAGCAGAGATGCCATAGCCGCAGAAAAAGCCACCCTCGTAGAATCCCTGCCTGCCGAGGGGTGGAGCATCTTCCCCGCAGCGGAAGAATACGCAGATTTTCTGGCAGAACGCAGCAAGGCTCAGTCGCTAGCAGTAGGTGGTGAGAACTCCTCTGTCCGCGCAGAAAACATCAACTACCTCGCAACAGCTACAGAATACACTCTGCACATTGATGGGCTGGGTAGCTGCCCCATCTACTTGCCCATACCGGGGCAGCACATGGTGAGCAACAGTCTCCTAGCCATAGCCGCCGCGTGGAAGGCAGGTTGCTCCTTGGAGGACATGTCCTCAGGTCTGCGAGAGCTTTCTATCACCCACGGACGACTGCATTGTAGGGAGCAGGATGGCTATTACATTATAGATGATAGCTACAACGCCAATTTAGAAAGCATGATAGCCGCCTTGGAAACCGTGGCTGCCATGAAAGCACCCCGCCGCCGCATCGCCGTACTCGGACTGATGGGAGAGCTGGGAGAGCATGGGGCAGAGCTGCATGCAGCGCTGGGTCGCCGCCTTGTACAACTCGGCTTTGACATCCTTCTTACCGTGGCAGATGACTGCGCCAACCGTCAGGCTCTGCATCAGGCAGCCGAGGGGGTGCGCCTCTACTCTTGCAGCTCTCATGACGAGGCTGCCCAGTGCCTACGCAATATTATACAAGAGGGCGATGCCCTCCTTTTCAAGGGATCACGTTCTGCCGCCATGGAGCGCGTCCTTCAGCAAATTTTCCCGCCCGCCCCATCTGAATCATGATACAATATTATTTTGACATCCCTGCGCGACTGCTCTTTTTCTGCGTGATTTTGCTTCCCTTCCTTGCGAGTCTCTTGGTGGGGCCCCCCCTCATTGCCGCGCTGCGCCGCATGAAGGCTGGTCAGCCCATACGTCAGAAGACCGCAACTGCTCTTGCCCCCGATCATGAGGGCAAAAAGGGCACGCCCACCATGGGCGGTATTATGATTATTTCCCTCATGTTGCTCACCATGCTCATCTTTGGTGATCTGAGCAGCCCCGCACTGCAATGTTGCCTCTTTGTCCTAATTACTACAGCAGGGTTAGGCTTCCTTGATGACTTTGCCAAAATACGCCAAAAGGGAACAGATGGAGTCAATGGATGGGTGAAAATCATTATCCAGACAGCTGCAGCCGCGGCTGTTAGCTTCTACTTCTACCACAAGAGCCCCGAGGCTGGTCAAATCCTCATCCCCTTCTGGAACATCGTGGACATAGGCGTTTGGTTCATCCCGCTTTCCATTCTCGTTATTGTGGCGAGCTCCAACGCGGTGAACCTCACCGATGGCATAGATGGGCTAGCTGGTGGCACGATAGCCATCGTAGCAGGTCTGTTCACAGTCATCATCATGCAGCCAGAGCTTAACCTCTTCCTCGCCTGCATGTGCTTTGCCTGCTTGGGCTTTTTGTGGTTCAATGCCTTCCCTGCAAAGATATTCATGGGCGATACAGGCTCTCTCGCACTTGGTGGCGCATTGGGTGCAGTTGCAGTGTGCTCGGGCAATCACCTCAGCTTCATCATTGTTGGTGGTATCTTTGTTCTCGAAGCCGCCTCTGTTATCCTACAGCGTCTCTACTTCAAGTACACACGCATCAAGACAGGTACGGGCGTTCGCCTCTTCCGCATGGCGCCCATACATCATCACTTTGAAAAAGCGGGCTGGTCAGAAACACAGGTCTGCATCCGCTTTTGGACAATATCCCTCCTGCTGGGACTCCTGTCGGGTCTCGGCTGGTATTTAT
>CAZRZE010000040.1:0-12963 GCA_964604535.1 uncultured Akkermansia sp.
ATTTTCTGTTAGGCGATATAATTTAACACAGGTTAAATTTTCTGATGATGCTTTACTTCTACAAAAAAATACAGTAAAATCAGCACCACACATTGTCCCGCATATGATGACCGCTAACGAAATCCGCCAGAGCTTCCTTCACTTTTTTCAAGAAAAATCACATACCATCGTTCCCTCTGCCTCCCTCATGCCGCAGAGTCCTGGTCTCTTGTTCACCAATGCGGGGATGAACCAGTTTGTCCCTTACTTCCTTGGCGTAGCAACACCACCTTGGAATCCAGCACGCGCTACTGATACGCAAAAATGCATACGCGCAGGCGGCAAGCACAATGACCTAGAGGATGTCGGTATCGACTCCTACCACCACACCATGTTTGAGATGTTGGGTAACTGGTCTTTTGGTGATTACTTCAAGGTTGAGGCCATTGAATGGGCTTGGGAACTCATCGTAGAACGCTGGGGCTTCCCCGTTCACCGCCTTTACGCCACAGTCTACGCCCCCAAAGAGGGTGACCCTGGGGAGTTTGATAAGGAAGCCTACGCCGTTTGGGAGCGTCTTTTCCTCAGCAAGGGAATGGACCCCAAGGTACATATTGTCAATGGTAATGTTAAGGACAACTTCTGGATGATGGGCGAAACAGGTCCCTGTGGTCCTTGTTCCGAGTTGCATGTTGACCTCACACCAGAGGGCGACAGCAAGGGGGCTTTGGTCAACTCCGACAGCGATCAGTGCATCGAGATATGGAATCTGGTCTTCATCCAGTACAATGCAGAGGCTGACGGCAGCTTCCGCCCTCTTCCCGCCTGCCATGTGGACACGGGTATGGGCTTTGAGCGCGTGACCTCCATGATGCAGTGTACCAAGAATTTCAGCGACTTCTCCCAGCGCATCTCTAACTATAATACTGATATTTTCCGTCCTATTTTTGAAAAACTAGAGCAACTCTCTGGATGCCGCTATGTGGACATCTACCCCGCTGATGTGAAGGATGATAGCAATAAAGAACTGCTCAAGCAAAGTGTGGCCTTCCGCGTCATCGCTGACCATATCCGCACGCTCAGTTTCTCCATAGCAGATGGTATTCTCCCTGGTAACAATGGGCGCAATTACGTGCTTCGCCGCATCCTGCGACGCGCTGTGCGCTACGGACGCCATTTGGGCATGTGCGATACCCTCTTCCTCTCTCAATTGGTTGATACGCTTTGCGCAGAAATGGGCGCAACCTTCCCCGAGTTGGTAGAGCGTCGCGAGCGCATCATCGACGTGCTCAACCGCGAGGAAAAGAGCTTTAACGAAACCCTAGACCGTGGTCTCGAGCTCTTTGACAAGGAAGTGGCTGCGACTGGTTGCATTAGCGGTGACTTTGCCTTCAAACTTTACGACACATACGGCTTCCCCATTGACCTCACCTCCCTCATGGCTAGGGAACAGGGTCTCAGCGTGGATGAAGCCCGCTTTGACGCCCTCATGGAGGAACAACGCCAACGCGCGAAGGCGGCACAGAAAAAGACCCTCGTGCGTGCTCTGGATATGAAGAGCAGTGCCTCAACTGACTTCGTTGGCTACTGCAATGATAGCACAGAGGCGAGCATCCTAGAGATTCATGCAGCGGAGGATGCTCTCTACATCATCACGGACAAGAGCCCCTTCTACGCAGAAATGGGCGGTCAGGTCAGTGATATAGGTTCCCTTGTCTGGGGGGATAGCTCCCTGCCCATTCTTGCTGTCCAGCAAGTAGGTGAGGCACGCGCCCACCTCATTGCCCAGCCAGAGGGTAAATCACCTGCCGTTGGCGATAGCGTGACACTGCGCATCGACACGGATTACCGCCGCGCTGTAGAGTCCAACCACACAGCCACCCACCTATTGGGCAAGGCTCTTTGTGAATTGGTCAGCTCTGACATTGTGCAGCAGGGTTCCTTGGTGGATGCACAGCGACTGCGCTTTGACGCCAGCAGTGCTGCTATCTCCTCTGCCGACATTCGTCGCGTTGAAGAGCGCGTCAACCTCTGGATAGAGCAAGACCTTCCCATGCTCTGCGAAGAGTACCCCATGAGCGAAGTTCGCGAACGCAGCGAGGTCACACAGGTCTTTGGCGACAAGTACGGCGATATTGTGCGCGTTGTGCAAGTAGGTGGTGCATCAGGTGCCTTTGATGGTGTCTCCATGGAACTCTGCGGTGGCACACATGTAGCCAGCACGGGTCAAATCAATTTCTTCAAGGTAAAGAGCGAAGGAGCTATCGCCAGTGGCGTACGCCGTCTGGAGGCCACCACAGGTGATGCCGCCTATGCTCTGGTTGCTGACATCGCAGCAAAACTTGCCGATGAAGCCACCGAAAGCTGCACAAAACTCAGCCAGCTATCCACAAAGCTCTCCGCCCTTGGAGAAGAAGCCCCCAGCATCCCCACTGACATTACCCTGTTGCTCCAAACAGTGTGTGAAGCACGTGGCATCATCGCAGTGAATACTGCCCTTGATGCCCTCAGCGCGCGCACAGAGGAGGTGAAGCAACAGGCTCTCAATGCGGATAAGAAGCTCAAAAAGCTAGCCGCAGCCGCAGCCGCAAGCACGGCTGATGCCCTCCTTGCAGAGCAACTCCAAGGCTCTCGCCTCGTCCTCTCCGCAGAGGGTGGTGCAGAGCTGCTAACAGAACTCTTTAACGGTCTGCGCAAGCGTCAATTTGCAGGTGCTGCCTTCCTCGTCTGCGACGATGGAGAAAGCCTTTCACTGGGCGCCTACTGCGGAGATGAGGCACAGGCTGCCTCCCTCAAGGCAGGTGACCTCATACGCAGCCTTGCACCCCTTGTCGGTGGCAAGGGCGGTGGCAAGGCAGACATGGCGCGTGGCTCTGGCAAGGAGCTGAGCGCAAAAGATAGCCTTATCTCCGCAGCCCAAGCTGCACTTTCATAACATACACCCATCATAGCATCATGGCATCCCTCAAACAAAAGCCCCCTGTATTCCCCGATGAGCCGCAGATCCCCATTCTGCCTAACATGCTCACCGCGGGTAATCTCCTCTGTGGATTCTTTTCCATTTTAACCATCTTTAAGGGGATGGCCTACCCCGATGGTTCGGAGCAGGCATTTGCCTACTACCAGCAGGCTACCTACTTTATCTTTGCGGCCTGCCTTTTCGACCTTCTTGATGGTCGCGTGGCGCGTATGTTCCAAGTAGATGGACCTTTTGGGCGAGAGTTTGATTCCATCGCGGATGTGGTTTCCTTTGGTATCGCGCCCGCCCTCTTGCTTTCCCGTGCCGTGCTCTTCAAGCTGCCTGTGGACTATGTAGGTGATGGCATTGCCATGCTCTACCTTCTCTGTGCAGCATTACGTCTCGCGCGCTTTAACTGCATGGCAGCAGCCCCACGCAAGCCTAACCAGAGCTCTGATTTTGTCGGTCTTCCTGTACCCATGGCAGCAGGCGCGGTGGTGAGCACCATTTACCTGCTCATAGACCTCACGACAAATCGCAATCTCAACATCTCCCTCTTCTGGCAAATCTTTATGGCCATCGCAATGACTGGTGTTTGCCTCCTGATGATGAGCCGTGTTATCTACCCCAGCTTCAAGCATGTGAATGTGGAAAAGCGCGGCACGATACTGGGCATGCTCGTTGTGATTATTGCCATTATTGCTATTATCAGTTTCCCTTGGATTGCACCAGCCTGCATCTTCCTCGCCTACCTCTTCTACGGAGCAGTTGTGCGTCCCTTCTTGACTGGGGCTATGCGCCGTCGATTGGAAGCAGATGATACGCATGAAGAAGAGCAGCCTTGCACCGGGACAAAGGATAATTAGTCTGTCTGACCATGCTCAGCTCCCTCAAGCTTTTTGCGCTCAAGCTAGCTATATTTTCTAGCGTGCTGCTCTATTTAGCTCTCGATTTGTGGGCTTTTCAGGGACCTGTGTGGTATCTCGTCCATGAAAGAGCCATCAAGAGCCATGAGCTGGACAAAGAGGATGCTGTGATGGCAGAGCTGCATGGCGAAAAATACCGCCAAAGCGACTGGGAAGAGCTGCATGGCGCACTAGCCTACCTCAATGGAGTGGAGCAAATGCCCGCCTCTGCCAAGTGGAGCATCCTGCTCACAGGTCTACAAGACCGCCTACTTTACCTGCGTCTGCGCTACAATGATAACAATGTGGACTCCTTTATGGAAGACGCAAAGGAGGAGTTGGATCGCATGAAAAGCCGCAGCCGCTCCCCCAAGGACTGGGAAAAACGACTCTCCGAGGCTGGTATTAGTGAAGAAAATCTACTCCTCAACATAGAACGCCTCCTACGCCAGCAATCCCTGCTGGAACGCAGCATCGCTGCTGCCAGCGAAGTCAGTGAGAAAGAGCTGCAAAAATACTACGAGGTGAGCAAGGAGCACATGCGTCTACCCGCCCAACGCGCCATGCGCCACCTCTTCATACGCGGGCTCAACAGAAATGCACAAGAAGCTGAGGCACGTGCTACCACCCTCCTCCAAAGCCTAGAGGCAGGAGAAGATTTCACCGAGCTCACCCGCAAGAACAGCGATGATACCGCCACGGCACGCAGGGGCGGTCAGCTTGGCATGCTGGATGAGGCTCATGGCCTTGCTGTTTTGGGCGTTAATATCTGTGATGAGGATATTCTTCCCTCGAACAAGCCCACCCTCATCAAAAGCGATTGGGGCTGGCATATCTGCCTAGCAGAACCCGTCGTCCCCTCACGCATCCCCAGCTTTGAAGAATGCCGCGACAGTCTCCGCACTGCCCTGGAAAGTGCTCGCAGAGAACGCGCTATTCAGCAATATTTTGATAAAAGTTTCAAAGAACTCCGAACAAAAGAACATCTCCTCATCCATGCACAATAACAGCTTGACCGTCTCCCGTGCCCCCCGTGGGCTCTGCGCCACCCTCACCGTCCCCGGTGACAAGAGCATCTCTCATCGCGTGGCTATACTAGGGGCAATGGCAGAGGGCAGCATGCGCGTTGAAAACTTCTTGTGCAGTGAAGACTGCCTCAACACGCTACGCGCCATGCAGCAGCTAGGAGCAACTCTTTCAGAATCAGACGTAGCAAGCAGCTTCACCATCACGGGCACTAATATGCAGCCCCATGCTCCCGCTAAAGACATAGATTGTGGCAACTCTGGTACTGGGATGCGCCTCATGGCAGGTCTGTTGGCGGGGCTTCCCTTTAACACTCGACTGGTAGGTGATGAGTCATTGAGCTCTCGCCCCATGAAGCGTATCATTGATCCCCTCAGCCAGATGGGCGCGACACTGCGCACCCTTGGCGAAAAGGACGGCTGCGCACCGTTAGAAATTGACGGCGGTACGTTGCATCCCATTGATTACAAGCTACCCATGGCTAGTGCGCAGGTCAAAAGCGCCGTTCTCCTCGCCTCCCTTTTGGCGGAGGGGGAGTGCCATGTGCAGCAGCCTGCTATCACACGTGACCACACAGAGCGTCTGCTCGCTCACTTTGGCGTCAACTGTGATGTTTCTTCCGATGGTCTCAGTGTCTCGCTGCGAGGCAAAGTCGCGCTCAAAGCCCGCGACATCATCATACCCTCTGATATTTCCAGTGCGGCTTTCTGGATTGTGGCAGCACTCATTATTCCTGATAGTGACCTCATTCTCAAGAATGTTGGCCTCAACCCCACGCGCGATGCCATCATCCATGTACTGCTGCGCATGGGCGCTGATATTAGCATTACTCCCGCGCCAGAATCCCTCTCCGGAGAGCCCTATGGTGATTTGCGCGTGCGCTACAGTCCCCAACTGCGTGGCACAGATCTACTGCCCGAGGAAATACCCAACCTCATTGACGAAATCCCCATTTTCACCATAGCGGCCGCCATGGCAGAAGGTCGCAGCAGCATACGACATGCCAAGGAACTGCGCGTCAAGGAAAGTGATCGCATCAGCACCACGGTACAAAACCTACGTGCTATGGGCGTGGAGGTAGAAGAGTTTGAAGACGGTATGGAAATACAGGGCGGCAACCCTCTACAGGGCGCGACAATGGACAGCCACGGAGACCACCGCATTGCTATGAGCTTCCTCATAGCAGGTCTCTGCGCGAAGGGCGAAACTACCCTACTGCGCTGCGAAAACATCAATACATCCTACCCCGGCTTTGCGGAGCACCTGCACTCATTTTTTCCAGAGATGGCGTAGAGAAGTATAAGCAATAGCAAAGTCCACCACAGCTATCAGGACAAGAATGATGCGTCCGAGTCCAACAGTGCGCATACCCAAGTAGATAAAATAGACTCCTAGCAGGAGAAAAAGCAGACCGTGGAGTAGATTCTTGGGAGATTTTATGAGCTTCACCCAGCGAAAATAGCATCAATTTATACTATTTACAAGCTTTATACTCGATGACAGAGATAGCTGTTTGACAAATTGCCTCTTCTAGCATATTATTAGAGTCGAAACTAAACACTACCAATTCTTCTCATCATGCCTGCATTACGGTCCACTTGGACATTTTTCCGTCACCTTTTTAGCAAAAAAGCCTCTTTTTCTCAGCTGCAAAACGCTGCCAAGATGGGAGATGCGCAGGCGCAATGCGATCTTGCAGAGCGCTATTGCGCTGGTGATGGTGTCGAGAGGAATAAAGAGCTCGCTGTTCACTGGTGGCAAGAATCAGCAAAATCAGGCAACGCCCAAGCACAACATGATCTCGGTTGTTGCTTCAAACGCGGTATGGGCATTGCCCAAGATGATGAAAAAGCTGTTTATTGGTGGAAAAAGGCTATAGAGCAGCAGCACGCTGGTGCTTATCGCCTACTAGGATTTTGCTACGCCATGGGAGAAGGCGTCGAGGCTAACGATTCGAAGGCCGTCTACTGCTACCAACAGGGTGCAGAACACGGCGACGCAGCCTCTCAGTATGAATATGCTCTTTGCTTCCAATATGGAACAGGTGTGCAAGAAAATCAGGCACGCGCCACCCGATGGCTTCGCCGCGCGGCAGATCAAGGATACAGTGAGGCGCAATACGATCTCGGATCTCGCTATCATCAAGGACTCGGTTTAGATGAAGATATCGTCCTCGCCCAAAAGTGGTGGAAGGCAGCCGCCCTGCAGGGACATGTCTCCGCACAACTCGCCCTCGCCCTCTCCTACTCCCCCGATGGACGTATTAGCTCTGCTCCTTCCAAGGCTTACCGCTGGTGGCTGATGGCTGCGGAGCAAGGTCATCCCACGGCCCAGCTCAACATGGGTATTTACTTCATGGGTGATGGTAACAGCACCCCCCAGTATGACAAGGTCATCCACTGGTGGACAAAGTCAGCAGAACAGAATGAGGTAGAGGCTCAATACCTTCTCGGAGAATTCTACATGCGCTCCCCCCGCCCCTTCAATGATGCCTACTGGGGCATTTACTGGTGGAAGCGAGCAGCCGAGCAAGGTGATCAGGAAGCCAGCTACGCGCTAGCTCACTGTTATGCCAATGGGTTAGGCGTGGAGCAGAATGAGAGCAAGGCAAGCTACCTGCTGCTCAGCGCTGCGGAGTTCGGACACGTGCAGGCGCAGTTTGAGCTAGCACAATGCTACGAAAAAGGCTGCGGTGTGAAGATTGATGAAGAAAAAGCCCTGCATTGGTACAAGTGCGCAGCGGAAAGAGGGCTAAAAGAAGCCATCGCGGCATTGCAGGAGCTCTCTCAGAGCTCCGACACGCCAACGATGAACATTAAGGCTTAGCTGTTTTGAGAACTTCTTGCCTCTTTTTCAGGAAAAGCTGGTACTCATTCCACAGTGCTTCAATGGAGGCATCTTTACCGAACATGTACTTCACGGCGGCATCAAAGCTCCAGACCTCTAGATCACGTACACTACGGTTAAAGAGACGCAGTGCGTCCTTGTTCTTTGTTTTGAGCCAAATCAAAAAGCTTCCTGTAGTGCGGTAACCATCTTCCCAATGCCCACCCGGTGCAGGGTATAGCTCTCCATTATAGAAACCTGATTCAAAGCGTACAGCATCGGCCAAGCCCTCAATACAAGACCAGAATGTTTTGTTATTGCTGTAGTTGCCACAACCCTTGGGTTCTTGCTGATAGGCATGAGTGAGCTCATGGAACAAGACACCGCGTGTCTCTGAATCCAAATAGACAAGGGATGATTTTGCCGCGTTTTCAATATGCTTCGTGTTGTACATGATGTATATGGTGGGTGGTGCCCCCCCCTTAGCGGAAAGAGGTCCCTCACCCTCTAGGCTGTAGTTGATTGTTTGTATATTAGGCATGGGCTCATCGGGTGTGGAGTAGAGGATTTTGGCAACCTCTCTCGCATGATACTGTATGTAAGCCTCTGCATCCTGTATGCGAGAAAGGTATATTTTGCTCCCATCGCTGTCTGCGTCCTTGTCTTTGAAGATAACGCGTGGTAGCGCGAAGGAAGCCCATTTTTCTTGATTCTGTGGTGCGTCCAAGGTGATTTCGGAGAGCTTGAACAGAGCCTCACCTGAGTGCAGCTTGAGGCGATAATGCTTATAACTAGCCGACTTTTTGAGTATAAACTCCATGGCCTGCAAGCGGGCGATGAAGCGTACATTCTCGCGGCTATCGACATCCACCCAGCTCTTTCCATCCGATGAACCCTGCAAGACCCAAGAAACAGGATCATGCACAGGACTATCAGAGCTGGAAAAAAGACGGTACGCAGCGATTGTCTCTGGAATAGCAGACTGTATAGGTATCATCGCCTCGCCTTGCTTGCCTTGGTAGGTGGTTTCGATCTTATTATCAAAGAGGGGTTTAAAATCCGCTAAAATCGGGCTACAGCAAATTAGGGGGTAGAATAATGCACGAAAGAACATAGTACCAAGCAATATAACAAATATAAATACACGCAACAACTATATTTTGAATAGTCCGTAAGAATCTGCAAAATAAGGCATGCGTGAGACAACTGTACCTGTAGCATCCACAAGGTAAGATCCACCTGGATAGACCTCCTTTTCTTTTAAATACAGAGGAGCTATATAGATAATCGAAGATTTCTGCATGCGTGCCTCCCAGCAACGGGAAGCAATCTGCGCATCAATGCTTCCCTTGTACCATGGTGAGGTACTGAATCGAATAGTCAAATCTAGCGACTCCTCGCACACGCTCTCAGTATCGCCTATGATGATATTCATCCGCTGTTGCAACAGGGTGATGGGTTCTGCCTCTGGTAGAAGGGTGACGCGATTTTTCTCAAGTAGGTAAGGAGCTAGGCATGACTCCATCCTGTAATCCATGAGCTCCCTCGCCTCCTCCTCTCTGATTTCCTGAGAATATGTAGCAAGCAAGAGAGGTGTCCCCAACTTCACGTACTCACTGAGTTCTCTGAGAAGAGAAGGAGTCGCTCTATCACCCGATGCTAATTCATCTGTGACTCGCACCGATGCGATAACTAAATGTGCCCCTTCCTGCACGCTTTGTCGGTAAGCGTGCAGGAGGAGTGACGCGCATTCCGATGTCATAGAGCTCAAATTGTTGCTTATTTGAATAACTGATACGATATACATGACCTATATAATATATTAACTACCTGTATATTATAAAATAAAATTATATTTAGCAAGAGAAATTTTAAACAATTTAAAATAATAGTTTCCATGCCTCATAATCAGCGCAAAATCAGTCCCACAAAACAAAGTTGCCGTTCTTTTCTTACATCTATTTTCAAACATAATGGAACTATCAGTTTGCAAGTCTAATCTGTATTCATCTATGAAAGCTTGTTGAGAATTTGGGACATGTGTGCGTAACAGGTAAAAAATCAAAAATAATTCTTGTCTCACTTTGTTATTTGTGACATCATGACCACACGAAGTGCGCATCTGCGCATGGAGAGCCCTCTGGACGCGGTAGGAATCGCAGGCAATAGGTGGGGAAGACGGTGAGAATCCGTCGCTGTGTCGCAACCGTATGGTGATGGGTGAATGCATTTCACCGCTAACTAAGCCGGAAAACCAGCCAGTGTGGTTCGCTTGACGGGATCGACGGAACATCGATCCAAAAAGCATACATATATGTTACATAATCAAAAAACGCCCTCAAAAGGCGTATCTAGAGTTGTGCTCGCCCTAACAGCGGCAGCAGGTTGTGCCTTTGCACAGGTAGAAGAAACAGAATTAGCACCCGTAACGGTTTCTGCATCAGATGGTATGGCTACTCCCGTGGATGAGGTAGGTGTCTCTGTCACCGTCCTCGATACCGAAAAATTGCGAGAAGAAGGCATACTGACACTCACTGAAGCGCTCACCCAAGTACCCGGTGCCTACGTGCAACCCAGCGGAGGCTTGGAACAACGCGGTAGCACCAGCAAAATGGTGGTACGCGGCATGAACTCCGGACAGAGCACCCTGCCTGTCATGGATGGCATGCGTCTTTATAACTCTGCCGACGTGGGCAACCTATCCCCCAACATCATTGGTGCAGCTAATATCTTTGACATTGGCACGCTAGAGCTTCTTCGCGGTGGACAGGCAGCAGTCTACGGCGCAGGTAATACTGGCGGTGTCCTCTACATGGAAACCCCCAAGGGCTCCAAGGAAAACAGCGTAAATATCTTTACCGAGGCTGGTAGCTTTGACAGCAATACGAGCAATATCAACGTACAAGGAACATTGGACAAGCTCTCCTACTTCCTCAGCTCCACCTATGAGAGAACAGACAACGACGTGCGCTACGCAGACGGTTCTCGCCCTGCTGACGAAAAGGTAGGTGAATACGAAGCATGGCAACAGGCTTTGCGTATGGACTACGAGATTAACAAAAAGAACACTCTGACTCTCACCTACAGACGCAGTGATTCTGACTACGAGGCGAGCTACGGCCGCAACTCCATACAGAACAACTTCTTCAGCGCCACCCTGCGCAGCCAAATCAACGAAGTCTACAGCGCAAAGCTGATGACAGGTTACTACAGCGCAGACTATGACTATAGCAACTACTATTCAGAGCTAGACACATTCCAAGCCGATTGGGACAACAGTTTTAAATGGTCAGATAAGCATAGCAGCCGTGCCGGTATCAACTGGAACCGCAATGAGGGCGAAGTCCCACAAGATAGCCGCCAAAACGGCATCGAAAGCATCTTGGGCTTCTACGTTGGTCACCGTTATGATCCCACAGAAAACTGGGAAAACACGATTGATCTGCGCCTTGATCACAGCTCCGTCTATGGCAACAATTTCAGCTATAGAGCGGCCACCAACTACAAGTTCAATCAGGAGAAAACACGCGTCTTTGCCTCTGTAAGCTCTGGCTATGAGTCTCCCACCATTTTTGAACGCGGCACGGGTATCTTCCACAGCTCCTACTACTGGAATGGCATGCTCTACAGCAATCAATACCACGGCAATCCAGATTTGGAAGTAGGTACTACCTTGAGCATTGATTTCGGCATAGAGCAAGAAATCATCAAAAACCACAAGTTAAGCGTCACACTCTTCTGGTCCCAAATCTACGATGGTATCGAGACCTACTACTCCCACTACGATGCCTCCGCTGGTGCTTCTATCTACAGCTACCGCAATCGCGATTCTGTCGTCACCACACAGGGTATAGAAATCTCCCTCCGCGGTGAATGGAAGGACGCATGGAACACTGGTTACATCCTCAACTGCACCATCACACAGCCCAAGAACTCTCAGGATGTTCAACTGGCAGACACAGCCCGCCAAACATGGTCAGCTGACATTCACACCAGCCCCATAGAAAAGCTCACACTGGGCTTGGGTTGCGTGGGTGCAGTAGGACGCACTAGCTACATGGATGGTGACCGTATGGACAACTACTTTGTCATGCGATTCTATGCTAAGTACCAGGTCAACGACAATGTCTCCCTGCACATGCGCGTAGAAAACCTCACTGACGAGGAATACGTAACCAGCCCTGGCTATGTAGACATGCTAGGCTCAGGCACAGCCGTTTATGGCGGCGTTAGCATAAAATTCTAATAAAATTCATTTTTTATTCAACGAACTACAGACTTCCGGTGTCTATTATTATAACAGCACATTCCCCAGCACGAACGAAGGAGAGAGCGCGAGTGCTGAAACATAGGGAATGTTACTGAGTTTCATAGGTAGTAAGTTGGGAAAGCGCAGGAGAAGTCCTGCGCTTTCTTTTGCATTTCAAGCAGCCGCAAACCCCTACAAGATGTGCGATGACAAATAATCCAAGAAAATTGCAACATTCTGCATTCTTGCATAGACAAGCCATATAGAATTAGATATACTTACGCTCCTATGAAGACCACATTACTTCTCGCGACTTGCGCGGCCATCGTTGCCCCAGCAGCTTTTGCTGTAGAGGCTAAAGTTATTATAGACAAAACTGTTGATACATTTAACCTCCTTGCTAGCGCAGGTGATGTATGCCAACAAGCCTTAGACGGCAAAATGCCTTCTGCCGAAGCAGCTCAAAAGGTCGAAGAAATCCAAACAAAGATTCTTGCCATCAAGAAAGAGATCCTTGAGTTTGAAGAAAAAAGCAAGGCTGATGGTAGCCATGAAGAAGTCACCAAGCAGGTTCAAGCCTACATGACAAGCCCCGAAGGAATGGCTGTTCTTAGCAAATTGCAACCCAGCATGGAATCACTCGGCAAAGCAGCACAAGGCTCCGACCAAGTACTTGCAGGTGCAGTTATGAAGTTGATTGGTGCTCTCCAATAATATTTCTTACAGATTTACCTTATCACAACGGTCTCCATCACCAAGGAGACCGTTTTTGTTATTCAAAAAAGGAGCACCTCTATTGCCAAGTCAAGTTCCTATGATAGCATAAAATGATGATAAAATACCCTTGACCCCTTCTTGGTCCGTGCAGAATGTGGAAGACCTAGAGTGCTAAAAAAGCGATTCTTCCTCTCTGCCTGATATTGACAAAGCAAGAGCTACGCGCTAAAATACCGGCACGCGCAACAGCGAACAGTCATTATGGAATTCAAAAAACTGACCCCACAAGAAGCCGCCGCCAT
>CAZRZE010000041.1:0-12906 GCA_964604535.1 uncultured Akkermansia sp.
AGGGGGCACGGGGACTGGTGGCGTCGGAGGAGAAGGAGGAGTGCTCATGGTATGGATAAATCGGTTCGCAGGTAAAGCGGATTTTTCTTATATTACGTGATGAGTCGCGCCATAGCAAGCGAAAAGAAGGATTCACCTCATTTTTTTTCGTCTTGGGAGGAGCGCCTCAAATTGATTATTTTTTATAGTTAGTTGATTGGTATATTGTTATTTATTTTTTCGTCATATAACGTTTATAGAGTGCTCCGCTGCTTTCGCCGTCCTGCGGAGCCTGCCAAGAGTCGTTTTTTTCCACTCCGAGCATACGGAGGAACTCCAATTGGTAGTTGGTCTGCGCCAGCAAATCCCTGAGACCCTCGCGTTCGCGACCCTGCAAGTGCTTTGCTGTCGTATCTCTCCATGCTACATTGATGTATAGCGGCGCACGGTGATGCATAGTCATCGCATAATCTAGCATGGAGTAGGCTGTCGCCTCGTCCCCGTTGGACAGAGCGCGGAAGCCCCTGTAAATCAAGTTAAGCCCATAGGGCGTGTGCCACTGCGCCAGTATGGTTCCATCGGGACCATTATTGGGATAAGTACGGCGCATGAGGGATTCTGACTTTTCAAACTCTCCCTTGCTGGCGTAGTATTCTACAAGACCAAGCACGACAAAAAGCTCCTTGGGGTTGTTCTCTAGGCAGCGTTCGAGCAGAGCCGTAATAGTCTCCACATCACGTCCTTGTGGGGTCAGTTGAGCAAGACGTGCGTACTCTCGCACAATATCATGCGCAGGGTAGAGCTTTGCTGCTTGCAGCACGTTCTCAGCGCGCTCCTCGGGGGAGGCATTCTCAGCAGCCAAAGCATCAGCGCGCCACTGCGCGGCATAGATAGGCGTGTAGCGGTATGCTCCATAACCCAGAGCACCGCCCACAGCCAAGAATAAGAAGATGAGCATAGCACGACCGCACCAGCCTTCTGCTTTCACCTGATACAGGCGGGCAATCTTGCCTATTTGGCTCAGTCGGAAGAATTGCAGGAAGCCGCCCTTGCGCTTTACAGGAGACACCAGCACACCACAACAGAATGCCGAGAGGGTCGCCATCGCATACTGGTGCCATATAAAGTCAGTCAAGGCGGTCATCATCACAGCAGAGAGCAAAAAGAGCGCCAATGCCACCATTGTACGGCGTTGCTTCGAGGGCTCTTCCGCACTGAGCAGTAAGTAGCCTTTCCCCATGTGGATAAGGAGGATAAACAGCAGTCCTACCAGCCCTATCGTACCGTAATCACAGGCCGCTTGAATGTACTCATTATGTGCGTAGTTGGGGGTATTCCATTCATTAAAAAAAGGGACAATCTCCCACTGCGAAGCACCAGCTCCATAACCCCATAGAGGAGCATCGGGCAGCGTGCTAAATACATCCCCCCATATCTGAAAGCGCAGATGCGTATCCACCTCCGTCAAGAAGCGCGACACTGTTGCGCCAAAAAAGAAATCATAAACAACAAAACCTAAGACCGTCACGCAGATCACCCCAAAAAGCCCATCGAGCCACCCGACACGCCCCTTGGTAAAGAGGCGCAACATCAGCCACAGCATCCAGCCGACAACAAAAACCACTGGCAGCAAGAAATACACCGCTCTCGTCTCGCATTGCAAAGACAAAGCTAGAGCAACAATACCCAGCACAAGTGATCCCCAACGCTTCCAATTGCGCCCCCAAATCACGCGCCATATTAGAGCCGCGCCACCAAAGAAGAAAAAGGCACCAGCGAAGTTTTTGTAGTGAAAAAGACTCATATGCGTAGAGTTCTCCCCTGCTAATCCCACCTGCGCGCGACCGAGGTAATTGATACCTAACTCCCACTTATTCATTGCAAACCAAGCAAGGATATTCAGCACCAAGGCCAGTATGAGAACACGTGTTAGCATACTACCGCCACGGGGTAATTGAGCAGCGTATACACCCGCCACATAGAAAACCATGCAGGCTAATATGATACCTGCATCAGACTCGCCCTCTAGCACAGAATAACTCATCAAAGAGCGCAGGAGAAAGTAAACACCTACGCCCAGGGATAGCCAAGCAGCCAGCGGCAGTCGAACAATCTTTTTCCCAGCGATGAGCCCTAACGCAACCAACAAACAGACCAAAGCGAGCCCAACAGCCATAGGGTGTTGAGTGAAAACCTGATCATCTGGCATTGACATCGAAGCTATCCATACCAACAAGAGGATAACGGCAGCTAGGCGAGCCCAGATGCTATCCACAAAGCGTGCAGTTGGAAGATCTTGTTTCATTGCCCGTATGCTATCACATGGCACGCGTTAAAACAAGTTTTTTTCTTAACAATTGTAGCTTTAAACGAGAATATGCAGCAACAAGGCACGACCGCCTTCTGCCGCCTCCATGAACTCATCCAATGCGTCCAAATCATCCAAGGACGACATCGCACAGTAGTCCCAAGCCATTTCCTGCGCCTTTTCGCGTAGCTCATTGCCCTCTGGGTGGAGGACGACGACAAGTCGCTTGCTGTCACCACCACCTAATTGCACTTTGCTAGCCAAGAGACTAACAGCATCCACCACACAGCAACTGGAGGCAGAGGCATCCGCCGCATAGGCGCTCAGCGCGTCAAAGCCCTCACCCGATTCTTCCCATACCTGTATGTTGTGGCAAGGGATGTTTAACTGGGCATTGTCATTCCACTCCTGCTGCACGGCCGAGCCAATGAGGGTGAGGCTGTCCATCAGGGTGGCATACTGCGAAAGGGTGTGCAGCAGGGCGGCTCTGCTTTCTGGGTGGCGGCGGCAGTGCTCCTCAATGCGGGCTTCTTGCTGTCGCGAGGGTGGGAGGAGGTCTTGGACATCGCCTATGTAGGGGACATCGCCCAGTGCCTTCATGATTTGCTCTACCTCGCCTATGAGGCAGCGACTGCCCTCCACTTTGCAGCGGGTGATGTGGTAACATTCTCCGCGCCCATGCTGCTCCACCTGCTCCCAGAGCTCTCTATCGCTCTGGTCAAAGTCACCCACGCGTATGAGATGGTAGGGCATGGCTTGATTGAGAAGTATTTTGGGATCACAGAGGCGTAGACCTACCAACTCCTCACGCAGTCCCGAGCCAGCTTCTGCCAAGGTGGGCACGCGCAGGGTCTCCACCAGCCAAAGGGCTGGCTCTTGCTCCTGCGCATCAAGGCGACCCAAGGCTAGGACAATACCCTCATGATAACGGTGATGCAGTAGCTGAGAGAGGTCGGAAAGCGAGGAGCGGAAGGGGTGAGTCACCGCGCCCTCTGGCGCAGGGTAGCGAGGCGGCAAGGGCTCTGCCAAGCGCAGCTCTGCTGGGGGCAGTGATAGGAAAAGCGGCTTGCCATCTGCTATGGCCTCAGCCAGCTCTTCTTCCATGAGCTCTTCTAAGTTGATAGCCTGTTCCAGCTCGGGATAAGCTTTTGCTATAGCTTCAACGGATTCGGGCAGCAAGAAGATGAGGCTACGTCTCCTCTGTTGGGCTATTTCTAAGACACGCTGGCTTTCGGTCAGCATAGGGAGTCCGCCAAAGAGCAGCACAGGGCGTTCACTAAGGCTCGCCCTGCCCAAGGCAAAGCTGAGAGCTCCTGCGGCATCCTGCCTATGGCAGAGCAGCCCCTTGAGCCCCTCCAAGTGGGAGCAGAACAAAGCCTGCTGCCCATCCTGAGGAGACAACACCCACTCTGCCACCCCCATGGAGGCGCAGAGAGAAAAAAATCGCGAAAAAAGAGACTGTGAATCTGACATGATAGCGTGTGTGATGAAAAAGATTTTATGCCTTGCCCCTAGTCTATTGTAACAACAGTAACGCGTGTTGTCAGGCGGTGCGTCTCTCCGTAGCGAAGGGAAAGCCCCTCAGCAGGTACGGCGGAGGTTTCCAACGCGATAAAGCCATGACATTGCTCTGCGCCTAGGTCAGACATGCCAGCGGCCAGCTCTTCACCGGGGTTCCAGACAATGGAAGAACCAGAGCCATCTCGCAGGATGCTTATGGTGCGATTCCACGCGGGGTCATGGATGCAGAGTTGCGCCTTCTCATCCACTGGGCAGTAGATGCGGTCTATATTACCAGCTGGGATGAGGGGGTCTTCCATATGTTCTGTTGGAGAGGCAGCGTATTCCACAAAGGGAGACTCTTCCAAGCCCGTGATGGCAATGGTCTCATAATCGCTGACCGCGTAATAACTATGCTGCGCGGCGGAAAAAGGCATTTGCGCGGGTACATCCAGCGTCAGCAGGCTCATCACCAGCTCTTCTCCCAGCTCCAAGACCAGTGCGGCACTGGGCATATGCTCATCCGTGGCGGGCAGAGCCAACAAGATGTGCATGACTCCTGCCTCATCCAACTCGCTCTTTGCTAGCTGCCAGAGGGAAATACGCGCCACACCGTGGCTGGGGGCAGTGGCATCCTCGGGGTGCTTGCCAAACCAAGGCCAGCAGAGAGGAACACCGCCGCGCAGGGCGCGTCCTTGTTCAAACTGGCAATTGGGGCTCATGTAGAACACGTCATGTTCTTGGGAGCGGGGTTTCCAGCTAAGGACTTGTCCACCGTAAAGGGAGATACGCGCGGAGCAAAGTTCTGTTTCCACACTAATGATGGGGAAGTCGGGGCCGTGGGGGTAATCTGTCTGAATCATGCTTAGAGAGATAGTACGACATTTTAAAGGACTTGGCAAGCACGCCAAGAAATATATAAAACAAAGACGCAGGATCTCTCCTACGCCTTTGCTACACTAATTACTCATTTATGAAACTAACAATCAACCTATGTGTGAAGTTTGGCTCTCTCTTTCCGCGCCTCACAGTATGATTATTGTAGAGTTCGACACGCACAGTATGACATTTGTTCAAATATTTTTTAAAAAAAGCGAAAAAAGTTTTTAGATACTCTCAGCCTTGTACTTTGTCAGCAGAACTTGCGGGTGGTAAGATAGCTTTGCCTTGCGCAGGCCGGCATGACCTAAGTCCTCTTCCCTATTGATACTACATGCACCCATTTCTTGCAAGACTTGTGCTGTGCATTGATTGATGAGCGGGTAAAGTTCTCGCCGCTGGGGATGCACTTTTTCTACATGCGTGTTGTACTCCCCTTCCCTCGTCTGAGAATAAATGGAAAAGGCACTCAGCTCTCCTGCATAAATGACCAGCTGACCACCCAAGCCCAATTCCTCCCAAGAATGAAGCATTTCTTGGAGGTAGCGCAACTCCAACTCCATGTGGTAGTTGCTCTCAGATCGACTACTCAACCAAAGGGCAGCGAGCTCTAATACGCTCTTGCCGTGCTTGGCTGGGTCTAGGGCGACTGTTTCGAGTTTGATGCCTTGCTTCTCCGCCTGCCTGTGTAGGCGAGAAAGGTGGTTGCGCTTTTTGTGGTAGGCTGTGCCTGGGAGTTTTTGTAGTTTTTCCGCGCTGTAGATGTAGTCACTGTCATCTCTGTTGCTGCTGTAGTGAAAGCTCTGTGGATAAAAACGCTCCAGCAGCTCGCGTTCTTCTTCGGTTAGGAGGACAAAACGCCATTCCCTACCCCTCGTAATGGCATCCTGCGCCGTGCGCTCCAAGGCCTCAGGCAGCAGGTGCTCTGGGCATTGGGGAAAGCCGTAGCCCTCAAACCTCTCATTATTCTCATAATGACGGTAGAGTACGCCCTCTTCTAAAGACAGGGTTATGCCGTATTTTTCTGCAAAGAGTCGCATATTGACTGCGTTGAGGTCATTGCCTAGGCATCCCTTGTTCATCAGTGTACTCAAAAAAGCTCTCAATTCCACTAGGGATAGAGCAGAAGGCTGCACAAAATGCAGCAGGGGAGAGTCAGCGGTGTAGACTGACTCAATGTGAGGAAGGGACATAGGACTGATTTACACTAACAATGAGGCTTTGTCAAATTCGCAGAGTTCCAGAAAGAATAGCTCGGGCTTGCAAAAAAGACGCAGGGAAACAACGCTAGTTCCTAGCCCCCTGCTGGTGTAGAGGGCGCTGCGCCCCTTCTGAGCTGGGTGAAAACCTCGAGAAAGTTTGCGTGCCACGCGAGACTCGGAGCTCTTGATGACACGACCACGCGGCAGACAGATTTGCCCCCCATGGCTATGACCAGCAAGGGTAATGAGTGTGCCCTCTGGCGCTACAAAAGCGCCAGAGGGCGTATGACTCAAAAAGATGTAGGGCGCGCCGCTGGCTTTTGCCTCTGCAGGGAGGTTTGGTAGCTTGCCTGGTTTTTTCTGGAAGGTATAGAGGCAGCGCACGCCGCCGAGGTAGACAGGAGGCTTTCCCTCAAGGCGCAGGCAGGCATTTTCTCCTTCAAGCATGCGCATGGACAACTGATTCTCCAGCATATGCTCAACGGCCGTTGCATCGTACCAGTAGTCGTGATTGCCTAGCACTCCAAAGAGGGGGTACTGTGACCAAGGCGCGAGGTGAGCGGCAATCTCATCTAGGGGCATGGACTCATGCTCCCCATGACCATTCATTAAATCACCGAGGAAGAGTATGGCATCGGGCTGCGCATCAATCACGCGTTGGACGATATCATCTAGGTAATCGCCCATATGTGGCGCGACATGCAAGTCAGCGACCACGGCAAGACGCAGGGTCGCCTCTTGCTTCCAACTGGGGACAGGAAGGCGTAGTGTGTTAGTCTCCAAGCACGCATGCTGGGAGAATGCGCGTGAAAGACGACGCAGTCGTGAGACAAGGCGGGTGGGTGAATTGCGGGCTTTTTTTCTGGAACGCCAGAAGCGCCAGCCCGCTGCACGCGTGAACAGTGAGGGTCGCTTCATAAGAATGAAGTATAGGGCATCAAGGAGAGCTAGGTCAAGCAGCTAGTGTGTCTTCTGCTGCCACAATGGGCGTTATTGCTTTGCGTTGAGCTGACGCTTTTTCCATCTCTCGTACAGGGGTAGTGGTATCAGATCATCTGGCAATTCTACCCCAGTCATCAGGTGCTCTGCCAATCTCTCGCTAACCCATGGTGCTGTCGTACAGCCGCGGCTGCCCAGTCCTCCCAGCATGTAATGCCCTGCCCTCTCGGGTATAGCTCCAACTACTGGTTGAGAATAGCGTATGATGGGTCGTACCGCCGCGCGTGCTTTCTTGACTTCGTACTGCCCATCGTAGCGTTCATCCAAGACTTGCATCAAGAGGTGAGCAGAGGTCATTGCTGGCTCACTAGGGTTACCCCAGTGCCAGTCGTAGCTTGCCCCTAGTCTCCATATGTCGCCTCGACGCACGAGCCAATGCCCAAAGTGCAGGATGATGTCAGGGGGTAAAAATTCTTCTTCAAATTGGATATCCAAGATGCAGCCCTGTGACATGCGGGCTTCTAACCAAGGCGCGTCGAGTTGCTTCGCCACCTCATATCCCACACACCAGATGACGGCTTGAAAGTGTCTGTCTTTCCAGAGGATGCGTCCGTCTTCTTCTGTGCGCAAGTCGCTGACTTGAAGGTCGGCTTCTTCAAAGGAGTCACGCTCTTGCAACCAGCTACGCTGGGCTTCGATGAGGCTTTCTGCATGCAGGACGGCAGAGCCATATGTGACGGCTGCATGCCCCTGCCCTTTCCATGGTGAAAGCCATGGCAGGAGAGGACCCGCGTAGGCTGCGCTTTCTGGGTCTAGTCGCCTGTCTTCCCAGAGCAATAGTTGATCGGCGTTGAGTTCTCGCCAGATGTCAGCGGTCTGCCACCAGCTGCCACCCAGTTCTTTCTCTGTTTCCCTGTAGTAGCTGTGCGCAGCGGGAAGGCATTCTGCCTGCCGCCACTCTGGCTTGACCTTGCGACCCGATAGGGGGTTGACTAGTCCTGCGGCAACGCGGGAGGAACTGTCGGTGACAGGGCGGTCAATAACAAGGACGCGCGCGCCAGCATGCATTAGCCGCCATGCCAAGGCAGAGCCAGCTAGACCCTGACCGATGATGAGAAAGGGAAGCTCGCTGTCTGCCATGGCATTGCGTTTTATTATTGGATTAGAAGGGGAGACCCAATCCACCAGTTACCTTGCGCATTTCGCCTTCGGCCATTTCCTTGGCACCACTGAGGGCATCTTGTACGGCTTTGAGGACGAGGGAGGAAAGGAACTCTGCGTCATCGGGGTCGATAATGGCTGGATCTATGCTCAGGGATTTGAGCATACCTGTTCCGTCTGCAACGGCTTTGATTTTGCCACCAGCGGCTTCGGCTTCAAATACCTTTTCTGCCAGTTCTTCTTGAGCCTGCGCCATGTTGGCTTGCATGGCTTGGGCCTGCTTCATGAGTTTTTGTATATTCATCTCTTGTGTATGCTGTTATTTGATAATTCTTGCGTGAAATTTTTCCAAAGCGGATTGGATGAGAGGATCTTTGTAGAAGTTATCGTCCAGAGGGGCCTTGGGTTCGTTGGTTTTTTTCTCTGTCTCAGTTTTGGCTGGGGCAGGAGCGGGCTTTTTCTTCTCCACGACCACTGGAGGAGGCTCGGGAAGGGGGAGACGCGCGTTGTTAATGTCCTCTGCGATGGGGGCTGGCATCGTGCCATCATTGATGACCTGGAGGCGGGGACGTTCTCCTGTGACTTCTTGGATGATGTGCAGGAGGTCGCCTTGGGTCTCGGGGCTTAGTAGACTGTGTCTTGTGCTGTGGTCATCGGGGTGGACTGCCAGTGTCAGTGTCCCTGTGGAGTAGGAGGCAAAGGCAGCCTTTGTGAAAAAGGCACTCTGTAGGGGGAAGCGCGCGGTCATGAGGCTCAAGCACTCTCTCCATAGGGCAGCACTCATGACAAGCGGGGCTGGCTCTGCGCCCATAATCATGCTATCGGGCACACCCGCAAAGCGTGGGGGTGCGTCATCTATGATGGGGTACTGTGCTTCTAGCTCTGCATAGGGTTCTATGCTATCGAACTCTGGCTCAAACTCTGACTCAAACTCGGGCTCAAACTCGGACTCAAACTCTGGCGCGAGGGTTGGCGCAGGAACTGGTACAGGTTCAGGTTCAGGTTCAGGAGCGGGCTCTGGCATTGGCACAGGGGCTGGCTCAGGCTCAGGTTCAGGTTCAGGTTCAGGAGCGGGCTCTGGCATTGGCACAGGGGCTGGCTCAGGGATAGCAACAGGCACTGGCACAGCGGCGGCAACTGGTGCGGCAGCTACTGGACTGCTGACTGGGTATTGCACGTCGGGCAAACAGACTGTGGCAATGGGAGTATCTGGCAGAGCCGCACCACTGAGGGCGCGTACGATGTCGCTGATATTGGCTTCGGCAAGGGAATGCACACCAGCGATGAGTCCCATTTCGAGGTGGAGGCGTTTGTTGCTGCTCCAGCGCATGCGCTCCTCGGTTTGGGCAAAGATTTCCATCAAACGGATGATTTTGTCGGAGGGCGTGCGCTCCAGCAGCTCGCGTAGCACGGGCTGCCAAGACTCTGGAATGCTCTCCAGCTGACCACTTGTTGCAACCTTGCTCACCAGTAGCTCGCGCACGGCGGCCATCAGCTCTGTCAACAGCTGCCCCATGTCACTACCTGCTTGGGCAATGCTATCAATCAGGTGCAGCGCACTAGGCAACTGCCTATCGAGAATATAACTCAGGCAACGCGCCACAGCATCGCGGCTTGTCACGCCAAAGACATCATGCACATGCGACTCCTCAATATGTGACCCGCAGAAGGCGACCAGCTGATCCAGCATAGACTGCGCATCGCGCATGCCACCATCTGCCACGCGGGCTATGGCCATTGCCGCCTCCGCACCTAGGCTAACACCCTCCTGAGAAGCAATGTGTACCAGATGCTTAGCTATGATGACCGCAGGAATGGGGCGCAAATCAAAGCGTTGACAGCGCGAGAGAATAGTGGGCAAAATCTTGTGAGGCTCTGTTGTAGCAAAAATAAACTTCACATGCGCTGGGGGTTCTTCCAGCGTCTTGAGCAGGGCGTTAAAAGACTCCTTCGTCAGCATGTGAACCTCATCAATATAAATGATACGGAACTGACCACGCGCGGGGGCAAAGTGTACATTCTCGCGCAGGTCGCGTATGTTATCAATACCGCGATTGGAGGCACCGTCAATTTCTAGCACATCGAGGCTAGTGCCCTGTGCAATTTCCTCGCAAATATCCTCATCTGGGTCAAAGTCAACGCGAGGGCCTTGGGAGCAATTGAGCGCCTTGGCAAAAATACGTGCCGTGGAGGTTTTTCCCGTACCGCGTGGACCAACAAAGAGATAGGCATGAGCCAAGCGATTCTGCGAGATAGCATTACACAGAGTTTTGACCACATGATCCTGACCGAGGACATCTTGGAAGGTGCGGGGGCGATATTTTCTAGCGAAGACCTGATAACTCACATCGCTATAGTAGCTCAAAGGGCTTTGGGGGTGCAAGTCTTTTCTGCGAGGAGGGCGGGAATTCCTCCTACAACAGCTCTCCCTTCTCTATGGCAATCAGAGTTGCAAGCCCTTCTTGCTCTGATATCTCATTCCGCAATTTTAGACGAAGAGCCGGAGATTTCTTCTCTCAGGATGGCGAGGCTAATCCTGAATAACTCATCAATGCAGGCACAGAGTTTTTCTTCTAGCTGCATTCCACTTTTTGTCTTGAGCTCTACAGGGATGTTCTCGTAATTCGCAAAGAGAGGTCGTGGAGGGATTTTCGTAAGATTTTTGCGACTGTTTGGGCTGGCTTTCTGCCTGACTGAGGAAGCAGAACGAAGTGAAGGCAAGAAGCACAAAGAGTGGAAGAAGAAGGCTTTTTTTTGAAAAATCAGTCACATTTTCCTTGCAATAAACTCTCTCATCATTTAAATTAGCCGCAACTAACAATATATTTGAGATGAAAAACATATTCAAGTACATCGCAATCGCCATCATGAGCACATTTGCAACAATGCAAAGCCATGCCGCAGAAACCATTAAGGTCAAACATACCTTTGGTGAATCAACTATCCCCAAGATGCCCAAGCGGGTTGTTGTGATGGATTACTCCATGCTCGATAATATGCAAAGCCTCGGTGTGGATGTAGAACTAGCTTTACCGCAGCGACTCCTCCCCGATCATCTCACCAAGTACTACGATAAGAAGTACACGGATGTAGGTTCTTTGAAAGAGTTTAACCTCGAAACAATTAGCGCGTTCAAGCCCGATCTCATCATCATCTCTGGACGTCAATCTGATTACTACGAAGAGCTGTCCAAAATCGCCCCCGTCTACGCGGTGAATACTGGATCTACTGACGTGGTGGGTGAAGCCTTCAAGAGCATAGAGCTGATAGGCAAACTCTTCAATAAAGAAGAAGAAGCCAAGAAGGCTATCGCAGAAATACAAACCATTATCGACGAGACCAAGGAAAAAGCAGCAAAGAGCGACAAGAAGGCTCTCTTTGTCATGGTAAATGATGGTTCTCTGAGCGTTTTTGGTTCCGGCGGACGCTTTGGCGCCCTGCCCTTCAATGTCATCGGGATCAAGTCCGCTGATACAGAAATCAAATCTGGCCGCCATGGTCAGAGGGTCAACTATGAGTACCTCGCTATCAAAAACCCCGATATCATGTACATCCTCGACCGCTCCAAGGCCATTGGCCAAGAAGCAAAGAGCAGTCAGCTGCTCGAAAACGCGCTGGTCAAGCGCACCAAGGCGGTGAAGAACGACGATGTCGTCCTCCTTGATGGCTCGACATGGTACCTTGTTGGATCAGGTATTCAATCACTCAAACTCATGATCAAACAAATAGCGGAGGCTCTATAAGCCCCCAATACATTGTTTGTTAGACAGCAAGCCGTCTCGTAGTTCATTACTGCGAGGCGGTATTTAGTATCTCCACACCCAAAAATTGCTATAGAGGCATGTAATGTATTCCCCTGATCGGAGAGAGAATAGTCCAGCGTGGCACGATTTTGTAAACCGGAAGAACGAGCTAAAAGATAGCTTGGATCAAAAATAGCATCCGAGATTCATTCTAAGCAGTGATGGGTTATCTATCCATCAAACGATCGAGTATCTCCATGAATGAAGCAGTTATACTTTATGATAATACATCCCCATTTATCAGAGCGAACCTGACTTGTGTCATTCTAAAAAAAAGACTTGACGAAAATATTAAATATTACATAATAATTCCGCACCTTAATAATTTCTTACTACTATCTTAATTTAGTTAGTTGTATGTCAAAAAAAGGGAACACCTAAAAATACACCCCCCCGTAAACTCATGAAAATCAGACATCGTTATATAATGCGTTTTATCCTTATAAGCTTAGGCTTACAGGCTTCTAATAATGCCTTTGCGGCAGCCGCCAAGCCTTATTATAGTATAGAGTCTAGCCAGATTATAGGCTCCTTAAATGCTTTTGAAATTGACATCTATCTTTTAGAAAACGCAAATACTAACAGCTACGTCAAACAGGAAAGCAACGTCGTCTTCAGTAAGACACTCGGTGACGAAATCACAGAGAATGCTGTCGTCTACTTTGAGAGGCAATATGATTGGAAGGCAGAAGCTACTGCTGGTAAATTCACTCTCACACCCGCTAGCGGAGAAGCCGATCTCTCTGTAATCTCACTCGATAATGATCGAGTAACAGGCACAAATATCGACACCATCAATACTAGCTTTTTTGATCACAGGCATGAAGCTTTTACCGTAGGTGGTGCCATTTCAAATTCCAAGGGTACAATCAATCATATTACTGCTGATTTTGTCGCCAACTCTGCAGCGCAAGGTGGGGCTATACATTTAGATCAGTCAGCAGTAGGCACAATATCAGGTGCTTTTGTTGGCAACGAAACTTCTCTTAGAGCTGGAGCTATAGAGGTGAATAGCAGCACGGTTAGTCGCATATCGGGTGATTTCATTGGAAATTCATCAGTAGGCAATGCAGGGGCTCTTTTGGTGAATAGTTCCACAGTCACGAGCCTCTCAGCTAATTTTATTGGTAATTAT